>CAKZKQ010000170.1 GCA_937123825.1 uncultured Pseudomonadota bacterium
AAAAGGGGGATGTTTACAATTCTGGACATTCGTTGACGAACTCGATGGTCCACGAATGGACGTCCATAAACGCGTTCTCGGCCACTTGCGGCTGTCCGGTCTCGTCGATGATCAGCGCGCCGTCGGAGACAATGACCGACAGGACGTGGTGTTGCTGGTCACCCCAGAGCTGGGTGTCGCACGGGTCGAGGGTGTAGGAGGCGCCGGTGTAGCGGTGAAAGATGCCCCGGTGGAGGGTGGGGTTGTTGGGGTCGCGCCCTGAGAAGTTCTCACTGAGCACGCCGCCCGAACCTCCGGGGGCAAACCGCGACAGCCAGGTCAGCTCCAGCCGCTCGTTTTCGTTGATGTCGAAGACCTGGTTGACCGCAAAGGTCACCTGAGGGCCGCTGCGCGAGATCGTCACCCGGTTGTCCCTGGGGGTGATGAACTCTTCGCTGATGAAAGGCGGGAAGTTGGGCGGCGCCTCTTCCACAGGGATGGGCGGCCCAAAGGGACACCCCCACTGCGTCAGGAGCATCAGCCCCAGCGCGGCCTGTGCGGCGATTTTGCCCGCACGCTCTGGCCGCGTCCATCTGCCCAGGCGCTTCATCACGTCCGGCTCTCTTCTCTTCTTGCACAGCCCTCAAACACGCCTTGAGGCGTGGCTGAGGCTTGCCATCAACGGGTGCTCGGCGCCAGCGTTCTGACGCGGTGAACACCACTGCGTTTACAAAGCAAAGAGCGGGCCATCCACGATGATTCCCGCCCTGAGGGGGTTTAAGGCGTTTTGACCTGTGTCACCGTCCCAAAACCATGATCTGGATGTCGCGGTGCAGACAAGTCTTTGGTGGCTCCAGGGGGCGCGGCGCTCTACGTGTCGTCCCGGGCGGCCTCTTTCTCCAGGTGGCGGAAGATGGTGCGCGGGTCCACGCCCAGATCTCGCGCGGTCTTGGTCCGGTTGCCGTTGTTGCGGGCCAGAACCTCGTTGATGTAGCGGCGCTGGAAGCGCTCTTTGGCCTCCGAGAGCGTCATGATCTCTTCGAGGTCCTCGGGCTGAAGGTCGAGGTCGTTGGCCTCGATGACGACCTTGTCCGAGAGGATGACGGCCTTCTTGATGCGGTTTTCGAGCTGTCGGATGTTGCCGGGCCAGGCATACTTCTTCATGGCCACGGTGGCGTCCTTGCTGAAGGTCTTGTCCCCGGTGCTGAACTCCTCGCAGTAGCGGCTCAGGAGGTAGTTGGAGATGAGGATGACGTCGTCGCCGCGGTCGCGAAGCCCCGGCAGGTGCAGGGTGACGACGTTGAGGCGGTAGAAGAGGTCTTCGCGGAAGTTGTTGTTGCGGACCTCTTCGTCCAGCAGGCGGTTGGTGGCGGCCAGGACCCGGATGTCGATGTGCTCGGAGCGGGTGTCGCCCACGCGGGTCACGGTGCGCTCCTGCAAGACGCGCAGGAGCTTGACCTGGAGGTTGAGCGGCATCTCGCCAAGCTCATCCAAAAAGATGGTGCCTTTGTCGGCCAGATGGAACTTGCCGGGCTTGTTGCTGGTGGCGCCGGTGAAGGCGCCCCGGACGTGGCCAAAGAGTTCGCTCTCCAGCAGGTTTTCGGGGATGGCGCCGCAGTTGATGGTGATGAAGGGGCCTTTGGAGCGGTGGGAGCGGTTGTGCAGCTCGCGCGCGATGAGCTCCTTGCCGGTGCCGGTCTCGCCCTGGATGAGGACGCTGACGTCGGTGTTGGCGACCTTGTCGATCTTGCGGTAGATGTCCTTCATGGCCGCCGAGGCGCCGATGATGCTGCCGTAGCGCAGCCGGGCGATCTTCTCGTTGAGCTGGCGGTTGTCGGTCTCCAGCCCGTTGATCATCATGGCGTTGGCGATCAGGAGGCTGGCCTGGGCGGCGAAGACCGTCAAAATCTCCAGGTGCTGGCGCGTGAAGAGGTTGACGATGTTGTCGTTGCCCACGTAGATGAGCCCCAGCAGCGACCCCCGGTCCATCAGCGGCACGCACATGACGCTGCAGAGGTTGAGGTTGACGACCGACTGGGAGGCGTTGAACTCCTGGTCGTGCAGCGCGTCGGAGACGATCACCGGCTTTTTGGTCTTGACGACCTTGTTGATGATCGAGTCCGAGAGCTGGCTGACGGCGTCGATGATGTTCTCGCGCTTGAGGTTTCGCGCCACGCGGACCTGCAACTGACCGCTCTCCAGCAGCACCAGCATGCCTTTGTCGGCCCCGGTCTGCGAGATGATCTCATCCATGAGCGCCTCAAGGAGCGCCGGGATATCGTTGTTGCGCATCAGCTTCTGGCTAAAGTCCACCAGGCGCCGCAGCGCCGCCAGACTGTCCTGGTTCTCGTCTTCACCCGATGATGGGCTCTGGCGAGGCTCTTCGTAGAGCTGGAAGCTGATGGTGGTCTCGCCCATGACGATTTCGTCGCGGTGAGAGAGCGCCTGTTTGCGGGTCTTTTTGCCGTTGACGCGGATCTCACAGCGCCGGTTGACGGCCTGGAGGTAGAAGCTCTGGCCGTCAAAGTGGATCATCGCATGGTGCTCGCCCATGGCCGGATCCTTGATGGAGACGTCGTTCTCCTCCCCGCGACCGATGCTGGTCATGCGCTTGTAGAGCGAGACGGTGCGTTGGCGATTTTTCCCAGGCTGGCGAAAGGACAGGCTCGGCATCGACGACCCCTTTATGATGGATGAGCGGCTGTGCGCGACAGATCAGATGGTTTCAAAAGTTTCCACCCCATTCAAAGAGCATCATGGCCGGGGGCGCGTCAAGCCCCGGCGGCCCCGTGGTGTCGTCCCCGGAGGCCGCACGGTCGATGGCCGAGGGGGGCTCACCGGTGGGGTCTCCAAAAGTCAACTCGGGGGGCGGCTCGGTCAGGCGGCGGATGTTGACCGATTCACTTTCGTAGAAGACCAGCGCGTCGGTGACGCTGGCGATGTAGGCCACGGCGAAGATGCCCAGCGAGATGAACTGGATGCGCTGGGTGATGCGGGCGTCGGCGGCGGCTTTGGGGGTGAAGAGGCCGCCCTCGCCGCGCAAAAAGATCTCGATGAAGCCAAAGCTGGCGATGTTGGTCCCCAGCGCCAGCCCCTGTACGGTGGCGTAGATGCCCCCTCGGATGCTGTCGCCGTTTTGAAACTGGCCGATGCCAAAGGGCATGAAGGCCAGGGCCAGATAGCGCTGCTCGACCTCGCGTTGGATGTAGATGGTGGTGAAGCCCTGGTTGCCACCGGGGTTATCGGGCTCGATGCCGCTGCGCTTGCGGGCCTCTTCAAGGGCGTCGATGGCCTCCTGCGGGGCCAGCCCCTCGATGAAGGCAAAGTCGTTGTCCAACTCTAGCAGCGCCTCAAACCATGTCAGCGCGCCGTCCCGGTCTGAAGGGGTCTTGAGCAGGTGGGCCAGACCCAGCAGCCGGTAGACGTCCTTTTGGAAGTCGGTGTCGTAGGCCCCCAGCGTCTGGGCGTCGGTCAGCGGCATCAAGAGCGCCACGACCCGGTCATAGTCGCTCTCGATGTAGGCCTCTTTGGCCACTCGGAGGGCTTCTTCTGGGTCTTGCGGGCCGCTGTCTTCTGGCAGGGGGAGGTCATCGCTGTCGTCGATGATGATGACCCCGTCCTCTTCGCCTTCGTCTTGCGCTTCTTCAGGCACCGCTGCGTCACTGGGGGCAGGGGCAGGCGGCGGCTGCTCGCCTTCCCCTGCGGCCTCGTTTTGGCAGTGGGCCGATGTGGGGGCAGGGTGCGGCTGACCGAGGGCCGCAGCGGACCACAGAGCACAGAGCAGACCACAGCAGAGCACCGCCAGAGGGCGGCCGACGGCGTTGACCGTCCGGTGCGCTGTGATGTGACGCTGAACCATGTTCCCCCTGTGGGTGGTGGCGATGTGGCGCGCCCGTGGTGTGTCGCGCCCTGGAAAGCAGGCTTCAAGATATGTTCAGAACGATCCTTATACAACGATTGTTTGTCTTTGGGGAGTCGAGCGCCCCTGTGTGGGTCTCTTTGACGCCGCTGGGGGCCGGAGGACGAAAAATCCAGGTGTGGCCGCTGCGTTTGCCCACGGGTTTGGCATGCGGCTTGACGGCTTGGGCTGGCTTTGACCAGATGGGGCTGCACTGGAAAACGATTGATGAAAGGGAGGGAGCAGCACAAATGAGATGGTCCAGTCCAGGAGGCGGCCAGGGGCCGCTGTCGGAGCGCTTTGCCGAGGTGGAATTGTCCGTGAAGTCCAGCTTTGCCCACGACCGGGGGATGATGTCGTCGGTGGAGTGGGTCAAGGTCGCCGGGGAGGCGTGCCGTTCGGGCGAAGTGTTGGAGAAGCTGGTGGCGGTCAGGGGAGGCTGGGGGCCGGGTGGTGAGCGCGGCCACGCGGAGGTTTTGGAGACCTTTAAGGCGTTTTTGGAGGATTGGAGCCAGTGGTTTCAGTACAGCACGATGCTCAAGGGCGCCGAGCCTCCGCGAAATCTGGCCTCGATCCTGAACTCGCGCGGCATGGAGTACCACGCTCCAAAGGTGGGGCTCTATGAACTGAGCAACGGTCAGTGTGTGGTGGCCCACGCGTATTTTGTGTCCTGGGATGCGGGGCCGCGCGGGACGCTCTACGCGCGCCGCGTGGATGCGTATCGGGTGGAGGATGGCACACGCTTTGAGATCCCCGAGGACGACGACGGAATGCCGAGCGCGTTGATGCGCCCCAACAACGCCAACGACACCGATGGTGGCGACGAACTGCCCGCCGATTTGCCGCGTCCGGTGTCGTTCCACAGGGGCTATTGAGCATGTGAGCACCAGGAGAGGGGGTTATGTCCAGGGGAGATGCAGAGGGTCTGGATGCACTGCGAGGGCTTTTGCACGAGGCGCCGTCAGAGCAGGGGTGGGCGGCGGTCTGTGAGGCGCTGGAGTCGTTGCCGCCCGCGCAGCAGCAGGTGGGTCTTGAGTATGCCTTGGAGCATTTGGAGCGGTGGCCTGATGAAATGAGGTGCCATGCGACCGTGCCGAGCGTCTGGGCCCAGAATCCGCCCGTTTGGTGGCCTGCGGTCAGGACGCTGGAGTTTGAGCGACCCTCTTGGCGTTCTTTGAGGCTTGGTGAAGCTGACTTGGGTGCCAGAAACCTTCGGGCTGGTGATTTTGATGATGTGGAGATGCCTTTTGTTGGGCGCGCGCTTGAGCGTTGTGCGCAGGTGACATCGCTGGAAGGCGCGCACTTGTTTTGGCGTCCAGAGGTTGTGGAGATGTTGGCCGATGCGCCTCGTCAAAGTGGGCTGAGGGCGTTTTCAACTGGACCGTACAGTATGGGTCGCCGCGATGACCCCATTGGGCCTTTGGCCTTCTCGAAGTTGATTGCTTCGGGTGTGTTTGACGGCATTGAGCGTTTGGACATTGGCGCCTTTTTCATCGGTGATGAGGGAGCGGCTGCGCTGGCGAGTTCGCCTTGTTTTGAGCGGCTTGAGCGGTTGAGTGTTAGCTTCAACGATATCGGGTCTCAAGGCGGGCTGGCTTTGATGGAGGCGCCCTGGTTGGAGGGGGTAGAGGCGCTTCGCCTTGGAGACAACCGATTTGACGCTGAGGTTGTGGCGGCGTTGGCTGCCCGCAACGATTTGCAGGCGCTTCGAGAGCTGAACTTGGTGGGATGCCCCATTGGCACGGAGGGGTTTGCGGCGTTGGGTGCTGCGGCATCGCTTGCTGGGGTGGCCAGACTGCATTTGGGAGCCAATCAGGGCGAGGCCGAGAGGGATGAACAGACCGTTGGCGATCTTTGGATGCGCGAGTTGGTCAAAGCTCCGTTCTGGGGAAAACTGGTTGATTTTGGCTTCACCCACAACGGTATGGGCGTTGATGGGGTGGAGGCGCTTGTCGGGCACTTGTCCACGCCTGTGATGCGCAGGTTGAATTTGGGCACCAACCGCATCGGTGATGAAGGGGTTGCGCTCTTGTCGTCGTGCGGAGGGCTCCGGGAGTTGGAGCTGTTGATGCTCTACGATGTGGAGTGTGGTCTGGAAGGGGTTGACGCTTTGTCCCGCAATTTTAACCAGACAAGTTTGAAGTCATTGTCTTTGGGTTCCAATCGTCGCCTTGGTGATGATGCCGTCAGGATTTTGGTGGCATCGGGGATGTTGGATGGAATCAAGGACTTGAGCTTGCCTGCATGCGGTCTGGGGCCTGAGAGTGCTCGGTTGCTGGCATCCTGTGAAGGGCTGTCGAATTTGCGAGCTTTGAGTTTGCACAGCAACGCGTTGGGCTCAGAAGGGGCTGTGGCGTTGGCATCTTCACCCCATTTGTCCAACCTCAACATTCTCCGCTTGAACCGCTGCCAGATTGGGTCTGAGGGCGGGGTGGCGTTGGCGTCATCGCCTCATTTGTCCAATTTGACGTCGTTGATGCTGATGCACAACGCCATTGAGGCCGATGGCTTTATGGCGCTGGCTTCATCGCGTTATTTGTCGCGTTTGCAAAGTCTCAATGTGCGTCGGAACCCCGCTGGCAGAGAGGCCATAGTGGCGTTGAGGACTTCTGAGGCTTTTCCAAGTCTGGTGTCCCTGAGTTGTTGAGTTTTGAGGTCCGTTTTACCGCGTTGACCGGTGTTTGGCGTCTTTGTTTTCTTTCTTCAAGAGCACATCAGAGTGTTTTGAGGTACTCGATGAGCGCGGCGCGTTGGGTGTCGTCGAGTTCGGCGCCGTAGGTGTGTCCTGCGTTGGAGAGGCCTTCGAGGTTGGTGTTGTAGGTGGTGCGGCCGACGACGGTGTTGGGGTCGCCGGGTTGGGCTGGGGTGGTGTAGCGCCAGCCAACGCGCACGGGGTCGTAGTCCTGAGGGGCGCTGCCCTGGCGCTGCCAGAGGGTGGGGCGTTGGGGTGGGGAGAGGAGCGCGGCGAGGTCGGGGACGCTGCCGTTGTGGAGATAGGGGGCGGTGGCCCAAATGCCGACCAGGGGTGGGGCCAGGTAGCCGCCTGTGGGGGTCATGGGGTGGTTGGGGTCGGCCATGAGGGTGTTGATGGCGTCGGCTTCCTGGGGGCCGAGGCGGTCGGCGCGAACGGGGTCGGTGCCGACCTCGGCGGCGGAGATGACGGTGCTGGGGTAGTTGGCGTCTGGACCTTCGTAGGTGCCATGGCAGTCGGCGCAGAGATCGACAAAGAGGTCGCGTCCCTGGTCGATTTGTTCGGCGTCGAGGGGTTCGGGGCGGATGTCCTGCCATTTGGGGATGGGCAGTGACCATAGAGCGTGGGCGACGTCCTGGAATATGGTGTCCTGGGCAAGGCCCTCGTCCCCGGCCATGCCGCTGCCCACTTGGAC
>CAKZKQ010000171.1 GCA_937123825.1 uncultured Pseudomonadota bacterium
GGTCAGCGTCAGGCTCTGGCTGGCGTCTACTTCAAAGCGGCCCTCTTCGTCGCTTTGGGTCTCGATGCGCTGGCCCTGAATGTGGATGGCGATGGGGCAGCGTTTGACCTCGCGCTCCATGAGTTGGGTCAGTGGCCTTGAACGCGTCAGGTCAACAGGGCCTTGTTCTTGGACCAGGCGACCAGTGATGTGCAGCCGCGTGGGCGTGCCCAGGGCGTTGTAGACATCGGCGTGGACCTGGGGCCAGGGGGGAGTTGCCATGGCGTTGCGCTGCGTTTGGTGGTGTTGATAAAACCGCCCGTCACCGTTGGAGCCGCGCCGCCGATGGGAGCCGCGTTGGGGTGTGGTCGTGGGTGAGAGACAAGGGACCGACTGGACACTTCACGGTCGGTGTACATGATTGCGTGTCCTTTGGCGACAACGCCTCGGCGTTATTTTTGAGTCCCGTGCATCCACAAATGGGCACACAGACCCTTACAAGGAGAGCTTTTTAATGAGCAACAAGCGAGTGCCGATTCCGCCCGGTCAAATCTCTGACGTCCTGGAGCTGCTTCATGAGCGCCACCGCCTGCATTTGCGCCCCGGCGATCGCTTTACCTTTGAGGGGGACATGAGCCACGGCGACATTGTGGCCAACATGACTCTGGCCGATCCAGAGGAGACCGAGGTGCTGACCCTGGAGGCCAGGTTGGATCTGGTGGGCAATGACATCTCCAACCCTTCCGATGGCTTGTCCCTGGTGATGGATCTGCTCGATGAGTCCTTTCAAAGCTTTTTTGCCAGCGGTCGCACATGGCGCCCTTCGCTCGATTGGAGCGTGTACGACTTTGGTGAGTCGCAGGTACAGATGCGCGGTCAGGTCCGCAATGTGAAGCTTGATCGCATGGCAGATGCGCTGCTGGCTGCGGCGGACATCGACGGTTGAGTCTCCTTTTGAACGGCGGTGTTGGGGTCTGAAGGTTGGTTTTTTTGTCTCATTACCATATATTTGGTCGAGGGTTTGCGCTTTTCTGTTCAGGGTGAAACTTTGCAGAAAAAACCTCGACTGAATGGGAAATTCACTTGCATGGGGGGAGAGAGAATCTATAGTTTTAGAGTCTCTTGTATCTCTTTTGTGGAGAGCGACGTTAGAACTTATGAGCTCCGTAACCTCCAGCAGCATCTCAGCGACCCGAGCCTGGTTTGAGTTTTACCAGGGGGAGCAGCAGCGTGTGGCCGAACCGGTCGCGCGGGGGATGTGCTATTTGCGTCGGCCTGACACCGGCGAGGTTTGGGCGCTCAATAAGAAGAAGCCGACGATGGTTGGCTCTCACCCCGAGTGTGATCTGGTCATCAATGATCCCTGGATTCGTGCCTGGCATGCGGCGATTCGCTTTGTGCCGGTGGCGATTTCGGTGGTGGATTTGAAGAGCAGCGCGGGGTCCTTTACGGAGCGGCGTCAGTTTTCCCGCACCATTTTGAGCAAGGACTGTCGGATTGACCTGGGCGATCCCCGGCGCAAGCGGACGTGTTCGTTGGATTTGACCATCGATCCGACCCAGGAGCCGCGCTTGAAGGTCTGGGTCAACCGCGAGTCGATCTCAGAGATGCCGATCCGGCAGGATGTGCTGATTGTTGGGCGTTCATCGTCATGCGATTTGTCATTGCCGGTCAGTCACGTCTCCAGGCGCCATGTGCGCTTGTCGAGGGTGCTGGGGACCTTTGTGATTGAGGATCTGCACAGTGATTCGCGCACGACGCTGCGCGGCCGCCGTGTGCAGTCCGACTGGCTCATTCCAGGCGACAGTTTTGAGATCGGCGGCGTGAAGCTGAGCTTTGCTGGGGACATGATCCCGGCGATGCCGCCGGAGCCCGTGTGGCGTTTGATGACCCGCGACGGGATTGTCGAACTGGACAAGCCCATCCTCAACATTGGGCGCGATGCAGATTGCGACATTCGGCTTGATGGTGTGGCGGGCGCCAGTCGTCATCACGCCAGGCTCATCTGGCGCAGCGACGGCACCCTGGCGCTGGCCGATCTCAACAGCATCGCGGGCACGATGGTCAATGGCCATCCGGTGTCGTTCGGCACCGTTTTGCCCGACTCCCTGATTCAAATCGGGGACTGGCGTGCCTACCTCATCGGGCCGCGCTGACACATTCTCTCCACACATCGGTGATGCGGGCCAGCGCCGTCTTCAAACAAAGACGGCGGCTGCGGCATTGCGCCAGTCAGCGCCAGGTGCGCTCTTCCATGTCAAAAGACATGACCTTGCCGGTGGACTCGATCTTGCGCTCGATGTCGTCGCCTTTGATGGTCCACTTCTCGTCCCAGGTGTCGTCGCGGTTTTCATCGACTTTGACCCGGTCCCAGCGGCCATCGCCGTTGTCATCATAGAGGTTGATCTTGGGGCCGGAGCCTTTGTTGAGATCCTTGACCTTTTTGTCGGTGGCGGTGTCGGTGAGGATTTGCATGGCGAGGTTGACGTGTTGGGTGCCCAGGGCTGCGTTGTCCGAGCCAGAGCCGCTGCCGGAGCCGCTGCCGGAGTCTTTGCCGCCTTCAGGCAGGGCGTCGCTGCCAGTGCCCGCGGCTTGTCCAGAGGTGCCATCGCCAGCGCCATCTGGAACACCATCAGCGACCGTGCTGTCCCCCCCAGTGCCCGAAACATCCTGCCAACGGTCGCTCGCCCAGGTCTGACCACCACCGTGACGCTCCCAGCGCCCGTTTTT
The DNA here is from genome assembly GCA_937123825.1 of uncultured Pseudomonadota bacterium. Classification (GTDB taxonomy): domain Bacteria; phylum Myxococcota_A; class Bradymonadia; order Bradymonadales; genus CAKZKQ01. The sequence continues at coordinate 2,710 of CAKZKQ010000171.1, forward strand.
AAAGTTCCACTTCTCGTCCCAGACGCCGTCGCGATCTTTGTCCACTTTGGCCCGGTCGTACTGCTCGTCGCCGGTCTCCTCGTAGAGGTTGATCTTCCAGCCCCGGCCGCCGAGCGCGTCTTTGGCCTTGGTGTTGGGCGTGGCGCGCGCGTGGGCGGCGTCCATGACCTCTTTATAGTCCTTGGCAGGGCCGCCCTGACCGCTGCCACCGGTGGTTTGGGCGCTGTCTGGGTTGTCTGCGGCGCTGCCTGCCGAGCCGCTGCCTGATCCCGAACCCGAACCGGCAGAGTCCGAGCCGGACCCAGAGCCGCTGCCTGAGCCCGAGCCTGAACCGACGAGCCCTTGTGCGCCGGAGCCTGCCGCGGGGGTGTCGTCGCCAGAGGACATCATGTAGCCGATGGCGCCGACGGCGCCGATGATGGCCACAGCGATGCCCGCGTTGCGGGCGTGTTGGTATTTGATAAACATGCGGTTCTCCTTCAGCCCTCCGGTTCCATGGCCGGTCCATCGGTTTGGATGGGGGCTTTGACGCCCTGGATCATGCCTCTATGAATGGGGACGGTGCAGTTGCAGTGATTGTACGGGCAAAGCTTTGGGCCGTCGAGCAGTTCGATGCCTTCGAGAAACGAACCCAAGCGCGCCTGATGACCCTCGCTGCGGCTGGCAGGGTAACAGCGGTAGGCCTCGCCGTTGGATTTGATGACAAAGTAGTTGGCGCCCGCGTAGCACAGGCGGCCTCGGAAGTTGGGCGCGATGTGTCCCGTGTTGTTGTGTCCGCCAAGCTGACGCAGGATTTCGCGCTGCTGCGGGGTGTAGTCGCGCAGAACACCGCGGACCTTCTCTGGTTGGACCTTGAAGGCGATCTTGTGGCGCGCAAAGAGCGGGGCGACCTCGTCGCGAAGCTGGACCAGCCGGTCGGGGGTGGCGACGCTGGTGACGCAGAAGGAGGCGCCGGACGCCAGATGCGGGGTCACGAGGGCAGCTTTGTCGACGAAGGACTCGGCGGTGTCGTATTCGAGGTGAAGGCTGGCGGCGAAGACGTGCAGAGCGCCGCGCGAGGCCTCGATGAAGCGCTCGATTTTGCGCTCGCTGGCCGAGAAGTTGGTTTGGATGGAGATGAGGTGGCCCTGCGCGACGAGCCCTTCGACGATCTGGTCAAGTCCGGGTTGTTGGAAGGGTTCGCCACCAGAGAGCTTGATCTCCCAATGCCCAGGCAGGCGTCCAAAGGCACGCAGGTAGGATTGGATCTCTTCGAGGCGGTGGGTGCGCAGGGGCATGAAGCGCTGGGTGCAGTACGAGCAGCGGTAGTTGCACGTGTCGTTCATGTTCCAACTGATGACCCCGGTGATGTCTCGGCCCAGGATTGACAGCGGTTTCATGGGCTTGCGCCGGGCTTTCATGTAGGCGTCAAATCCCATGGGGGGCCTCCATGCCGGGGCGACGGACGATGCCTCGGTTGGCGGGGACGGTGCAGGGGCAGATGGGATAGGGACACCGGGCGCCGGCCTTGCGCAGCGAGAAGGTGCCCTGGGCCAGATTGCCGAGGTATGCCTCGTCGTCTTCGTCGTCGTCTTTGATGGCCAGACGCTTGCCGGTGCGGCAGATCCAGGCTTCACCGCGTTGGTCGACGACAAAGTACCAGGCCCCGGCCTCGCACCACAGGCCCTTGTAGCTGGGGGCGCGGTTGACCTTGGTGGGGTCCTGGCTGCCGCCGGTGAGGCGTTCGATGAGTTTGCGGTCGCGGGCGGTGTAGGGAAAGACGCCGCCTTTGATCTTCATCAACTGTGGGAAGTAGCGCAGGCCTTGGGACTCGATGGCTTCTTTGACCTGGAGCTGCTGTCTGACTTTGCCCGGGACGACCACGGAGTTGATGACGAAGCTGCTGTGGGGGTTGTGTTGGCGGCGCAGCTCCCGGTAGGCCAGGGCTTTGTCGATGTAGGCCTCAAGGTCGACGTATTCGAGGTGAAGGCTGGCGCTGGTGATGCGCAGGCGCGGTCCGGTCAGGGTGCAGAAGCGCTCCAGGACTTTGAGCGGCGCCGAGAGGTTGGTCAGGGTGCTGATCAGGTGCGGGGTGCGCTCGACGAGCCCTGGGATGACCCACTTCATCAAGCCGTGGTAGGCGAAGGGCTCTCCGCCGGACATCTTGATTTCCCACTGTCCGGGCAGCGAGGCGTAGCCGTCGATGATGCGGTCAACGACCTCTTGTTCGGGCATGCCGACGCGGTATTTGCGCGATTGGATGCAGTAGGTGCAGTCGTAGTTGCACAGGCCGTTGACCTGCCACTCAACGGTGGGGTGGAGGTCGCTCCAAGGGGGCGTTGGGTGCGTGGGTGGTTCGGTCACGGCGTCGCCCCCTTGCCCAGCAGCGCGGCGAATTGCTGGGGCTCAAGGCGCTGGCGCAGCTTCTGGGACCATTTCCAGTTCTGTTTGTACTTGCCGCATTGGTCGCAGCCTTTGAAGTAGCGGCCCTGGCGGACTTCGTCGCGCAGAGCCTGCCATTTGGGGCCGTTCCAGAGGGTCTCAAAGCGGACCTCGTCGCTCAGTTGGCCAACCTCGACCTCGGTGTTGCAGCAGTAGAGGACCTGTCCCTGGACGGTGATGCGGCTGTAGAGAATGTCGAAATCCTGTTTGATCCGCTGCAGGGCGGCCTGGCTGACCGTGACATCGCCCTGGTCGAGATGACCGGCGTGAAATACCACGCCGATCAGATCACCACCGCCCGCGCCCTGCCCGCTTTAGAACGCGCCAAGAAGAACGGCTTTGACGTGACTGCGGGCGTCAGCATCCACCACCTGACCCTGAATGAGTTGGACGTCGCTGACTACCGCACCTTCTTCAAGGTCAAGCCGCCGCTACGATCCGAGGACGACCGACAGGCGGTCGTCGAAGCCGTGAAATCCGGCCTGATCGACGTAATCGGATCGTTCCACACTCCGCAGGACGAGGAAAGCAAGCGCCTGCCGTTCGAAGAAGCGGCGAGCGGAGCCGTCGGTCTGGAAACCATGCTGCCGGTACTGATGCGGCTGTATCATTCTGGCGACCTGGACTTGCCGACGCTGTTCCGTGCGCTGTCGTTGAACCCGGCAAAACGGATGGGGCTTGAATGCGGCCGTTTGACCAAAGGCGCGCCTGCCGATCTGGTTCTCTTCGATCCCGACAAACCCATCGTGCTTGATCGCTTCAAACTGCTGTCCAAGTCGAAAAACACGCCCTTTGACGGCGCGCGCTTGCAAGGTAAGGTTCTTGAAACCTTCGTCAGCGGAACCTCGGTCTACCGGAGCACCTGATGCCAACGCTTGAGACAGGCATAGCACTCTACGCCCTTTGGGCTCTCGTCGGATACCTGCTTGGCTCGATTCCGTTTGGCCTGCTACTGACCAAGGCGATGGGGCTGGGCAATCTGCGCGAAATAGGGTCCGGCAACATCGGCGCGACCAATGTGCTGCGCACTGGCAACAAAGGCGCTGCTGCAGCAACCCTCTTGCTGGACGGCGCAAAAGGCGCGGTGGCGGTGCTGTTGGCGCGTGAGTTCGCCGGCGAAGCAGCCGCCCAGATTACAGCACTTGCGGCATTTCTTGGCCACTGCTTTCCCGTCTGGCTTGGCTTCAAAGGCGGAAAAGGGGTCGCGACCTTCCTGGGGTTGATGCTTGCTCTTGCATGGCCTGTTGGCCTGTTGGCCTGTGCCACATGGCTTGCCACAGCTGTCATCAGCCGGATCTCCAGCCTGTCCGCACTGGTGGCCGCATCGTGGTCAATTATGTGGTGTCTTCTGGTCGGTCAGGGACAGGTGTTTTTCCTGACCATGATCCTTGCGCTGCTCATCATCTGGCGTCACCGCGAAAACTTGGCACGCCTCAAAGCAGGCACCGAGCCGCGAATTGGTGGCAAGAAAGCCTGATCCAGTTTTGAAGAGGAAGGCCTGCGCACAGGCCTCCCGTTGTTTTGCCGCGTTACTTACTCGGCCGCATCACGTTTCGGCAGAACCCAGTCTGCGCGTGGGAAGTGGCAAGTATAGCCGTTCGGGATCCGTTCAAGGTAATCCTGATGCTCGGGTTCAGCTTCCCAGAAATCACCCACTGGCTCCACTTCGGTGACAACCTTGCCGGGCCAGACGCCCGACGCATTCACATCCGCAATCGTGTCCAGAGCACAGTCCTTCTGCGCCTCGTCGACATAATAGATCGCCGATCGATAACTCATGCCCCGGTCATTGCCCTGTCGGTTGAGCGTGGTCGGATCGTGAATCTGAAAGAAAAACTCAAGCAGCTTGCGATACGAGATTACCGACGGATCGAAAACGATCTCGATCCCTTCGGCATGGGTGCCGTGATTGCGATAGGTCGCGTTGGGCACATCGCCACCAGTATAGCCCACGCGGGTTCCCTGCACGCCGGGCAGCTTGCGGATCAGATCCTGCATCCCCCAGAAACAACCACCGGCCAGAACAGCACGTTCAGTCATGCCACATCCTCCACTTGATCCAGATAAGTGCCATAGCCTTCAGCCTCCATATCGTCACGATGGATAAACCGTAGGCTGGCGGAATTGATGCAATAGCGCAGGCCACCCCGGTCTTGCGGGCCGTCAGGGAACACGTGGCCCAAATGGCTGTCACCATGGGTCGAGCGCACCTCAATGCGGATCATCCCGTGGGACATGTCGCGCAGTTCATTCATGTGCGCGGGTTCGATCGGCTTGGTAAAGCTGGGCCAACCGCAGCCGGACTCGTATTTGTCCGCGCTCGCGAAAAGAGGCTCACCGCTGACGATATCGACGTAGATGCCAGGCTCCTTGTTATTGAGGTATTCCCCAGTGCCCGGGCGTTCCGTTCCGCTTTCCTGCGTCACATAGAACTGTTCCGGCGACAGCGTGGCAATCACGTCCGGGTTCTTTTCGTACTTGGCCATAGGGCACCTCCATTCAACGTCTCGACACTATAAATGGCGCGCGCGACCGCAAGTCCAACCCTTGTTACAAACCAGTCTCGCCTGCGTGAGCAGCTATCCGGGGCCGCCCTGTGGCTTCGACCACGATCCGCGCCTCCACAAACATCTCGCGCGCTTCGATTTCCGCCCGTTTAACTTCGCGCCAGACCTGCACATGAACCGACGCCGCACCCGCCGCTTCCGCGTCTTCAGTCGCCGCCGCGGTCAACGTTGCCTCGAGCATCGCCATCGCCGCGTCGGGATCGCGGAAATCCTGCGGTGCGTCTGTAAGATGTGCCCGGAAAAGCCCTTCGGACGGGCTGCTGACCAGACCTTCGCGCAGCATCCGAATTCGCCCGGTTACAGCACCGATCGCGTTGGCCACATCGCCATGATCAGGCAGCAGCATCTCGGCATTCAGGTACTGTCCAACCGCCGGATATGTCGTTTGTGCCGAGGCTCCCAACCCAACCACAGGCACGCCAAGCCCAGCCGTCAGGCGCACCAGTCCCGGCATCTGTCGCAAACCGCGCGCCATCAGCGGATGCAAGGCCAAGGCCGATGGATCCTCCATCCCGTCCTCGGCAAACGCGGCCTCCAAAAGCACGGTGCCAGTGGCGTGGGTCAGTGCATCAACGATCTGTTCAGCCATCTCCAGCGAGTTATGGGCGTGCTTTTCTCCCGATCCAGCGCGGTTGCGGGCCAATAAGGCAAGCGCCTTTTCCGACGCCGTCGCATCCCAATGGGTGAACCGTCCCAGCACATGCAGCGCGTCCGTCGGGGTTGGCCCGGCCACCTGCACCAATCCGCGCGACACCAGCAGTCGCAGCGACTGCGCCTCGAGCCGTGTCTGAACCACAGCGCCCAAAGGCTGCGGTGCAACTGTGATCCGATCAAGCACCGCCTGCGCGCGCTCTGGCAAGCCGACTGCATCCTGCCCCTCGACCCGACGCACAAACCGCGCATCGTATTCACCGGGAACGGGCCTGTTCATCTGCTCGTCCAGCGCCTTGTGCACAACCTCCGGCGCATCCTGCGCCACAAGCGCCACGGGCAGCACGCGCTTCGGCCCTAGGGTCACACCCCCGGTCAGGCCCTCGCTGGTCAACCGCACCTCGCTGTCACCGCCCAACCCGTGTGTGCGCATTGCCACCGCTTCGACCATTGTGCGATGTGGCCCAACCCGCGCGCCGTCGGGGTCGATCACCGGCTGCCCATTGCGCAATACGGCGATGTCGGTCGTCGTCCCACCAATGTCAGACACCAAAGCCTGATCCGCCCCGGTCAACCAACGCGCACCGACGATAGAGGCCGCAGGCCCGCTCAGAATGGTCTCGATGGGCCGCTCCTGCGCCTGCGCCGCTGACATCAACGCCCCATCGCCCCGCACCACCATCAGTGGCGCATCAATCCCCAACTCGCGCAACGCCCCCTCGGCCCGCCCGATCAAACGATGGGTCAACCCGATCAGCCGCGCGTTCAGAACGGCGGTCAACGCCCGCTTCGGCCCCCCCAGTTTGGCCGACAATTCGTGCGAACAGGTGACAGGCCGCCCAGTTGCCGCACGGACAGCATCTCGCGCTGCCACCTCATGCGCTGGATTGCGCGTGCCGAACTGCGCCGCGATGGCAAAGGCCGACACGTCTTGCGCCGAAGCCCACTCTGCGATCAATGCCACATCCAAAGGCGCAACTTCCGACCCGCTATGACTGTGCCCTCCAGCGGTCACCAACACCGGATCACCAGCAAGCGCCTCGGCCAGACCTTGCGCTCCAATATCGCGCTCAGAGAACCCAATATAGATCAAAGCCACCCGCGCACCCTGCCCTTCGACCAACGCATTGGTCGCCAAGGTGGTAGACAAAGACGCCAAGGCGATGTCGCCAGGAGACACAAACGACTCTGCAAGAACCGCCTTGACTGCCTCGCGCACCCCGATGGCCAGATCCTGCCGCGTCGTCAGCGCTTTGGCACTGGCGATCACCATGTCTTCGTCGCGCATCAGCACGGCATCGGTGTACGTGCCGCCGGTGTCCACACCCAGTAGAAGGGCCAGAAACCCGCCGCCTGCAACTGACCTAGACTAGTCGCAAGACCCGGCCCGCGCGTTTGCGACATCGCCA
>CAKZKQ010000172.1 GCA_937123825.1 uncultured Pseudomonadota bacterium
AGTTCCTATCGGGGGTCTCGGGCGGATCCGGGATGCGGCCAAGCTCGTAAAGCTCCCGCTGGCGCTCAAAGGCCTCATCGGCCAGCAAGTAATCATCGTTGGCCTTCTCAAAGTAGAGTTCGGCCAGGCGGTAGAGCACATCGGGGGTGTAGACGGGGTTGCGCGGGTACTTGCGCAAGAACTGCTCAAAGGCCGCGATGGCCTCATCGCGGCGTTCGCGCTCCAGGATCTCCAGCGCCTTGATCTCTTTCTGATAGACGGCCTCAACCTCGGCGCGACGGGCCTGATACTCGTTGCGAACAATGACGTTGACCTCTTCGCGGTACGACACGATCTCCTTTTCGTACCGGAGGTAGGCTTTCTGGAAGGCCTCGATCTCGCGCTGCATCGCGGGGTCATCGCTGGCGGGCAAATCCAGGCCGCCGCCGCCCGGCTTGGGCGCGCCAGGATCGGGCTGCGCACCGCCGCCGTCCCCTTCGGTCTGACCTGCGGCCTGTGCGTCCTTGGCCTCGGCGCCCTCCCCTTCTTTGGGGGCGTCCTGACCTTCTTCGCCCTTGACCTCAGCGCCTTCTTCACCAGCCTCTTCGGGCTTGGCCTCGGCCTTGGCCTCATCCTGCGCAGCGCCGCCGTCCTGGGCCAACGCAGGCCCAGCGGCCCCCACAGCCATCAAAAAGGCCGTCAGGAGCGCCACAGGCCGGCGAACCCCACTCATCAAGCACCACGACATGTCTCTGGTGGCGTCTTTCATGACTTGCCCCCCTGCCTCTACTGCTCGTCCTCAAGAACACCCCGGAAGTTCTGATCGAGGGTCTTGAGATCGTTGGACTGGTGCTCAAAGAGCTCCTTGATGCGATTGGAACGGTCTTCTTTGCGCTTCCAGGCCACGTCGATGATCCCAACATCGGCCTTCAGGATCAGTTCATTGAACTTCTCATCGACGCGTTGGAAATTGTTCATCGCGATGTCGCCTGCCAGCGACTCGGAATCGCCCGAGTACACATCAAGTTCATCGACATACTGCGCCACGCGGACCTTCTCGACATCGATAAGACGCCGAATCTCTTTGACCTTGCGGGTCACAATCTTGTTGAGCTTGCTGAAGTAGGTCTCAAGGCGCGCCTCGGAGCGCAGCAGACGGGCATGGATGTCGTCGATGGACGCAGCACGACGAGCATCTGCGCCGCCGAGCTTGCCGCGCATCGAGCGCAGCACCTCGCGCTCGCGCGCCAGCGCCGCCTGGTACTCCTTCTTGATGAACTCTTCCTGCTCGGCCACATCGTCGTTGATGCCCGTCTGGGTCTTGCTGCGACGCACCATCCGGCGAAGCTCTTCGCGCTCGGTCTCCAACAGCTCAATGGCCTCAACGAGTTGATCCATTGTCTCACGGATGGTCGCCTCATCTTCGGCGGTCATCTCGGAGCCCTGGCTCTTGGTGTCGCGCATGTACTTGTCCATGGCCACAAGCTGCGCCCGCATCGAGTCCAGCTCCACACCCAAACGGTAAACGCGCGTCTCCAGGTTGTTGTACTCGGTCTTGACCAGACGCTCGCGCGCGGCCAACTCGGCCCGGCTCGACGGGATCAACTCGTAGGCCTTTTGCAGCTTGGCGCGCTCATCGCGGGCCGCCTTGTAGCGGGCCTTCTCATCACCGCTGGCCACCGCCAGCACCATCTTGGCCTCCATGCCCAGCAGCTGACGCTTGAAGGTGATGAAACGGGCCTGAACCTCCAGGCCGCGGCCCCAGCCTTCTTTCAGCTCCGGAAAGAGGTCGACCTTGCTGCGGCTGTTGATGGCGTCTTCAAGCTCGCGAATGATCTCCAGCGACTCATCGATGTCCTGGCGGCTCCCGTCCAGATCGCGGGCCACATCCAGGGTCCGGGCCATCTTGGGATCTTCATCCACCCAGGCCTCCACGATCGTGGGCACCTCCACCGAACGCGCACCACTGACAGGACGGCCCACCAGCGCATCAAAGTACGCCTTGGCGCCGCCGTCTTTGCCCAAAATCCCCTTAAGCTGAGCGCGCACCGGCTCATAATCATCAATGACCTGTTGGTAGGTCGCCACCGCCTCGCCGTAATCCTCGCTCTCCAGCATGAGGTCACCGCGCAGCAGCCGCGCCTCGGGCGCCAAGGCGCTGTTGGGCGCCACCAACAAGAGGATGTCCAGGTGCTGGAGCGCCTTGGTCAGGTCACCGCGACGGATGAAGGTCCAGGTCACCTCGTAGAGCGCCCGATCAAAACGCGCGCTCGTGCGCTCAATGTACTGGTACTGGTCCACCGCCAACTCGTACTCGCCAAGCTCATAGTAAACGCGCCCCAGCGAGAGGTGCGCCAGCTCGACCAGATCGTAGAGTTCGGCCTGGGAAGGTTTCGGGCCGATCGTCTCAAGGACCTTGGCAAAGGTCTGCAGCGCCTTGCGCAGCCGACCCTCATCACCCCCCTTCGAGCCCATCTGCGCCTGAATCACCCCTTGGAAGTAGAGGCTCTGGACATGGATCTCGGCGTCGGACGGGATCTGACGAAAGACGTTGATCGCCTCGTCCATCTGGCCCTGAAAAAAGAGGCTCTTGCCGTAGGCGTAGACCAGATCCGGCGAGGGACGGTTGCCCGCCCGAGATCGGGCGGCTTTGTAGAGGCTCTCGACGTTGTCGAAGTCATTGGTCACCGAGGCGATCTCAATCAGGCGCTTGACCGCGTCCTGATAGTACTCCCCGGCGCCAATGGACAGCAGGTCGTTGAAGTGACGACGGCTGCCGATGAAGTTCTTGTCCATGAAGAGACTGTCGGCCAGGTAGTAGAGCGCGTCGCGCTGGGCCGGCGTCCCTTTGATCCGATCGTTGGAGACCAGATCGAGGAAGATGATCGACGCCTTGTCGTACTTGGCTTCCAGATACAGGAAGAGCCCATCGTTCAAGCGCGTCTGGATTTCGTATTCGTACTCAAGCAGCTTTGGGTTGATGTAGCGGGCCTCAAGGCCCTCAAGCTCAGCACCAAGCTCAGAGGCCTCAGCCCCAATCCGCTCAATGTCATCGTCCACATCCGCAAACGCGGGAAAGGACCACAGCGCCACACCCAACACACACGCCACAGCGGCAAACCACCGGGGACGTCGCAAGATCATGTCCCTCTCCTCAACAACAAACACTGCACCGCCCACATCCACGCGGTCCGCCAAGCGACATCAAAGCCAAATGCTCTGCACGCCGCTGCCCGGACCCTCGGTTCGACACCAGCGCCCTCAGACACACACAAGGCAAACGGCTCCGATCCACCATGGATCTCTCTTCACCGCCTCTTGAACCCTGCGCACCGTGTCTTTCATGCCCTTTTGTCGCCCCACTTCAGAAGAAAAGGCCCCTTTGCACCGGGTGTCTGCCCTTGCAAACACCTTCACCGGGGTGACGGCCCATGACAGATCCTCGGATCGACACGCGCCGCCGCATCGCCCCAACCTATTTCTGGCCGCCGGGCTTATTGCCGCCCTCGGGGCGATCCTCTTCCATAAACTCCAGCTCGTAGCGAACATCGGGGCGGTCCTGAAGTTCGGTCGTGAAGTTGCCCTTCTCAAAGCCGATCACCTTCACCTTGGTCGTTTTGCCTTCTTCGGCCGTGAAGGTGTAGCTCGAGCGCACTGTGAACTTATAACCCTGGAGGTAGCTGAAGACCCCGTAGCCGTTGCCACGGTAGACCAGCAAGACCGACACGTTGTGTTTGCCAGGGACAATGGCGCCGTTAAAAAGCTCCACCGAGTCCTTGTCGGCCAAATCACCATCGCGATCGGTCTTGTTGTAGATCTGGTTGCCGTCCAGGCTGTAGATGGCCTTTTCGAGCTTGAAGGAGCTGCCCATCATGTTCTCGTGCACGATCATGGCCTTGGAGCCAGCGATCTTGCCGCGCAACACGGTCTCTTTGAGCAACACCAGGCGACTCTTGGAGCGGAAGATCTTCTCTTTAAGGTCGTTGACCTTTTCTTCGAGTTCCTTCACCCGCATCTCGTAAGAGACACCGTCATCAGTGGCCGAATCGGGCTTGCTGGCCTCCTTGGCCACCGGCGCCTTCTCCGCCGGAGCGTCCCCACCGGGGGCGTCCTGCGCCAACGCTGGCAGCGCACAGGCCAACAGCAGCATCAGCGCCAGAAACACGCCGCGCACATACTTGAGCTTCTCGGTCATGGGCCTCTTCCTATCCGTTTGCATGCCCCGGATATGGCCCCCGGGGCGCTTTTTGCTCGCATCAGGGTTCGCCTGTGCTCCAATCTCACCAGCGCGCTGGTGACAGGCGAGGATCGCTGTCAAACACTCTACACCATCGGCATCTGTTGACCCCAATCAATTTATAAGCCCGCATTTGCCCGACAAGACCCTGCCCTGTGCGCGTGGCGCAACATCAACAACAGCATCTCTTGTCCAATGCACACGGCAAACCGTGAACATCACAAACACAGCCTCCAATCGGTTGGGTCGTACGACCCCGCATGCTCTATAGCACCCCATACCGGACAGGCGCAAACGGCCCCTTGAGAACCCCCCGACAACTTGGCCCTGGTCGGCATCGACAACAAGGGGATCAAACGCTCTAACGAAGATCCATCCTTCAAGTCGAATTCGGCCCACCACCGACCAGGTCATCCTGGCCAGGCTGCGGGCAAAACGTCAGGCGGCCCACGTCATCTATCGTGCGCCTTCCTACCAGGATCCTAGACGTTGGCCGACAAACACATCTAACAAGATTTCGCAGCAAGGAAACGACACAGCCTGCCAGCGCTGGCCCAAGACCCATCTGGCCAAGGCCACACCATCGTCCGGGCGCTGCACCATGACGGCTCCAACAGACCGCGGCGGACAAGCCTTCAAGGCATCTGGGATGCAGTGGAGCTTCGATGGGATTGGTCGGCGTTGAGGGCTTTGAGCAAGACTTTTTTGCGGCCAGAACCACAAAAAAAGCACGCTTTAAGTTCCGCAACCTTGGCCTCAATGTCTTTGATCTTCCTTTTGACCTCAACGTCCTCTTCAGCCCGGGGCTTGGCCGCCGAACCCTGGGCCAGAACCACTGCGGGCAGCGTTCCCACCACCAAACACACCATCAGGCTCAACCCCACGGCCATCTGGACGGCTTTGCTCAAAGCAATCTGGCGCATTGTTTGACCTCCTCTTGCCCATCAACCCGATGAACATTCATGGGTTGAGGCTGCGCACGGGACGAAACCCAACATGCGCGTGGCGGCTCTTGGTCGGCGAAGACAGGCGATGGGCCAGGTGGCTGAACTGGGAAGAGAAGTTCCACGCCCCACCGCGATGAACGCGCAGCGGATTCTCCAAAGCCCCCAGATTGATTTTGGGCCGCACCACCGAAGCGCTGCCCAGATCGTACTCAGGGCTTGCCTCCCAGAAGTCGGCACACCACTCCTGAACGTTGCCCGCCACCGCGCGCACACCGTACGGGCTGCAATCGACCTCAAACTCATCAACGCTGGCAATGCGCATGGGCCCCTGGTGGCTCAAGTTGACGCAACACCAACACGCCTCAAAGTGATTGCCCCAGGGATAAGCTCGCCCATCGACACCACGCGCGGCCTTCTCCCACTCCAACTCTGTGGGCAAACGCCACGGCTGACCGGTCACCTGCGTCAGCCAACGCGTATAGGCCACCGCCGCCTCCCAATCGACCAACACAACCGGGGCGCGCGCTGCACACGTCACCCCGCTTTCTTGCGGCTCCAACTGAAAAAGCCCGTCATCCCCCCGGACATAAAGCAGTTCATCGGTGCGCCGCAGCACCCTCGACCCCTCGCGCGGAGCATAGAGCAGCGCCTCACGGGTCCTGCCCTGGGCCAACAGGTGATTCAAAAACGTAATATACTCGCCGTTGGTCACCGGCGTGCGCTTGACCACAAAGGGCTCCACCCAATGGCGGCGACGGTTCAAACAACCCGGGGTGTTGATCGCCCCCGACCAGAACCAGCCCCCTGGCACATAAACCTCATCCTCCGACATGTGGCGCGCCATCGGCAGCGCCACCGCCAGAGCGCGCGTGGTGCCGGGCGCCACCCCGGTCCAATGCCCCTCGCGCTCGATCAGCACTGGGTAGTGGACGTCCTCAAACCCCTCTCGGCGCAGCACCAACAAGTAGCTGCCCATCTCCAACGAGACATCCACCAGCGGCGTGCGACCCAGCGAGCGCTTGAAGACCGGCATCAAGCGCCGATTGTAGGACTCGTAGCGGTAAAGGAAGACCTCGGCCCCCTCGGGCGAGGTGGTCAGCGTCAGGCGACCATCGCCGCGCAGATAACGCACCAGGCGCTGGTGGGTGCTGTGCTCTTCGGGGATGGCGGACACGTGAGCACGCAAGCGAAGCAGCGCTGTGGCGGCCACATCTTGCTCCTGGGCCGCTTCGGCGTCTCGATGGCGCTGCTCGTAACGCCTGGCCAGCCCCGCGTGCAGCTCCACCATCTCGGGGGCGTGACTCAGGGCGGTGTTGAGCAGTTGCTCGGCCTCAAAGGCGCGCAGATCGGCCTCGCGCTCCAGGCGCATGCCCTCATCTTGCTGGCGCCAGGCCCGGGCGCGCTCCCCATCGCTGCGCCAGGGCTCCAGACCCGCCAGCATCGCGTTGGCGCGCCGCTTCAAGAGGCTCGCCTTGACCTCCAACTCCGAGCGCTCCAACTCAAACTTCTTTGAGCGCTCCAGCAACTCCAACGCCTTCTCGCGTTGGTTCTCACCATCGAGCCACGCCCCCACGTCGGCGGCCAACTCGCTGGCGTCTTCATAGCGGCCTTCAGCCTCACGGCTCATCGCCCGCTGACAAATCTCCACCAGCGCCTCGGGCAAGTGCAGACCCTGGGGGCTGATCCCGGTGCTGGTGCGGGATGAGTCGGCGCTGACCGGCGAGAGGGACGCCTTGGGGTCGGGCTTGCGCAGCAAGGGCTCGGGCGGGCCTTTGATGACCTGGAAGAGGATGTGCATGTTGCTTGGACCCACGTAGGGCGCCTGCCCACTGAGGATCTGATAGAGGATGGCCCCGAGCGCGTAGACATCGCTGCGCGAGTTGATCTCCCGGGTATCCCCACGGGCCTGCTCGGGGGCCATGTAGGCCGGCGTGCCGTTGATCGTCCCGGCCTTGGTGGCAAACTCCTGGCTGACCGACATCCGCGTCGAGATCGCCTGCGACTGCAGAGGCGAGCTGGCATCGGAGAACGACGTCTGGATCTTGGAGATCCCCCAATCGAGAACAAGGACCGAGCCGTGCTCCCCGAGCATGACGTTGTCGGGCTTCATGTCCCGGTGCAGAACACCGCGGCCGTGAGCGTAGCCCACCGCGTCGCACGCGCGGCGAAAGACCTCCACCAAACGCCGCAGCGTCCAACCATCAGCCGTCGCCCCCCAGGCGCCGCCCTGACTGGCGGCGTGGACTTCATCAATGACCGTCTCCAGCGTCTTGCCCTGAATCTCCTGCATCGTAAAGTAGAGCCGCCCGTCGGACATGGTGCCGATCTCGTGCACTGGCACGATCCCCGGGTGCTGAAGCTGGGCGGTGGTCTGGGCCTCGCTGACAAAGCGCGCCACGGTCTCGGGCTCCTGCATCAACTCTGCGCGGATCACCTTCATGGCCATCACGCGCTTCAGGCCTCGGTCAAGGACCCGGCGCACCTGACCCATGCCGCCCTCCCCCAACGGCCCCATGTCTTCGTAGCGGGTCATGGTCTGGGTGCCAGGGTTCTGAGCCCAGACGTTTTTGGGCGCTGGCGCAGAGGCGACTTTGGGCACAGGGTCAGGTTTGGCGGCCTTCTGGGCGGCGCGCTCCTGGGCGACCTTCCTCAAGGGCAGCTTGGGCTTTCGGCCGCTCTGCGTCTTGGGTCTGGACAGGGGCGGAGTTGGCACAGACTCCATTTTGCGTGTGGCTTTCATCACCGGAGGAGCACGTCGAACCGGCGCTGGACTCTCCTGCGAAGCCGGGGCGCTGCCCTCTTGTTTGTCTTTGGGCAGGCGAGTGATCTCGGTCGCCACATCGACCTGGGCGTGCCTGCGCCGCTTGGGGGGTGGGGACAGAGCGGTGGCCCCCTCCTCTTTTGGCCCGTCTTCGGTCCCGACCAGTTCCATCAACTCATCAAAAGCGCCCGATGAAAGCTGATGGCGCCGGACAAACTCCAGCAAATCCGCGTTGATCATCTCTGGAAGATCTCTCCTGGAGGCTCCGAGCTCAAACCTGACCGCAGCAGGGGCAAAGGTGCCAGAAAATCCCCTTGGCAGCCGACCGGTTTGTTGCCATGGGTTGCCGCATGGGCGGCGAACACAGGCAATGTTTAGAGTGTGGCAACGTGCCAACCCGAGGATAACCGCAGAACCCACCGCCGATCCAGCCCACCACCGATGAAGGAACAGACATCGGCGTCCCAAAGAGACATTTGGTCCGGAGGCGCTTGCGTCCACAGCCGGGTATGGATACAACAGTCTGCTCACCGGGCAAGGCAGCCAACTACGGCTTTCGATTGCCCTCAGACGCATCTCCTTTACTCCATTCAAACATGAACTACGCCACTTCCCGTCAGTATCGCCGCATTGTCGGACGCCTCTCAAAAGGAGAGAGCGTTGTTTCCTCGCTTGAGCGCCTGTGCAAGCGCGAGAACATCCGCGCTGGGGTCATCCAGGGGGTTGGATTGTTGGGCCGCGTTGAGCTCCAGTCCTACTCCACCGAAGGCACCTACCAGAATACCCTGGAAGCCGATGGCACCTTTGAGCTCCTGGCGCTCACCGGCAACATCTCCACGCTCGGAGGCCAGACGATCGTCAACTGCTACGCCCACCTTGGAACGCACCACCTGGGCCAATTCCATGCCTTCGGTGGACGCCTCTATGAAGGGGTCGCGTTGACGGTGGAGTTCCAGATCGAAGCCTACGACGATCTGGTGCTGGAACGCCGCCTGGATGCTCGCCTGGGTCTGCCTGTCCTCAACCGCGTTGAGACCACTGTGGGAGAGTCGTCGACCGACCACGCCCCGGTGCAAGCTCGCCCTGAGCCGGCCCCCAAGCCCGAGCCCAAGCCGGCTCCAAAGCCCGAGCCCGAGCCCAAGCCTGAGCCAAAGCCTGAGCCAAAGCCTGAGCCCAAGCCCGAGCCAAAACCCGAGCCCAAGCCGGCTCCAAAGCCCGAGCCCAAGCCTGAGCCAAAGCCCAGGGCCACCGCCTTCTCCTCCGATGGCAACGCCTCGGCGCGCACCACCAACGCGCCGCCGCAGATTGTCCGTCGCCCGACGCGTCCGCCTGAGCCCAAGCCCGAGCCCAAGCCGGCTCCAAAGCCTGAGCCCAAACCGGCGCCCAAGCCCGAGTCGAAGCCCAAGACAACCTGGGCCGATGCCATCGACTTCAGCAGCAAAAAGACCGAAGAGAAGCGCCTGGCGGTCAAACCCCCGGCGCTGATCAAACCCTCTGCGCCCGCCATCGAAGACTGGCCCGAGATGCCCGACATCAAGGCCGGTGACTTCCTGCGCCACCCGCACTTTGGCACCTGCAAGGTCCTCAAAGTCGAAGAAGATGACTTTGTCCGCGTCCGCATGCGCGGCGGCAAAGTCGTGGACATCAAACTGGAGGTCTGTGAGCTGACGCGCGGCGAAGACCGCGACGGCCAACGGCTCTTCAACTGCACCATCGTGCGCCGATGAACGCACCGCTCGAGGGCAAAAACGTCCTGCTGGGGATCTCGGGCGGCATCGCCGCCTACAAAGGCCCCATGATCGTCCGCGCCCTGACCGGCGTCGGAGCCCAGGTCCGGGTCGTCATGACCCGTTCGGCAAACCAATTTGTCACTCCCCTGGCGCTGCAGGCCGTTTCACACAACTCCGTCGGGCAAGATCTCTTCGACCCCGCTTACGAAGCACAAATCGGTCACATTGAACTGGCGCGCTGGGCCGACGTTGTCCTGCTGGCCCCCGCCACCGCACACCTCATCGCCCGCATGGCGCACGGCATGTGCGACGATCTGCTCACCACGGTCCTGTGCGCCACGCGCGCCCCTGTGCTGATCTCGCCGGCCATGAACACGCAGATGCTCTTGCACCCCGCCGTGCAAGCCAACATCCAAACCCTGCGCCAACGCGATGGACACCACATCATCGAACCCGACAGCGGTCAACTGGCCTGCAACGAGGTCGGCGCCGGGCGCATGCCCGACCCGCCCGTGCTCCTGGACGCCGTCCTGTCGGCGCTGACGCCCAAGAGCCTGCTTGGCAAACGCGTCCTGGTCACCGCTGGCCCCACCCGCGAGGCCATCGACCCGGTGCGCTTCATCACCAACCCCTCTTCTGGAAAGATGGGGTTCGCCATCGCCACCGCCGCCGCACGGCGCGGCGCCCACGTGACACTGATCGCCGGCCCCACTGGCCTGGATGACCCCATCGGCGTCCACCGCATCAACGTCACCAGCGCCCAGGACATGTTTGACGCCGTCATGGCCCACGCCAAAGCACAGGACTTCATCGTCAAGTCCGCCGCCGTGGCCGACTGGCGACCCGCCTCACAGGCCGAGCACAAGCTCAAAAAGCAGCCCGGCCAGATGCACCTGACCATGGAGCGCACCCGCGACATCCTGGCCACCCTCGGGGCTATGGACGATCAAACGCGCCCCATGCTGATCGGCTTCGCCGCCGAGACCCGAGACATCGAGCACTACGCGCGCGGCAAGCTCGCACGCAAAAACCTCGACATGATCGTCGCCAACCAGGTCAAGGGTCCCTCCTCGGCCTTTGGCGCCGACCGCTCCTCGGTGCTCTTCATCGATCGCGACGGCCGCACAGCACCCTTTGGACCCAACACCAAGGACGAGATCGCCGCCACACTCTGGAGCCGCGCGCTGACGCTCTCCCCCAGAGACAGCGGCCACGACGCCACGGACAAGGCAACATGACCGCAGCCATCGACCGCGACGCACTGCGACGGCGCCAGATCGGCCAGCTCGCCCGCGCGCTGCGACAACACCTCAAATGGCACGCTCACCTGAGCGCCGACGGCGCCCCCAGAGCCAGCGCGCAACAACTGGCCGACCTGGCCACCCGCGCCAAGGCCGCACAGCGCCGCCACGACGAAGCGCAGCGCCGCGCCCTCTTCGCCGACGACGAACCCGCGCCAAAACCACAAAGCACCGCCAAACCCGAAGCGCGCAGCGCCCCCACACAACCCGAACACAACACACCCCAACCCGCCACCAACACCGCACCGCCCGACGCCCGAGCCCTGCTCGAAGAAGACACCAAAGCAGCAGCGCCCGCCAAGAGCCGCAAAGGGCTCTACAAAGCGCTGCCCATGGTCACCACCAGCGCGCACTCCACACCCGCGCCAAGACCTCAAAGCGTCGCCAACGACGATCACCCGCTTGAGACCGTCCGCACAAAGCTCGGCGACTGTCAGCGCTGCCGGTTGGCCCAGAGCCGCAAAAACCTCATCTTTGGCCAGGGCAACCCCGACGCCGATCTGATGTTCATTGGTGAAGTGCCCGGATTCTACGAAGACAAAGAGGCGCGACCCTACGCAGGCCGCCCCGGACAACTCTTTGATAAAATGCTCCGGGCCATGGGCTACCGCCGTCAGGAGGTCTACATCTGCACCGTCCTGAAGTGCCGCACCCCTGGTGGCCGCGCCCCCAAAGACGACGAGCTAACCACCTGCAAACCCTTCTTGATTGAGCAGATCACGGCCATCAAACCCAAAGTCATCGTGGCCATGGGACCCTGGGTGACGCGCACCCTCCTGCGCGACGCCACACCGCTTGAGCGTCTGCGCGGACAATGGCAGCGGCGTCAGGGCATCCACATCATGCCCACCTTCGACCCCGGCCACCTGCTGCGAAACGGCGCCGACAAGCGCCTGACCTGGAGCGACCTCCAACAGGTCATGACCCAACTGGGCGACAAAACCTCGTCCTGAGGCTCAAGGCGCTTTGGGCGCCTCCTCTTCTTTCACCTTGCTCCGATCATCGATGGTCTTCTTGACCGCGTCTGCCTGCTTCTTGCTCATCACCATCGCATAGGTCTGCAACACGCGCTCAACCTGCGGCAGATACGTGTCCAGCGCGTCACGGTGCACATAAAACATCGAGAGCATCGCCTTGCCGTTGAGGTTCATCGTCACCGAGAGCAAATCCACGGTGCGGCCCGATGGCTGCATCTTGCCCGAACCAAACATCAACTCTGAGGGGATCCCATAATGGCCACCGGCGCGCGGCTGGCCAAAGGTCGCCCCCGTCACCGGCACAAGCTGGTCGAGCAAACCCAGCGCCGTGGGGATCTCGCGCGGATCGTCGAGCGTCACCACCACCATCAGCATCTTCTTGTCCTTGGAGCTGATGAAAAAAATCCCCTCGCTCTCCTGGACCGACCAATCCTTCTTGATGTGAAAACGCACATTGTGGCTGGCCACGTCGATGGCCTTCTCGTCGCTGGCGAGCTTCAAGGCGTCTTTGGATGGCGCCTCGGCACCCTCCTGCTGCGACCACGCCACCGAGCCCGTCGCCAACACCGCCACACACATCACCAACGCCGCACACACACCCATAGACCAGCGCACCGTGCCCTGCCCCTTCATCTTTGACCTCACTTTCGGCTACAATCTGCGCGCGAGGCTTCCAAGCCACACCGCCCCTGCAATCTACGACCGCGCCTCCAGAGCGTCAAACTCGCCCTGCGCACCCCCACGACCGGGGGCTTTGAAGGCAACCACAAGGAGTGAGCCGGACCCATGGTAGATAGAGACCCAGTGACCAACCCCGCCGGGGACATGGTCGCCGCCCAAAAAATGGTGGAGGTCCTGTCCTGGATTGATGAAGGCGGTGAAGAGCGCTTCTACCTTTTGGCCGACGTTCTGCTGGGCTGGAAAGGCAAACGCCTGCGCGACGCGATCGCCAACACCGGGGTCGTCCACCTGGGCAAACGCCAGACCGACATCACACCCCAAACCCCCGCCGACTTCCTGGGCCGCCTGGCACGCGCCGCCGGACTGGTGCTCTCAGGACCCAACCTTGAGGCCTTCATCCACTCCTGGCTTCAGATGGAACCGGGCAACGCCACCTTCCGCGTCGCGCGCCTCGAAGCACTCGGCGGACTCGTCCACATCCTCGTACGACGCAAAGAGCGCGATCTGACCAACGTCAGCCTCATGCTCATCGACAGCCGCAACGAGCTGCCCGCACACGCCATCCCACCCTACGGGCAAACCACCGCCCGGCGCATAGACACCGACGGCTACCTCGCCGAACACCTCTACCGCACTCACGCACGCCGCGCCCCACAGATCGCCGGCAAGATGCGCCAGTGGTTCTGCACACACGGGGACTACCTCAACACCAGCAAGCACCGCGTCGCACGCGAAGCCGTCGGCCTGGGACACTGGGACATCATCAAGGCCTTCTTCGCCTCTGGGCAGCCCTACGGACAACAAACACAGCGCCGACTGCCCGCCGGAGCACAACAAGGCGACCTGCGCACCAGACTCAGCGATCTGATCATTGAGCGCATGGCCACCGGCGCCCCTCAAGACCTCGAAGAACTGGCCTTCCTTGTCGTTCGACACGTCACCCAACAAAGCGGCGACGTCCACGCCATGCTCGAATGGCTCATCTCGCTGGGACACCACGCCCGCAAACACGGTGACCTCTCTGCACGCCTCTTTGGCCAACTGGCGCTCCTGCGCCCTGCCATCAACGCCCTGTGCGAAGCCAACAACGACGACGTCCGCGACGGCGCCGCCACGCTCCTGGAACTCGGCGCACAACTCTGGCCCACCCGATAGGTCCCCTCGCCATGCACCAGACACTCCTCGCCGCCACCTTGATGCTGAGCCTCCTGCTGAGCGCCTGCGCCTCAGCACCAGACAACAAACCCGTCGGCAAACCCCCCGCCGCCAGCAAAGACCCCGCGCCCTACGATGGCCTGGCAGAAGAACCCTGGCGCGCTCCCAGAGCCACCGGCGCTGTCATCATCGCAGAGCAAGACGACGAAGGCATGCGCCTGGAAATGGCCGCGCAGGCCTACCAACGCACGCTCGAAGCCATGTTCGTTGCCCTCAAAGACGAACTCG
>CAKZKQ010000173.1 GCA_937123825.1 uncultured Pseudomonadota bacterium
TCAGGACGAGCGAAGCCATAGCAGCGCTATTGCGAGCGAGTTCTGTGGTTCCCTGCGCCATCAGGGCCGCCCCAAACGTCCCAAACATGATCGGTGAGCAGTAGAGCCATGCCCGCCATCGCGGCGATGCCTTGTTGAAGGTCGGCTTCGGAGAGTTTTTCGACGGTGTCGGCGTGGGTGTGGTGGATGTCGAAGTAACTTGAGAGGTCGTGGCGTTGGCCGAAGGTGGGGATGCCGGCGCTGCGCAGTGGTCCAAGGTCGGCGCCGCCAAATCCTGGCACAAACTCGGTGGCGTCAATGGGTGCAAAGAGGGGGGCGAAGGGCTGAAAGGCGGCCACCATGCGGGCTTGTTGGTCCTGGTCTTCGAGGTGAACGTTGAACCCTCGGGTGTGTGCGCCACCCGAGTCGCTCTCGATGCCCGCCACGTGCTTGTCCAGCTCATCTTTGTGCGCTTTGGCGTATTGGACGGCGCCTGCCAGACCGTTTTCTTCGTTGGTCCACAGCACGACGCGGATGGTGCGTTTGGGTTGGATGCCCAGCTCGCGCAGCGTGGCCAGGGCTTCCATGGAGATGACCACGCCCGAGGCGTTGTCCCGGGCGCCCTGCCCCACGTCCCAGGAGTCGATGTGGCCACCGATGACCACGATCTCGTCGGGAAACTCGGAGCCGCGCAGCTCGGCGACCACGTTGCCGGACTCGATCATCCCTTCGTTTTTGGCCTCCATCTTGAGGTGGACAACGGTCTTTTGGCCGCGGGCCTGGAGGCGCGCCAGTTGCTCGGCCGCTTCGAGGGTGATGGACGCTGCGGGGATTTTGCGTTGGGCGTCACCGTAGTTCATGCCGCCAGTGTGAGGTGTGTCGAGGCTGTGCGTGGTGACCGAGCGGACCAGGACCGCCACAGCGCCCTTGGCTGCGGCCCAGCGGGCCCCGTTGCTGCGAAACTGTACGGTGTCGCCGTAGCCGGTGGCGTTGGTGGCCGGGTCGAATGCGGGCATGGGGTGGTTGAAGACCACAATCTTGCCGTCCACATCATCGCGGGCGTCCAGTTCGGCCTTGTCGGAGACCACCACGACCTCTGCGGTGATGCCTTCGGGGGGCGTGGCCACCGATCCGCCCAGGCCCAGCAGCTTCAATGACATGGCGTAGGGCTCAACCAGCGCCAAGGATTCCTCTCCGCGCACCCATTTGGGGACCTGGACTGGCTCTATGGCCACATTTTCATGCCCGTCGGCTTCCATCTCGGCCTTGGCCCACAACAAAGCCTTGTCCAGCGCCTTGGAACCGCTCAAACGCGGTCCGATGTCGTCGCAAAGGGCCGCAAACCTTTGGTAGGCACGACGGTTGGCCTTGGCAGCGCTGAAAATCTTATCAAAGGTCTCTTGATAGGTCTGTGCGGCGGACGTCAATGGGACCTCATTGGCCATCATTTCGCCCCGCGCGGTGGGACAGAGGTGGTCGTCTGGGGTTTCTTGGGTGTGGGATTGGCAGGCCGAGGCGAGCACGGCGAGGCACAAAACAAGGATCCAGCGGTTCATGGAGCGTTCCGGGCGTGAGGGTGTTTGAGCAACAACACCATATCATGCACGCCGCAGGCCCTTTATGCCAAACGGGGTCCCTCGGCGTCGCCGGGGCGCCCGATGCAATGGCGAGCACTTGCTTTGGTGCTATTTGAGTTGGCTGCGGATGCTGCGTTGGAGGTCGGTCAAGCCCCCTTCATCCAGGCGCAAGAGCCAGGAGAGGCTGGCATCAACCTCGTTGGCCTGAGCGACGCTGCCCTGACTGCGCAATGACGACCTTAAGAGCCACTGGGCCAGCGTGGTTTGGGGGTGATGCAGGCCCATGACGGTCTGACGCGCGGTCACGAGCTGCCGCAGCAAGGTCACGGCGCTGGCCGCGTCGCCGCCAGCCTTGAGCGCACGAGCGCAGCGCTCCATGGCCTGCTGGGTCTGCAAATCGGCCGGTCCGAGCGTCTTAAGGCGCACCCTGAGCGCTCGGCGCAGCCAGACATTGGCGTCTTCGGGGCGCTGGGTCTGGCGCAACCACTGCGCCAGCGTGTCCATCCGTTCGAGCGTCACGTCGGCGTCTTCGCCCACGCTCTCAAGCGAGAGCTTGACCAGCCGCTCGGCCAGCCCCACAGCCCCTTGACGGTGTTCGCCAGCCCATCGATAGGCCGCCAGGGCTTCAAGCATGTCCAGCGACTCGGGGTGGGCATGGCCCATGAAGGCCTGATGCCACTTGACGATCCGTGCCTGGAGTTTGATGGCCCGGTCTGTCTGTCCAGTCATGTGCCAGAGCCTGGCCACCCCTGCAGCGCTGCGCCAGGCGTCGGGGTGATCTTCGCCAAGAACCCGGCGCTGCTCTTCCCAGGCCCGCTCATAAAAGGCGCGGGCCTCCTGAAGCTGGCCTCGGCGCTGATGACACAGGGCAAGGTGGGCCATGGCGCGCAGCGTGTTGGGGTGCTCGGGGCCGAGCGCCTGCCGCAGTGTGGCCAGCGCCTCGGTCTGCATCTCCACGGCGCGCTCCAGTTCCTGGGGGCCGTCCATCAACGCGGTCAAGCGCAGGATTTCATCGGCGGCGCGGGCCTTGACGACCATCAACACGGCGTCAATCCCGTCTTGAAGCGCCCCACCATCTGAATCGGTCACAGGCTGAGGCAATTGCTCCGCAGTCACCGCGCGCCCTTCAACCAGCGTCAACCAGCGCTCCAGACCTGCCCGCGACAGCTCGCCCGACACCAGCGCCGAGAGCGGGCTCGCCGCATCCAGTTCACTGCCTTGTTCAGGCGCGGACACGACCTTGAGCAGCGGTCTGACGTCCTGGCTTTGGGCAGCGCGCTGGGCTTCGATGGCCAGCACGCGCTGTACCGCTTCGTCCACCGTCTTCACCAGCGCTTCAAGGTGTTCGGTCTCCAGTTCAGACTCTCCACCCAACTGGCGCTCTACCTTCAGCGCTTCCAGGCGCCCATCAACGCGCTCGCGCAGCGCTTTGTGTGCGCGCCGAAGCAAGACCTGCTCGGCCTCCAATTGGGCAATGAGCACCGTGCACAGGCCGATCTGCTCCAGCACCGTCCAGGCCGCCAAACCCAACCGCCCGACCTGCTGGCGCAGCAACCCGGTGATGTTGGGCAGGTGCGCCACCAAGGCCGCGTCCGTACTGCCCAACGACTGCCGATAGAGGGCGTCGTGGCGCTGGCGTTGGTCTTCGAGGTGCGCCCTGGCACCGTCGAGCGCGCGGTTCAAGCGCCTGAAGAGTTCAAACTGGTGGGCTTCCACAAGGCGCCGCGCCACAGCCAGCCCCACCACAAGCCCCTCGGCTTGCTGACAGAGCCCATCGAGGGCGTCCAGCAGCTCGCCGTAGCTCAGCGACGGCCCCTTGCGCTTCAAACTCAACAAACGGCGCGGGTGACCATGCACGATGCGTTTTTGGTGAGCCTTGAAGACCTTCAAGTGGGCCATAAAGGTCTCTGAGCGCAGCGTGGGAATGGGCCCATGCCCAATGATGGCGGTCGGTGGCGGCGAACTGGAGGCCATCGTCAAAGCTCCCCTCCTGGCTGGGTGCAGCAAAACCCTGGGTTGATGCAGCGCGTGGATGATGAGGCAAGTCTGCTCCATTTAAAGGACGCACGCCGCCCAAAGAAATTTATGAACGGAGGCAAAAGCCGCCAAGGCCCACCTTGCAAGAGCCTTGCACCCATTCACAAGCACGATTAGGTTCTGTTGAGGTTTGCTCCCGTCGCCGGTGGGCCGACAACGGCCAAGCTCACTCCCGACGCCCTCTCACGTGCCCCCGGCACGAGTTCGGTTGTCAAAAGCGATCTTGTCTCGTTCTCGTCACCACCGGGCTCGGTCCACAAACCTCAACAGAACCTCGGTTCTGTTTGTGTTTGCGACCCATGCAGGGACACTCCAGGAAACCGCCGACATCACCCCGTTCGTGCCGCCAGGACGCCGATTCCTGGCCGCAAACCCCATAACTGGCAACATCATGCGCATACTCTTCCCCACGCTTGGGCTGGCGATGGCCCTGGTGGCCTGCGGCACCCCGTCGGCGCCCAGTGCCTCTGAGCCCAAGGCTGCCCCCAAGGCCGCAGAACAACCCAAAGCCAACGCCAAAGCGCCCTCAGAAGCAGCCCCCAAGGCCATCAAAGAGCCCACAAAGGCCAAAAACGACGCCCAGACATGCGGCGAAACCCGCTCGGTGGTGTCTCTGACCACTTCGGATGGGGTGACGCTGGCCGCCGACTTTCTGCCGGCCTCAGGCCCGCAGCGCGGCGCCGTCATCCTCCTGCACATGATCCCGCCCAGGTTTGAGCGCTCCAGCTACCCGGACCGAGTCCTGGAGGCCATCGCAGCCCAGGGCCTCAACGTCCTCAATGTGGACAGGCGCGGGGCTGGAGAGTCCAAGGGCAACCCCAAAGAGGCCTACAAAGGCCCTGGCGGACGGCTGGACGTGGAGGCCGCGGTGGAGTTTCTGACCAAGCGCCAAGGGGCCTGCAAGGTCGATACCTCGAAGCTGGTCATTGTGGGGGCGAGCAACGGCACGACGTCGGCGTTGGATTATGCGCTGGGTCACGCCGAGGCGTTGCCGGACCCCAAAGCCCTGGTCTTTTTGTCGCCGGGTACCTACACCGAAGGGCAACACCCCATCAAAGACCACCGCGCCAAACTGGAT
The DNA here is from genome assembly GCA_937123825.1 of uncultured Pseudomonadota bacterium. GTDB lineage: Bacteria > Myxococcota_A > Bradymonadia > Bradymonadales > CAKZKQ01. The sequence goes on from CAKZKQ010000173.1 coordinate 4,672, forward strand.
CCGCTGCCCATTTTGTGGATCCATCCCGACAAAGAGCCCTACAGCCAGCGCTTTGCCAAAGAGACCCCGGCGGCCTGGCGGATCGTCACGCTCAAGGACGGCGAGCACGGCACCCGCAACTTTGACAAAGGCCCTCTGGAAGAACGCCAGCTTGGAGAAATCCTGGGCTGGCTCAAGAGCCACACCGGCCAGCCCTGAACACCCACCATGTCCACTCAAAACCATCCCACACCCCAAACGCCCAGAAAAAAACGCCGCTGGGGGCGCGCGCTCCTGCTGACGACGGTGGTGGTGTTGGGGCTCCTGGCGCTCAGCGTCGAGCTGCTGCGGATCTACGGCGAGCGCACCATCACCGAGCGGGCACAAGGGGCCGCCGAGCGGCGTGGCTGGTCGGTCCAGTGGGACTCGCTGAGCCTCAACTATGACCTGACGCTGGACATTGAAAACCTGGACGCCAGCGGCCCAGGCGGCGCCTCAGTAACTTTTGAGCGCCTGACCGCCAGGTGGACGCTCGACCAGGCGCTCGCCGCTCAGCGCATCCCAGAGTCGATCACCATCCAAACCCCCAGTGCTCGCCTCTCGCCAGACACCCTCCAAAGCCTGCGCGGCAGCTCAAAACCAGACAAAGGCCCCAAAGACGGCGGCTCGCCGCAGCGCCAGGACGAACCCAGCGCGCTGCTTGGGCTGACCGTCAAGGTCACGCAGGGCTCACTGGAGATCTTTGGGTTGCCCTGGCTTGAAAACCAGCAATGGCGCGACCTTGAAGTGGACGGCGCGCCCGACCCTGAGAGTTGGGGCTGGAAGGCCGCCGCCACAGGACGGTGCGCCGAGGGTTGCGGTCAGCCGCTCAAAATGACCGCCACGGTCAAGCACCATATGGGCATGGCGCTCGATGTGGAGTTGGACAAACACTTCACCATCCACCAGGGTCTGCCCCAACTGGACAAACCCCTCGACGCCGGGGTGCGCAAGCTCTCGGTGACCCACAGCCCAGACGAGGGCGTTCACATCAAGGTTGGCGACATCAAGGCCAGCACCACCGCCCGGGGCATCGGGATCAAGACTGAAATCCAAGAGGCCAGCGCTCACATCGCCAAGGGACAGCGCCGCCCCGAACGCGTGCTTCTGACGGCCCCTTCGGTCACCGTGGACAACGTCCCCTGGTCCATCCCGGACCTGGGCCCGCACCTGTCTACCCCAGAACCCGTCAAACCAGCCCTGAGGCGGCGCACAAAGCGCAAGCGCGGCAAAACCCCCGATCCCACCATCGAGCTTCGGGACAAGCTCCACCGCTTCCTGACGGACCTCAAAGAGCCTGCTCAGGACGCCCTTAAGGCGCTGTCCATGCTGGAAGTCCAAGGCGGCACCTTCCACTGGCCCGCCGAAGATCTCCAGGTCACATCAATCGACGCGGCCCCCAACCCACAAGACGGCTCATTTAAGGTGTTGGGCAACATCGGTGAGCTGCGCCTGGGGGGTGAGGTGTTGCCCGAGGCGCCTTACGTCATGGCGGCCTTTGAAGGGGTCTCGGTGGCCCAGGTGCGCACGCTGGTGCCCAGAATCGATGACCGGCTTAAAGGCATCGGCCCGCTCAGAGGCTTGTCGGGCAAGGTCTCAGGGCGAGTGGGGCTGGTGCCAGAACAGACCACCGTCACGCCCGAGCCCAAGCCCTCCAGGGACAAGCGCAAGCGCCCTGCCCCCAAACCCATCGAGCGCGTGGGCACAGGCTTGCGCGCCGACATTGTC
>CAKZKQ010000174.1 GCA_937123825.1 uncultured Pseudomonadota bacterium
ACAAAGAGGCTGTTGGGGCGCGTTTTGCCTGTGGATGTGTCTCGGGTGAGTGCTGCCATGAGCCTGAGGTCGCCGGCACTGACGTCTTGAAGCTCGTCACAGATGACGGCGGCGTAGGGCGAATTGAGTTGGCCGGAGGTGATGAGCAAGGCTGCTTCTCGGGCGAGCGATGCGCCATCGCCTCCGTTACGAAGGGCCAGTTCCTTTTCAAAGGCATCGAGCACTCGCCAGACTTTACGCCGAGCGACACGGTCAATCCGGCTGCGGCGTCCTTCACGGCGAGTGCGCAGGTATTGGCTTTCAGTCCAGGCTCCGTTGCGGGCCAGGACGTGTTCGCGCTCGGCTCTGTAGAAGCTCTCTGGACGACCCAACCCTTCAAAGCGCATGGCCTTGGACCAGCAGGCGTTGAGGATGTCGTCTTCGAGGAACATGGCGGGCTTGGAGGCTTGCTTGAGGATGCTTTGGGCGACCTGCGTGATGGTTTGAACTTCGATGCGTTCGAGGAGCTTGGGATTGTCGATGCAGAGCAGCTCCATGCTGCGCTTGAGTTCTTTGGCCAAAACCCGGCTGAAGGTGGTCAGGAGGATGGGGCGAGTGTCGATGGGTTGAAGACGTTCGGCCAGATAACGGGCGCGGTGGAGGGCGACGATGGTTTTGCCGGTCCCGGGGCCTCCTGTGACTTTGTAGGCGCCTTTGGTTTCGAGCTTGACCAGGCGCTTTTGGGATGGATGCAGAAAGGTCTTCCACGCTTCGAGTGGCTGGTTGAGGGCGGCTTCCAGCAATGCCTCGTCGGTGGGAGCCAACCAGAAGTCGGCGGAGTTGATGTTGGCCTTGAGGACTTCACTCAGAGGCGCTTCGGTTTGGGGTTGAGCTTTTGGCGTCTCTAGAGCCTTTTGGGCGTCGTTGAAGGCGCGCACCAAATGCTGGAGGTTGTCGGGATCGGTGGATAGCCCCAGAATGGCTTCTGCTAGGTGCTCTTTGAAGCACAGGAGAAGATCCACGAGGGCATATTCGTTGGGAATTCGGCGCAACACCGAGGCGACCCCTGGCGTGAGCTCGAAGTGGCGAAAAGTTTTATCTGAAATGCCCGCCAGCGGCCCAGGAATGGCGTGTTCGTCATCCTTATTTGGGCCAGCGCCATGCTCAATGGCCGTGCGCAGGATACGCACGACTTTGCCAATACGCACAACCCGATGGCGCGCTGCCCATTGATAAGCCGCGTCGTGAGGACCGACGTGAAGCAGAATCAGCGTGTCGTTGTCCCGCTTGCAAATGACTCGAAAAGCCCCCTGATTGACGCCAAATGCATGGAGGGGCAAGCCTTCCAGCTTATGGAGGTGGGAGGACCCATGGCCACGTTGCAGCTTGAGCACCGCCTTGGTTACGTGGGCTTGCTTTTGGTGGCCAAGGTCGACCAACGACTCCTGATAAGACTGGGTTAATGCCAGTTCAAAGCGCGTCATGGGGCCTCCTCATCGTCATCATTGGTGGGCGCGGAAAGGCCAAGGAGCTCGAAGACCTTATCGGCGGCCTCTTGAGCCCAGGTGGCACCCTGGGTTTGGACTTGCGCCACGCGCCAGCCGTTGTTTTTGAGCAGTTTGGCTTCTTTGTCCGTCAAATCGAGGCCTAGACCAAGACGGGCCTGGGGCCAGGCCAGTTCCAACTGGACGTACTGACGAAATTCGGGCTCATAGCCAATTTCGGGTTCTGCCTTGGCCTCCGCCAGAGCAGACACCAAATCGACCAACTCTGGGATGACCAGTTCAAGCTTTTCTGCCAACCAATCGGCGTGGCCAAGCTCCTGGTGAGGGCCTGCGAGCACCGGCTCCACGTGCCTGCATGGGGTCACGGTCTCCAAGAGCGCCTGGGCGTAGTAGGCAAGCTGGCGCTGATAGATTTTGTGCAATTCGGAGCCTGTAGGCGGCAGATGGCTCTTCCAGTCCACCACCTTCCAGCGCGTTCGGCCTGGATCCACCGGGAAACAAAGGTCGATTCGCCCAGCAACGACAATGCCGCGCTCGGGGTATGCAAAAGGCACTTCTCTCCACAATTCAGGGGCGCGCCGCGCTTCGTCGATGATGGGCAACTCCAGCAAGCGCAGTATGACCTCCTGGCAGCGCTCAACCACTTCTCCCTGAATCCCAACGACGGTGGCGAAAGCGCGTGTCAATTCAGGCACCAGGGCACGGAGCTCATCATCGGGCCTGGTCAGGTCGAGGTGCTCCATCACACGGTGCACCACATCACCTCCACGTGGGCCGACCCCGCCGCCTTCCATCTCAACCATCTTGCGCATCGTCAGGTTGCCCACGCTGCGCCATCGGCTTGAACTGCGCCGACTGGCAGCAACCAACTCCAAATGCCCGCGCTGTCGCTCCTCGCCCGTGGGGTCTCCGCCCGCAAGTGTCTGTGTCAAAAGCTCATCGACTTGCAGGTCCAACCCTGGAAAAGTGGACTCGTCATAGACCACAGGTGGCAAAAGGTGCCCCATAAAGGTGCGGACCTGCACGTCTTCGGCCACATCGTACACCGTTGCGTGGCCATCCTCAGTCGCAGGCCCCAGACCGCGGTTCACATCCATCTCAAACAAGGCTTTGGATGCTTTGCTCCGCACCATAACCAGTTGGTCTCTGGCGCGTGTGGCGGCCACATACATCCACCGACGCCGCTCCTCACGGTTCTCTTCCTTCTCGGCCTGCTCAAAATCAGCCCAACCCGGCGGCACGATGGTCTTGCTGGCAACAACGGCCAACGCATCACCACCGCCTTCCCTCGTCACTGTGGCGCCTTGAATCGAGGGGGTTTTGCGGTTGGCACAGACTACAGCTACCACTGGCGCCTCAAGCCCCTTGGCCTTGAAGTAAGTCATGACCCGAGCCGCCTGGTTGTCATCGTCCACAACAGAGAGGTCCTCAGTCCCGCTTCCTGCCTCCAAGCTCAGCAGCGCTTCCAACACCTCCGTCGAAGACCTGGTCCTCGGCTCCAGCTGTCGAATCAGTGTTCTGAACTTATCCAGGTTGGCCAACGCGCTCCAACGGCGTTTCATCAGCGACCAGACGGCCGTCGCGCCCGTATGAGCCAGGACCTCATCCAACAACTCAACCCAAGAATGCTTATGGCGCTCCTTGTGCAACCGTCCCAGAAGCTTCAACGCCTCGCCAACGGCCCCTGGAGGCTGTGATGGAGACAAGCTAGACCACGATCCTCCCGCCGCTCGGTGCCGGACAAGCTCAGCATGTGAGATCCCAAAGAGTCCTCTGAGCGCGCACACAGCCGCTTCACTGTCTTGAGGCTCATCAATAACGCGCATTGCGGCCAGGGACAGCCGAATTTCATCGCGTTTAAAGAAGCTCTT
>CAKZKQ010000175.1 GCA_937123825.1 uncultured Pseudomonadota bacterium
GTCTTCGTCGTTGTCTTCGCCGTCGTCGCAAACTTCGTCGGGAACGTCGTTGTTCTCGTCGTTGTTTTCGTCGTTGTTCTCGTCGTTGTTCTCGTCGTTGTTGACGTCGTTGTTCTCTTCGTTGTTGGGCGGGTTGTCGTTGTCTTCATCGTCGCCGCAAGCCACGGCGCCAAAGCCAAGCAACATGAGCGCAAGGAAGAGGGTCAGTTTCTTGTTCATGGAGTTCTCCTTTTCCCTTGGACTCAGCGGTCGTGGCCGACGCGGTTGGTGAAGGCGTAGACCTCGAGGTTGGTCGCGTTGCCGAAGATTTCGTTCTTGACGTCGACAACGATGGACAGCGTGTTGAGGTCGGCGAAGAAGTCGGTGCCCTCTTCGTCAAGGAGCTGGCCAACTTGTTCGGGGTCGCCCACGACGGCAAAGAAGGCGTCGAGGTCAAAGAAGAAGGGATCGTCGCGCAGACCAGCAAAGACGCGCATGTCGTCGGCCAGTCCGTCGCCGGCGTCCACAACGTCAAAGGCGATGCTGTCGGTGGCGCCGTTGGGGCCGCTGCAGGTGATCTCCTGATCGGGGCCTTCGCTGGCGGTGCAGGTGATGTCCAGACGGTTGTCGGCGCCCTCTTCCTTGATCCAGAAGACGTACTCGACGTTGGGCGAGAAGCGCGCGTCAGGGCTGGCGGCGGGCACGACCGTCATGACAAAGACGGTGCGGCTGGTGTTGACGGCGTCGGCAGCCTGGCTGCGAAAGACGTACACGTCGTTGATGTCGGCGGTGGGGTCATTCTGAGCGCCGGGCGAATCCAGGTGGTCCGCCGCCCAGGCAACGCCCGTGCCCAGGCTGACCATGGTCAGCATCAGGGCCAGCAGTCTGACAGTGAACTTAGAACGCATGTTCTGCTCCTTGTTGGTGGTCTTCGTGACGTGAAACGACACGTTTCCTTTTTCAAAGCGTCGTCTTCGTGAAGACGATACGATCTGTTTTCGAGTTCGGATCACAAGAAAGTACACTTTGTGCGACTTTGTCTACAAATTATACCCTGTGGATGGCCGGACCTATATATAACGGCCTGCGACACTTTGCCGCAAGTGGATTGCGTCGTGCCGCGCCGTTGCGGGGTCGATGGGCTTTGGAAGAGGGGGCCGATGGGGGTCTTTAGCTGTGGGTCTGGGTCAGCAGGCCGGTGCTGTTGTCGCCAAACGAGGTCTCGTTGAGGCCACAAGAGCCCATGATCGACATGAAGAGGTCGGCGATGGGCTCGTCGTTGTCAAAGCGGATGTGGGTGCCGCGCTGGAAGTAGTCGTTGCCGCCAGCCATCACGATGGGCAGGTTGTTGTGGCTGTGGCTGTTGCCGTCTTCGATCTCGCTGGAGAAGAAGACCACCGAGTTGTCCAGCAGCGTCTTGCCGTTGGCCTCGTTGACCGAGTCCATCCGCTCAAGCAGGTAGGCCAGTTGCTCTATCTCCCAGGTGTTGATGACGGTCAGCGCCTCAAAGTTTTCTGGGCGGTTCTGGTGGTGTGAGAGCTCGTGGTGGGCGCCGTTGACCCCCAGGAAGTTGTAAGAGCGGTTGCTGCCCGCGTTGCCCAGCATGAACGACACCACGCGCGTCAGATCGCACTGCATGGCAAGGACCATCAGATCGCTCATGATGCGCACATGGGTGTTGATGTCGGCGTTGGCCGGGGGGCGCGCGGGGATGTCGCAGGAGAGCCCGTCATCGACCATCTCAATGCGCCGCTCCAGCGCGCGCACGCCGGTCATGTACTCATCGAGCTTGCGCCGGTCGGTGCGGCCAAGGCGCGTTTCGAGGCTCTGGGCGTCGCGCACGACGTAGTCCAGGACGCTGCGCTTGTAGCGGCGGCGTTTTTCGCGCTCCTGGACCGTGGCCTGGGAGTCCACCCCGGCAAAGAGGCGATCAAAGACGACCTGCGGGTTGACGGTCTTTTGCAGCGGCGAGGTGGGGCCCGCCCACGAGATGTTGCGGGCATAGGCGCAGCTGTAACCCGAGTCACAGTTGCCCACGCTGCCGCCCCCATCGATGCCAAGCTGCATCGAGGCGATGCGGGTCTGCTCACCCACCGCGTTGGCGATGACCTGATCGACCGAGATGCCGTTGCGGATGTTGGTGCCTTCAGTCTTGACGACGTGCCGCGCGGTCAAGAACCCACCGGTCCCTGCGGCGTGATCGCCGGGGCCTTCGGGGCGCGCGGGTGTGTTGCTCAGGCCGCTGATAACCAGGAGTTTTTCGCGCACCGCCTGCAGCGGCGACAAGATGGTCGTCAACTCAAAGTCGCGGCCAGCCTGGGCCGGCGTCCACTCGCGCATGTGGATGCCGTTGGGGATGTAGTAGGCCAAAAAGCGCTTGGGCGCGTCGGTGGCCTGCGCGGCGACCTGTCGGGGCGCCACGGACTCCAGAAAGGGCAACGCGAGCAGGGCGCCGGCGCCACCGAGGAAGGTTCTGCGGGTGATCTTCTTCATGGTCACTCTCCTGCCTGCTCTTCGGGTTCGCCGCGCCGATAACGGAACGCGTCGCTGTGGGCGATGAACTTGACCAGCGATTGCAGCCTGGCCTCGTCCTCCATAAAGCCCTCGCGGATAAACTCCAGGTCGTCTTTGTCGGCAAAGACCGGCCCGCGCCCAAGCGCATAGGTGAACATCTTCTCACTGAGGCAGTGCACAAAGCGCTCGTCCTCGGCCAGAATCTGGCTCAGCGGCCCCACCCCGTTGAAGGTGGTCCCATTGTCCAGCTCGCCGCTGGAGTCGATCGGGAAGCCCCCGGTGTCCTCGTCGCGCCAGGCGCCGATGCCGTTGTAGTTCTCCATCCCAAAGCCCAGCGGGTCCATCAGAGCGTGACAGGCCGCGCAAGTCGGGTCGGCGCGGTGCTGCTCCAGACGTTCGCGCAGGGTCCCTGTGGGGATCTCTTCCTCAACCAGCCCTTCCACACCCGGCGGGGGCGGAGGCGGCTCGGTGCACAGCAACTGGCTCAAGATCCACTTGCCACGGATGACCGGCGAGGTCCGCGTGGGGTAGGAGGTGACGGTCTGGACGCTGCCGTGGGTCAGGATGCCGCCGCGCTGCGGGTCGGACAACTCGATGCGCACTGGCTGGTCGCTGCCGACCGGGTCCATGCCGTAGTGCCGCGCCAGACGGTCGTTGAGGTAGGTGAAGTCGGCGGTGAACATCTCCCAGGCGCTGGTGTCGCCCTGCAGGAACTCCCAAAAGAACTGCTGGGTCTCCATGCGCATGGCTTCTTTAAGCTCATCGTCCCAGTCGGGGTAGATGTTGTAGTCGGGGTTGACGTCGTTGAGCGCGGCGGTAAAGAGCCACTGCCCGCTGAAGTTCTCCACCAGCGCAAAGGCCTTCTCGTCGGCCAACATCCGCTCGACCTGCTCGGTGAGGGTCTGGGCGTTGTTGAGTCCGCCTCGCGCCGCCGCCTCAAAGAGCTCATCATCGGGCATGCTGCTCCAGATGAAGTACGACAGGCGCGTGGCCAACTCGTAGTCGGTCAGCTTGTGCGGCTCAAGGCTGGTGGGGTCGGGGTCCAACTCCACACGGAAGAGGAAGTGGGGAGACAGGAGCGCGGCTTGCATGGCCAGGGACAACCCATCATCAAAGGTGTCACCTTCAGAGATGGGCAGGTTGACCAGATCGAGCATGCGGACCAGCTCGCCCTCTTCGATCGGGCGGCGCCAGGCGCGGGTGACAAAGCTGCCCAGGATCTCCCGGGCGCAGGCCTCCACGCCGATCTCGTCCGGATTGCAGGTCACCAGGCGTTCGCGCAGCGGGTTGACCCCGTCTTCGACCCCAAAAGGCCCCTCAACGCCAAACCAATCCACGATCAGGTTGCGGTCGGCGTTGTTCTCGGGCTCGTAGAAGTCGTTGATGAAAGCCACGCCGATGGTGTGGGCGCCTGCTTCGATCTCCAGGCTTTGGCTGTAGGTCTCAAAGTTGGGCCCTTCGGACTCAACATTGACGCGGCCCACCTCTTGCCCATCGAGCAAAAAGACCATCACGGCAGGATCGGGACCGGCTTGCTGCCCAAAGGCCCCCGCGCTGATGCGGTATTGGCCGGTTTGGGGGATGTCGACCTGGGACTCCAGCGTGCCGTTGGACCACAGATTCCAGGCCGAGTCCTGATAGCGGCCGCCAGTCTCCGAGCCGACCTCTTCGGCCTCAAAACCCTGACTTTCCGGCTCGGTGAGCGGAATCTCCAGCGCCTCGTTGACCAACATCTCGGCGGCGCGATCGTAGAGTTCGATCTGCAGCGGCGACAGCGAGAGCACGTCGGCGATGTTGTCAAAGCCGTAGCCGTGGTCATCGGCTGGGAAGTCGTCCGCCGGGCGCAGCTCGGTCCCGGTCAGGTCCCGCACGGTGTTGTTGTACTCGGCGCGGTTGAGCCGGTGCAGCGTCACACGACCCGGGTCGGACTCGGGCGGCAGCGGTGCGTTGTTGCCGTCATCAACCCGATTGTTGGGCTGAGCCTGGTTGTTTGGCCCGTCGCCGTCATCCGTTGGCGACGTCGCGCGATCATCGGCGCACGCTCCCAGCAAGAGCATCAACGCCAGGATGAGCACGACGCCCGACAACTGCCTGCGTCTTTTTTGCATGGTCCCTCACCTCACCAGGGAGGCTAGACCGCGCCTTGTGTGTCCAGTGCGGCTGCGTGGCTGATCTGCCAAGCGCCATGGTTGGCCGGCGCGGTTGATTCACACGCTTCGAGGTCCACCGTCGAAGCGCCCCATTCCCCATCAGAGCCGCAAATATAGCACAACCCTCACAACGGTGCCATTGAGGGCCACCGCGCCGGGCGCACGCATCGGTGTTGGAGTTGGGCGATGACTCAGGCCTCGTCGTCGTCCTGATGGCGGGCGGCGCTCTGGCGGTGGGCGCCCATGATGTGGAGCAGGATCTTGTGTTTGAGGTCTTCGATCGCTCCGGTCTGCGCCTCAAGCTGCAAGACATGCGGGACCGCCGGGCGCGAAGCCGCGTGCGGAGACAGATCGATGAGGGTGGAGAAGAGCGGCGGCGAGGCGGTGCGCAACTCCGTCAGGTCCTCGCCAAGCTCGTCGACCATGGTGGGGTCGGCGGTGAAGATGATGGCGTAGGTCTTTCGGCGAGCGGCGCCGAGGGTTTCCAGGACCAGATCTTGTTCGACGGTGATTTCCAGCGCGCCGTGCTGAATGGGGCTCTCAAGCAAGATCGAGAGCGTCTCACAGAGCCGGTCGGCGTCTTCGCTCTTGGGTCCTGTCAGGATATGGACGTGAAAGCGCAGCGCGTCGTTGGCAAAGAGGAGCATCAGGTCCCGGACCAGCGCCAAAACCATGCCCGCCACCATGGTCCCCAACTGGTAGGGGTGCTGGGGGTACTTGATGTTGAGCGTCCGGCGCATGTCCAGCACCAGCCGCAGTGTGCGCCGCTTGCGAAAAAGCTGCCCTGAGTCGCGCGTGTAAAAGAGCAGCTCGCCCTCCACAAAGCGCAGATCAAAGAGGTCGATGTCCCGCTCATGGTCAGCGCTCAACCCAGCGCTTTCGCCCATGTAGATCAACTCAGAGAGCACCAGGTTCTCAAAGCTGCCTCGGTTGGTGATCTCCGAAAAACCGCCGGTGGGGTAGTACGAGTCGTCCATGAACTGGGACTCGACCTCCGACATCTCTTCGCGCAGTTCGATGTCGTGCGGGTCGAGCGCTGGCAGAGCGTTCATCACCCCGATGATGTGGCGCACACCAAGGCGCAGGTATTCGCGGCTGAGCGCTTCGAGGTGTTCGAGCTCAAAGATGTCCTGCGGGGCCACCGCGTCGTGCCACAACACCGGGGTAATGCCGGTGTGCGCCCCTGTGGCGCTCTGCACAAAGGACTCCAGCAGGGCCTCAAACCCTCCTTCGTCATCCCCCAACGCCTCGGCGCGCTGGCGCCAGCTTTGCGCGCTGGTGGTCACGGCCTCCATGTCACTCAGGTCCAGGAGCCTGCCGCGCAGGTGTGCGGCGTTGACCACGTGTTTTTGGGGCCAGTGGGGCGAGAGCTGCTCAAGGAGGATGGTGGCCAGCCGGTCTGCGCGGATGTTGAAGGCCACGTTGTCGACGGTGGGGTCTTCTTGACGGGCGCGGTGAAAGGCCAGCAGCTCCAGCGCTTGCTGAACACGGTGTTCGCGCAGCAGGCGGTTGAGGATCTGGTTTTCGTAGCGCGAGCGCAGCATGGAGTCGAAGCCGTCCAGATCACCGGTGACGTAGGTGAACTCGTAGCCGTACTCGGTCAGCATCCGCAGGTCGAGGACCAGAAAGAAGGGCAGGTGGACATGCCCCGAGCCGACCAGCTTCTGGTAGAGCGCCATGCCCTTGTCCAGCATCCGGTTGCGCGCGGGGGCTTTGCGCCCATTGGCCGACGTGGTGGCTGGCGCGACGGTCTGGTCGTTTGGGTGCCAGCGGTCGGTGCCGGAGTAGCCCAGCGAGGACACCAGGAAGTCATTGAGGTGCTTGTCAGGGATGCGGATCATGCGCTTGGTGTCGGGGCTGTGTGGGTGTCTCTGGCCAGCGCTGGCCGCCGTGAGGGCTCAAGGGCGCTGGCAGGCGTCGCTCAGTCGATCTTCAGGAGGCGATCGACGCGCTCACGGATGATCTGGATGTCCTGGATGCGGTTGGGGATGTAGCGCAGCAGCACCAGGTCGGACTTCTGCACCACGCCACCGTGGAAGAGGAAGGCGCGGGCGCGCAGCAGTCGGTAGAGCTTGACCACCTTGCGGTCCGAGACCTCCACGCCGTCTTCCTTCTCCAGGGTCTTCAGGATCCGCTTGAAGAGGCTGTAGTTCTCGGGGGGGAAGTACTTCTGGCGGTCGTTGCCTTCGGCCTGCGTGGCGCCCTGGCGCATGATGTGGTCCAGGTAGGCCTTGGCTTTGACAAAGTCCTCCAGCGAGCACAAATCCGCCCACGGGCGGCGGTTGAAGGCCCGGTAGACCTCGCCCGAGATGCCCGCGTCGAGCAGCTCATCAAAGTAGCGGTCTTTGACCGAGCGCGACTCGACCTTGAGAATGAAGCGGTCTTTGAGCGCGTCCAACTCCGAGAACTCGGGGATCTCGTTGGTGGCGGCAAAGAGCATCTTCATGGCCACCGGCACGGGCTTGCCGTCCTGGTAGAACTTGCGCTCGTTGATGATGGTCAGCAGCGTGTTGAGGATGGCCGAGTTGGACTTGAAGATCTCGTCCAGGAAGACCACGGTCGCCTCGGGCAATTTGCCGTTGGTGCGGCGCATGTAGCGGCCGTCTTTGAGGCGGTTGATGTCGATCGGACCGACGATCTCGCTGGGCTCGGTGAACTTGGTCAACATGTACTCAAAGTACTCGTTGCCGCCGACCCCCAGCGCCTGGCAAAAACGCACCACCAGGTCACTCTTGGCCGTGCCCGGTCGGCCGACCAGCAGCAACGGCTCCTGAGCCAGCGTGGCCACGGCCATCAACTCCACAATCTCCGCCTTGTCGACGAAATACCCCGACAGGGCGCGGATCATGTTGCGGATTCGGGTCCGGATCGGCTCGATCTGGTCCTTGAGCTCTTCGAATGTATAGGTCCGGGTCACCGCCGTGGTGTCCTCGGCTGGCGCTTTGGCTGCCATCGATTCTCTCTCCGGTCTCAGGTCAGTCTTTCGCGGATGATGCGCTGGCGGACATGGAATTCGTCTTCTTCCATGTAATTCTTGTAGCGCTTGAGGCTGAGCTTCTCTTTGCTCAGGCCCACCTCAAGGCAGTGATCCAGCAGGCGCAGCTTGATCGGTCGGTATTGGGGCCGGTCCGAGCGGTGCTTGCGGTCAAGGAAGAGCGCCTGGAGCACCTCGGAGACCGCGTCAATGCGGTGCTCCAGCGGCGCAAGCTCAATGGCGCTCAGCCCCGCCGAGAGCATGTCCAGGTGATCGAGCCACTGGAGCCTGGGCGCTGGGTGCCACGAGCCTCGCACCGCCCCGCACACCAGATCCATGCCCCTTTGTTCTTCGCCAAGGTCCAAAAAGCCCTCGCCCAACGCGATCATGTAGAGCGTCGGGTAGAAGCCGCCCATGGTGTCCTCGGACGGGTCGATGCGGCCCTGCTCGAACTTCTCCAGGATGGGGCCACCCTCGGCGGCGCGGCCAATGCGGCGCATGGTCTTGATGACCACCTGATGCAGCAGCCAGGCCATCTCGCGGGTGTCCAGGTTGAGGGCGCTCTGGCCCTTGGCGGCCCGGTTGGCCAGGTCCTGGAGGGTTTGGAGGGTCTTGTCGAACTCGCCGCGCTGAACCATCCCCTCCAGCTCATGCCGAATGGCCTGACCTCGGGTGTACTTCTGCGGCGAGGGGTAGAGCGAGCGGAAGTTCTCCGCGTCGAGGAACTTGGTGGGGGACTCGGCCCCGGCGCGCTCAAGGAGGTGCTTTTGCAGCGTCTCAAGCTCGCTGGAGTAGAGGTCACCGGTCTTGTTCTGGCGGAAGAGCCGCTCAAAGTGGGCCAACCACTCGGCGCCGCTGTTCTCCTGGGCCACCTCGTTGGCGGCGCCCAGATAGAGCGCCACCCAGGCCCGCTCAATGCCGGTCAACGAGCCGGCGGTGTTGAGGGGCTTTTGGAAGGCGCGTTCGGCGCTGCTGGCGTGCTGCGCGGCGCGGGCGCGGTCGCCCAGGCGCTCAAACCCGTAGGCCAACACCGCATCACAAATCACCCGCAAGGTGTCGTCTTCGGCCCGGCCGACCTCTTCCTGAATCCGCTCCAGGATGCGCATGGCGGCGCGGGCCTCGGAGCCCCCGTCCACGTCGCTGTCATCAATGAGGCGCGACTGGTAGATGCGGTTCTGGATGAACTGAGGGATGTCCTGGGGGCGCAGACCACGCTGGTTGAGCTCCTCCAGAAGCTCCTCGCGCACGCGGGCCTCTTCAACCTTGTCCTGGTTGAGCGTGATGAGCCGGCGCCAGAGCATCCAGCGCTCTTTCTTGCGCAGCTTGTTCTTGCGCTCACCCAGCAGGCGGTGGCCGTCGGCCAGGTAGGCGTGGGCCAACTGGTCGTTGGGGTTGCCCTCCAGATGACGCGCGCCGTGGGTGACCCACAGCCAGGTCCAGAACGGGGCGCTGTCGGCTTTGAAGGCTTGTTCCTGAAGGTGACGCGCCCGCTCGGTGGCATTGTTGCCGCGCAGCTTGAAGTCTTCGGTCATGCCCAACGAGCGCAGCACGCGCTCTTCAAGGCGCTGCCGTGACTCGGCGTCCTGGGTCAACCACAGGGCCTCCATCCAGCAGACCGTCGCCTCCTGGTGCTTGCCCATGGCCTCCTTGACCAACCCCAGCGCCGTCCAGCGCTCGGCGCTCTGACCCTTGAGGATCAACTCGCCTTCGATGGTCAACTCCTTGGACTCCAACTCCGTGTAGGAGGGGGCCTCGGGCTTGGCGGGGCGAGGCACCTTGATGGGCTCGTCCTTGCGCTTTTTCTTTTTGACGACCTGCTCGGTCTGGCCGTCTTCATCGGGCAGCGCGTCCCACTCGACGTCGGGGCGCTCGGGGGTCTTGATGTCGGCCTTGGGCTTGGGCCGGGGGGCGTGCGCGGCGCGCGCAAAGCGGTAGTCCTGGAAGCTGAAGACCGTCCGGCCGATGACTTCCTGAAGGTCCTGCCCCTCGGTGCCGATGATGTAATTCACAAACGAGCGCAGCGGCTGAAAGCTGCTCTCGCGCAGGTGCACCAGGTTGAGCTTGTCTTTGCCCCACAGCAGCGTCAGGTGACCGGGGCGCAGCTTGAAGAGCTCGCGGTAGCGGTCTTTGCGCAGTTGGGGCTCAAGCTCCTGGTCAATGGGGAGCATCAGGTTGGGGTAACCCGCGTAGGGGCCAAGCTGGATGCCCTCAAAATCGATGTATTCGCGTCCGATCCCCGTGTGCCGCTCGCGGATGAGCAGGTAGCGCGACCCGTCAGGGGCGTCCTGTGCGGTGAACTGGAGGCTGTCCAGGTCGGGCTCGGGGATGGCCTTCAATAGCTGCTCGACCCTGGACTGCTCATCCTGGCGCAGCAGCCACAGGTAGGGGTCGCGCTGCGCGTGCGCCGGGGTCAACCGCAGCGGCACGCTGAAGGCGTTGGGCTCGCCCTTGGCCTCGGCCCAGTCCTCGTCGCTGGACACGTCGGCCAACTCAAAGCGCGTCAGGCGATAGATGTCCTTCCAGGACGGCATCGACACGCGCCGGTTGACCGCCTCAACGCGCTCGCCCTCAATGAAGAGCGCGCCGCGCTGGCTGTCGGCGCCGATGAGCAGCTCCAACAAGGGGTGCGTCATGCCCAACTCGACGTAGACGCTGCCGTCGGCCAACGGCCGGTAGACCTTGGTGTGCGCGTCTTCGCGGGCCACGTCGATCACGTAGTAGCTCAGGCGCTCGCCGCGCAGCAAAAAGACCGGCTCCTGACCCTCCTGTGAGACCGTGGCGTACTGCAAACGGTCACAACCCAGCCGCAGGCTCATGCCGATGAGGCGCTGAAAGGTCTCTTCGTTGGTGCACCACAGCACCACCATGTCCGGGGTGCGGTCGTCGTTGACCGGCACGGGACCTGCCAGCAAGGGCAACTCGGCCTCGGTCCGCGAGGCCTCCATCAGGTAGGTGTGTGGCTGGGTCCCGTCGGTCTGGCGAAGTTGGCCGGTGGCCTTGTCCACGTCGATCTTCACCTTGGACCAGCCGCGCCGGGTCGCCTTGCGCAGCCAACCCGCGTCTCCCTGACGGGTCAGGAAGTAGACATGCCCCAGGCCTTGCGGCTCAGTGCATGCGTGGAGACTGTACGGGGCGCCTTTGTCGTCGCTGTGCTGACGGACAAAATCGACAAACCCTGCGTGGTGTTCAAAGCGGATGGCTGGTTTCAGAGGCATGATCGCTTCAACCTTACCTGGACATTCCTGGAGATGCGCTGAGTCCCCAAAACAACTGCTCGTGGGCGCACAACATTAAGACGCGCTCGGCTCACTGGCAAGGGGTCACCGGCGTGCTCTTCTGTTATGATGTCTCGCGCCGCGTTGTGCTGCGCCACGCAATCGCCATCAGGAGCACGTTCATGCCCACAGAGCCTCGCTGGAGGAACCTCTTTCTTTGCGCCGATCCTGCCGACGACATCCTTGGCGAGCCCATGGATGAAGGCGCTTCCAAAGACAACGTGCTGCGTCTGCGCCTTTGGGAGCACGATGGTTCCGGCCCGGTGGTGCTCTTTCTGCATGGTTATCTGGACACTGGCCGCAGCTTTGACGCCGCGGTGGAAGCGCTCGGAGGTCAGGTGCGGGCGCTGTGTCTGGACTGGCGAGGACATGGGCGCAGCGACGCGGTGGCCGCTGGCGGCAGTTATCACCCGCTCGATCACCTCAAGGATCTGACCCGCGTGTTGGTCTGCCTGGAGCGCGCAGGCATGGTTCCCGAAGCGCTCGTGGCCCACTCCATGGGGGGCAACCTGGCGTTGATGATGGCCGGGGCGTGGCCGCGTCGGGTGCGGCGCCTGCTGGTCCTCGATGCTTTTGGCCCTCCGCCCCAGGATCCCAGCGAGCAGGCCGCTCGCCTTGGCCGCGCACTCCAGAGAATGCTCAAGGTGCGCCCTTTTGGACGCTTTGACAGCCGTCAGGAGGCCACCGCGCGCCTGCGACAGACCAACTTTGGCCTCAGCGCCCAGGGGGCCGAGCGGATGGCGAAGCATGCTTTGATGGAAGACCCTCAGGCGCCTGGAAAGTGGACCTTCCGTTACGATCCGCGCCTCAAAGGCCCCACGCCCATCCGCTACCCCGAGCAAACCTGGTTGGCCACCTTTGGGCGGATCACCGCGCCGGTGCGCGTGCTGCGCGCGCAAAATGGTTATGTCCCGCTGGGTGAGTTGCTCGATGGGCGCAAAGCCGCCATCAAGGACCTGGAGGTCGCTACGCTTGATGGATCGTACCATCACCTCCACGTCGAGCACCCCGACGCGGTGGCCAAGGCGCTGCGTGCGCTTCTTGCCGTGGACGTGGCGGCGCAAGGGCAGGGGGAAGGGCAAAAAGCGTGAACACCCGCAGGCCTTGACGGCGAGCGGGTGTGGGAAGATGGGGTGGAACCGGTTTGGGAGCAGACTTTGAACAGGAGCGGGTCTATTCGCCCGCTTTCTGAGTCTGCTGGGCCGGGGTGGACTGCTGGGATGGCGTGGATTGCTCCTCGTCGTGGAGTTTGCCCACGCGCACATTGCCCACATCGTCCGGGCTGATGACGCCCTGACCGATGAGCTGCTCCACGATCTCCCAGTGGCGCTGCTCGTGCTCGTAGGGCATGGCGTCATCTTCGCTTTCGTACTCGATGATGATGTCCTTCTTGCCTGTCTCCAGGTTGAACTTCAGGTGAATTTTAATCTCGGCCATGGTTCTGGGCCTCCTTGGTGTGGTGGCGCCGACACATCAGCGCTTCAAAGATCGATCTGACGCGCCGCAGGTCTGCAAAAGACCGGGCGGCGCGGGGTGACGCTCATCTGCACAGGGATCACGCTTCGGACTTGGTGGCCTCGTCTTTGGCGTCGTCTTCATCGGTCTTGAGTGTGGTCGCCGGGCCGAGCAGCTCGACGATCTCGTCCTTCTCGATGGTCTTTTTGTCCAGGAGCGTCTCGACGAGCTTGTCAAAGAGCGCCCGGTGTTCGGTGATGAGGTTTTCGGCCCGCTCGCGTTCGCGCTCAAGCAGATCCACGATCTCCTGGTCCACGGCCGCCTGGGTCGCGTCGGCCACGTTCTCGCGGGTGGAGCTGCGCCCGGCACCCTGGCGACCAGCGATGGTGCGCAGGCCCAGGGTCTTGCCCATGCCCAACTCCTCAATCATCACGCGCGACAGGTAGGTGGCCTTCTGCAGGTCATCGTAGGCACCCATCGAGATGTCGCCGATGAGCAGGTGCTCGGCCACGCGCCCGCCGAGCAACACGCAGATGTCGTCCAGCAGCTCGTCGCGCGTCGTGATGTACTTGTTCTCCTTCACCGCGCGCATCACATAACCCAGCGTGTCCTCCTCGCCGGTGGCGATGGTGATCTTCTCGACCGCCGAGGTGTGGGGCAACTTGTGGGCACAGATGGCGTGGCCAGCCTCGTGGATGGCGATGGTGCGCTCCTCTTGCTTGGAGAACTTCACCGGCGCCTTGCGGCGGCTGTTGATGGCCTTGTGCACGTCATCTTTGGTCACCTCCAGGCTGCCGCGCCGGATCTCCTCGCGCTTGAGCGAGCGGCACACCGCGTAGAGGTGGTCACCGGAGAAACGCACGCCCCTGGACTCATCCACATAACCGCCGGTCTTCTCGACCATGTAGTCGATCATCTCGTCGTCGATGGTCAGGTTGAACTTCTGGCGGTAGATCTGCAAGATCGCGCGCCGATCGTCCCGGTCCGGGTAGGGGATGTCGATGAGCAACTCAAAGCGGCCCGGGCGCAGCAGCGCGGGGTCGAGAGACTCGGCAAAGTTGGTCGTCCCCACCACAAAGACAAGCTCTTCACGGCGAAAACCGTCCATCTCCGTGAGCATCTGGTTGACCATCGAGTGCTCCACGCCGCTGCCCGTGTAGGTCCCGCGTGCGGTCGCAAAAGAGTCGATCTCATCAAAGACAATGATCGACGGCGCAGAGCGCCTGGCCTGGGCAAAAACCCTTCTGAGATTCTCTTCTGAGTTGTGCACCAGGATGTTGCCAAACCCAGCAATGAACCGCTCAGTACCCGGGACACTCAGATCGTAGACATGCGGACGGTCGTAAGACTCGCGGCGCTTTTCGACCACCAGATCCCAAAGCACGTCGTTGGTGATGTGGTCCTCGGGAGTTTGCGTGCGCCTCTGAAAAGTCATGTTGTCGACGTAGTCCCGCAGCTTTTGCTGGCGGACATCGTCGGCAAAACCAATCTCATTGGCAAAGATCCTCAGGAACGCCGACCAAGTGAAGCGGACCCTGTGGCTGACAGTCCCGTTGTGCTCTGTGCGCTGGCGCAGGCGCGCGCCGATGCCAAAGTATTGCAGGAGCGTCGCGATGTCTGATGCCAGACCTTTGCTGACAGTGGTGGCCTCGATGGATTTGCCGTTGAAGGTGCCATCACCGCTGAAATAGCCCCGCAAAAAGGCGGCCACCACAGGTCGCTGCGCCATGAAGATGCACGACGGCACCCGTTTTTCCCCAGAGCCTGCCTGAATGCCCAAGCCATCACGCATCAGATCATGCAGGAGCGTAGAGCTGATGATCAGCGACGCGCCCTTGGAGTTGGGCTTGTGGGACACCGTTACATGGCCAAAGAGGCTGCGGCAAAGGGCTTCAATCCGAGCCACCTCGTCTTGATGGCACGCCAGACGAACCCCGCCTTTGTTGTTGAAGCTCCCCTCGGCCGCCCAAAGCCCCAGAAACTCACCCATGGCTTCATCGAGCGCCAGAGTGGTGGGCATATTTTTATTGCGGTGCCAGCAATAGAGCGTCACGCCGCTCCAATCGGCGTCTTCCTCCACAACCTCCTGCAACGCCCCCAGGCTCAGCGCAGGCCTTTGGGACATGTTCAAGAGCTTGTTGATGGTGATGACTTTGTCGCCCCGGCAGCGCACCGTCAATGGGGCGTGGGCACGGGCTTGGGCCTGTTGCAGCAACCCATCATAACCCTGCACGTGGATGTCCTGACGGCCGCTGAAGCTGCCCAGCACATCGATCTGGGTTTGGGTCTCTGGCGCCTTCAGGCGCAGAGGAACCGCCACGCGTGTCTCACCAGCGACCACGTCCTCTGCCACCACATCCGCCAGCTTACCTCCCTGGTTCACAAAGAGGCTGTGACCGCCAGTGACGCGCACTTCACGGCCCGTCTCGGTCACCAACACATCAACGTAATCTGGCCCTGCATGTTTGATAAACCCTGTCACCGGGAGCAGCGCAGACACGCCGTTGTCTCTGGCCGTCCACGCCAGAACCTCCTGGTCGTCGTTGTGGTTGTCCACAAGCTCGCCGATCGCCATCCGACGCGCCTGCCCATCCACAACCACCAAAACTTCTTCTTCCCAGGGCAGCGACTCGCCCACCCACTTAGACTTCAGCTCCGGCCCCGAGACGATCTGCACCGTGGCGTCGAGCGCTGTGGCGATGGCCTTGGCAAAGTAGGTCTTGCCGGTGCCGGGCGGTCCCAGGAAGATCAGGCCTTTGGGGATGATCTCCTCGACGCGCTGCACCTCTTCCCGGTCGGTGCTGGTGGCTTTGAAGCGCAGCAAAGAGAGGATCTCCTCGTTGATCTGCTTCTTGACCTCTTTGTAGCCTCCGATGTCCTCTTCCAGGCTGACGCTGGGCAACTCCAGGTCCGAGATCACCGTCATCTGGCGGATGTCACGGTAGATGTCGTCGGCGGTGCTGGGGTTGATGGGATCAAAGTCCACCTTGCCCTCAAGCTGCGTCATCAACTGGCGGATGCGCACCGCGTTGACGCCCGAGACGTACTTGTAGAGCGCGTAGGGGTTGAAGTCTTCCTGGCCCAGCTTGCGGGCCTCGCGCTGCGTGATGATCCTGGGCAGCGCGTCGCGCGGGATCCCAATGACCTCGCGCCGCACGGCAAAGACGTTCATCAAGACCGAGGGGATCTCAAAGAGCGGATCCCGAAAGCCCAGCAGGACGATGTTGGGGTTTTCAAAGACCATCGCGATGGCTTCGCGCGCTTCGGCGTTGAGGCCACTGCGGGTGGTGGTCGTCAGCACGTCCAGGTGCGGCAGGACCAGAATCTGACCCTGGGGTCCCGAGTAGATCTGCTCGCGCAGCTCGTGCAGGATCGCCTGGATGAGCGTCGGCGGGCCGTCGCCGGTGATGGCCGATTGACCCGCGATCAGCACACAGCGCTTGGCCGGGTCCTGGCGCAAGCGGCGGCGCAGGCTCCGATAGAGGTAGAGCGTCAACTGCTTGTCGCAGTCCACCAGGACGCTCAACCCCGAGCGCAGCTTCTGCTCAATCCAGTCCAGATCCGCGCGGTAGGTCTCTTCGACGGCCTCGTCGGGGGTGATGTCGACGGGCAGAGAGCTGATGGGCACCAACATGTTGCTCATGTCTTCTCTTTAACCTTCCTTTGTGGTGTGCGCTGACGGTGACCATGGGGCCGTTTGCGACCGTGGGGCCACCGTGTCAGGGCGGTCCAGCCATAA
The DNA here is from genome assembly GCA_937123825.1 of uncultured Pseudomonadota bacterium. Lineage (GTDB taxonomy): Bacteria > Myxococcota_A > Bradymonadia > Bradymonadales > CAKZKQ01. Next base: position 16,087 of record CAKZKQ010000175.1, read on the forward strand.
CGGGCGCGCGCTCCGGTCAGCGCGGGGCTGAGCGAAGGATTTGCGCCAAAGTGCTGGACCCATTGGGTGTCTGGTGCAGGATGGCCAAGCGGGGCGCAGCCGTCAAGGTCGTTGCGCGCTGGCCTGTGCTGCCGACAATGGGGCATCCCCTTGATGCTGAATTTTTCAAAGGGACGCTCAGGGAACCTTCAAGCTGGTGTCTCTTAGGCCACTTGTCGAGGGATTTTTTGGTCCTGAGCGCAATCTC
>CAKZKQ010000176.1 GCA_937123825.1 uncultured Pseudomonadota bacterium
GGGTGAACCGCTGAACCTGACTCTGCGCGACGAAGACGGCTTTGAAGCCACGGCAACCACCACCATTGCGCTGCAACCCGCCCAGCGCCGAGGCCTCGATGAAGCCGGCCTGCGAAAGTTCATCGGCCGCCTTGGCCAAACCCCCTTCGAGTTGCGCCAAATCTCCAACCTCCTCGATGAAAACCTCTTTATGCCCACCAGCGCCCTGAATCAGGTGCGCCGCGAGGCCACACAGTCGCTCATCGAAGCGCGCCGCCAAAGCCGTCAGAACACCCTCAACGAAGACGGCGCGCTGCCCGGCCTCCTTGGCCGCCTGCAACAAGGTCAGGTCTCTCAGGCCCCAAAGGCCGACAACGACCAGACCACACCGCGCCTGACCCTGCTGTGTCGAACCCCAGAGCAAATCAACGCCGCCCTGGAGTTGCCCGAGGTCGACACGATTTACATCGATTTTCTAGAAATCAAAGGCCTCAAGGAGAGCATCCGCCAGGTTCAAGCCACCGGGCGAAAAGCCATCGCCGTGGCCCCAAGGATCCTCAAGGTCAAGGAAGAGCGCATCTGGCGCTTTTTGCTCAATCTTAAAGCCGACGGCATCCTCGTGCGCAGCCTTGGCCTGCTCCAAACCCTCAACGCCATGGCCAAGGCTGGCACCGAAGAGATTCCGCCGCTGCTGGCCGACTTCTCGCTCAACGCCACCAACGCCCTGAGCGTCGATTTCCTACGTCGCTTTGGGCTCAGCGTCATCACCCCCGGCCACGATCTCAACGCCCACCAATTGTGCCAACTGGCCCAGCAAGTCGGTGCCCAGGACCTCGAACTGATCCTCCACCACCACCTGCCCATCTTCCACACCGAACACTGTGTCTTTTGCCGCTTCCTGAGCGACGGCAACAGCTTTCACGATTGCGGCCGCCCCTGCGAAGAGCACGAAGTCAAGCTGCGTGACCATCGAGGCAAAGATCACGCCGTGCTGGCCGATATGGGCTGTCGCAACACCGTCTTCAACGCCACACCCCAGTCCGGTGCCAAACACCTGCCCGAGTTCCTCAACGCCGGTTTCCGACGCTTCCGTCTGGAACTGGTCGACCTGCCCGCCGAAGATGTTGCGCCTCTGGTGCGCAAATACCTCCAAGGCATCCAAGGGCATCTCAATGTTCCCCAGTTGTGGAAGTGGCTCTCAAATGAAACCGATCAGGGGGTGACGTTGGGCTCGTTGGTCGTGCGCGCTGAACGTCAGACCTTTAAGCCTACCGCGCGCTGATTTTTAGACACCATAGGCCCACTGCTGTTGCGCGTCATTGAACGCGTTGCTTGGGTGTGGTGTATGGGTTTTGGGGTTGGGTTTGCAGTTGTAGGGGGGGCAGAGACGTCGACCGATGCCGTTTTCACGGGGGTTGAGGGGGATGGTAGAGGTGTCAGAGACGTCGACCATCAGGGGGTTTCGGTCATTTCGAAACGCTGTCGTGGGGGCGCAAAAGCAAAGGATGGTGTGGTGAGCAGAGACGTTGGTGGGGTGTTGTCCGTCAACGTCTCTGACACCTTTACGGGCTACATTTTGCGCTTGGATTCCCGCTTGCGGACGTTGTGATCCAGGTGGAATTTGCGAAGGCGGAGGGATTTGGGGGTGATTTCCACCATTTCGTCATCGTCGATGAGTTCGAGCGCGCCTTCGAGGCTGAGGTTCAGCGGCGGGGTCAGGCGCAGGGCGTCATCGGAGCCGGAGGCGCGGACGTTGGTGAGGTGTTTGCGTTTGCAGGGGTTGACGACGATTTCGTTGTCGCGGCTGTGGATGCCAACGACCTGTCCGCCGTAAACCTGTTCACCGGGGCCGATGAGCCTGGTGCCGCGCTCTTGGAGGTTGAAGATGGCGTAGGCGGTGGTTTCGCCTTGTTCCATGGCGACCATGGCGCCGTTGGAGCGTCCGGGGGTTTCGCCGCGGTAGGGTCCGTAGTGGTCAAAGTTGTGGTACATGACCCCGGTGCCGCGGGTGTCGGTGAGGAACTCGGAGCGGAAGCCGATCAGCCCGCGTGTGGGGATGAGATAGCGCAGGCGAGTGCTGCCCTGGCCGCCGACGTTCATCTCTTGCATGTCGCCTTTGCGGCGGTTGAGTTTGTCGATGACGGTGCCGGAGTACTCGTCGTCGACATCAACGATGAGTTCTTCGATGGGTTCCATGAGTTGGTCATCGATTTCTTTGGTGATGACCTGGGGGCGGCCGACACACAGCTCATAGCCTTCACGGCGCATGGTTTCGATCAGGATGGACAGGTGAAGCTCGCCGCGGCCTGAGACCTTGAAGGCGTCGGCGGTTTCGGTCTGCTCAAAGCGCATCGAGACGTTTTGTTCGATTTCGCGATCCAGTCGGGCCTTGATCTGGCGGCTGGTGACGTATTTGCCTTCTTTGCCTGCAAAGGGTGAGTTGTTGATGGCAAAGCGCATGGAGACGGTGGGTTCGTCCACGCTGATGGAAGGCATGGGGTTGGGGTGCTCGGGGTGGCAGACGGTTTCCCCGGGCAGCACGTCGCTGAGGCCAGCGAGCGCACAGATGTTTCCAGCGACGGCGGAGTCGAGAGGGAGTTGTTCGAGGCCTCGGAATCCAAAGATTTTGGAGACCTTGCAGGTCACCTGCGTGCCATCGGCGCGGCACAGCACGACCTGTTGGTTTTGTTTGACCTGCCCGTCGTAGATGCGCCCCACAGCCAGGCGGCCGAGGTACTCATTGTAGCTCAGCGTGGCGATCTGCATGCGCAGGGGGGCGTCGGCTTTGCCGGGAGGGTGGGGGACTTTTTCCAGGATGGCTTCGAAGAGCGGGATGAGGTCCAGTTCGCTGTCGTCTTTGCCTTCGAGGTCTTCAAGCTCTTTGGCGGCGTAGCCGTGCTTGGCCGAGGCGTAGATGACAGGAAAGTCCAACTGGTCATCGTTGGCATCCAGGGTGGTAAAGAGGTCAAAGACAAGGTCCAGGACTTCGTCGGGGCGGCCATCGGGGCGGTCGATTTTGTTGATGACCACGATGGGCTGATGGCCGAGCTGGAGGGCTTTGTTGAGCACGAACTTGGTCTGGGGCATGGGCCCCTCAAATGCATCAACCAGCAGCAAGACGGAGTCGACCATCTTCAGCACGCGCTCGACCTCGCCGCCAAAGTCGGCGTGTCCTGGGGTGTCGACGATGTTGATCTGATGGTCCTGGAACCAGACGGTGGTGCACTTGCTTGTGATCGTGATGCCACGCTCGCGCTCCAGGTCGTTGCTGTCCATGGCCCGCTCTGCCAGGCCGCGGTGTGCATCGATGGTCCCTGATTGCTTCAGGAGTTCATCAACAAGTGTGGTTTTGCCGTGGTCGACGTGTGCGATGATGGCAATATTGCGGGTCTTTTCAATGGGTGTCTTGTGCATGGCGCGACGTCTCCAGCGTCGTTGGGTCGACGCTCTAGGCGTATGGCGTGACCTCTTTGTGCGCGGGCTTGATACACTGCTAAAGGCCGCGGCGCAAGCGCTATGGTCACCATGCGGGGATGTATCAGTCCCAGGTCCGCTGCTGATTGCGTGCGTTTTTGCGTCTAAAAGCTTCTTCGACGTCGATGTCCAGGCGATTGGCGATGGCCATCAGGTAGTTGAAGACATCCACGAGTTCTTCGCCGACGTGTTCCTTGCTTGCTTCTAAATCCGTGGTGGGGGGGGCTTGGCTCTCTGAAAAGAGTCGCTCATGTTTGCGGATGGCTTTGAAGAGTTCTCCGACCTCTTCACCCATCAGGAAGCAATTGTGGACGAGGTCGACCTTGAGCCACCCATGCATGGCCTCAAGATCGTGGATGTATCGCTGGTATTCTTTCATGGGCGCTCCTTTGGGGAGCTCAATGGAGGGTTCTGTCGGTTTGGTCATGGTGTGTCCGGTCGAAGTCGAAGGAGCAGACCTCAGAGGAGCGCTTCAATTTCTGCGATTTTGTCTTGGATGTCCACATTTCCAGAGTCCATGCTGAGGGCAAATTTCAGGTTTTGCACGGCAGTGGAGAAGCGTCCATTGGCCAGCGATTGCTGGGCCAGCGAGAGGAAACGGCGCGCTTTGGGGTTCTCTGAGAGGTCTTCGATGGAGCGAGGCCCTGACTTTTCTCGGACAGTGTCGTCGTAGCGCAGTTGGCCGTTGGCCAGGTCCCTGTCATAGCGCGAGCGTTTTTCAGGATCATCGAGAATCCTGTAGGCCTCGCCGATGCGCTTGTAGTACCCAACGAGCAGGTCGTAGGAGGGGGTGTTGCGCAGGTGCATGTGGCGGTCGGGGTGGAACGCCATCGAGAATCGGTCGTAGGTGTTGCGCAAAGAGAGTTGGTTGGTTTGCTCAGGGGGCAGTCCCAACAATTCATAATAGCTTTGCGCATCCATGGCCTGATGGCGCGTTGTGACCTCGGCGATGAAGCGCTCTGTGGCTTGTGATGCGTAGCGCTCGCGCAGCTCTTTGACGGCCAACTCTGCGACCATGCCTGTTGGGCAAGGGTGTCGCAGGGTGGCTTCGTATGGGTCGCCGATGCGCGGGGACGTGGCGATGTCCTTGGTCAACAGGATGCGGATGGTGCTGGCGCTGTGTTTGCCCAGCCAGGCGCACAGCGCCAGCCCTGACATGTCATCGAGGGCGTGGTGCACCACCGCGACGTCGGGTTGGCGCTTGGCCAGCGCAGTGGGCACCTGGTTGGCGGCGCGGGCGGCCATGGTCAGCCAGCCAGCGCTGCGTGGGAACTCACCGATGAGCGCTCTGAGCACATCCGGGTCGGCGGCAGCCAACAGAACAGTTGGTTTTTGGGTCATGGTGTATTGTTGTCACGCCTGATCATGGCAGAATGTCTGGCATGTCTCCCAGAACTTCGGTGTCCCGATTTCGTGCAGCCAACCGTGCGATCTCATCGTTGTCCATGCCTCCAGAGAGGTTCAGCCTGGCGCTTTGCCGCTGATGGGTCTCCTGGTCAACCGCGCTGACGTTGAGGATGCCGTTGGTATCGACCTCAAACGTCACTTCAATGCGCACATCACCCCGGGGCGCAAGCCGCAGGTTGTCCAGTACAAGTTCCCCCAGGAGGTTGTTTTCTTCTGAGCGGCGCGATTCACCTTCCATGACCTTGATGCGGACACTGTTTTGGTTGTCCTGGCTGGTGGTGAAGATGCGTTTTCGCTCTGTGGGGATGTTTTCGTTGCGTTCAATGAAGGGATCGCAGAAGCCGCCCGCTGTGGCGACGCCCAGGCCTCGCGGTGTGACGTCGATCAAAAGGGCTTCGTGCATGATTCCTGTGGCATCGGTTGGTCCGGCCATGCCAGGAATGGGAGGAGGGGCGACTGAGCCTGGAATCGGTGGTGGTCCCATGGCGATTGGCATTCCGCTGCCAGGGATGGGCGGCGGTGCCACCTGCCCAAAGCCTGCCATGGAGGCACTTGATGATGGCTCGACGTAATATTGTTGATCCAGGCTTGAAGCGTAGATGGCTGCACCGACCGCCACCACCTCATCAGGGTTGACGTTGCCGACCGGAGGACGACTGAAATAGTGGCTGACCATCTCATTGACCAACGGAATTTTGGTGCTGCCTCCAACCAGAACGACATGGTCGACTTGGGAAGTCGTCAACCCTGCCAGCCGCATGGCTTCATCACAAACCACAAAGCTCTTGCGCACGATGTCCATGCAGCGTTCATTGAATCCTTCTCTGGTAATTGAGAAGGAGAGCGTGACGGGTTGTGGTGAGCCAGGGATGATTTCTTTGATGTGGACAGCGACCTTGTCCTTGCGGGCCAACTCAATTTTGAGCCGCTCTGCAATGTTTTTAAGCCGCTGCAACGCGATGATCTCATTGCTCAGATCGTAGCCATGTTTGTGCTTAAAGGCTGCGACCATGTAGTCAACGAGGCGGTTGTCAAAGTCGTCGCCGCCAAGATAGGTGTCACCCGCTGTGGAGAGCACTTCGAAGACGCTGCCACGCAGTGACAAGACCGTGATGTCAAAGGTCCCGCCACCAAAGTCGTAGATCGCCACCGTCTCGCGCTTTTGCTCGCCGTAACCGTAGGCCAGGGCTGCTGCTGTGGGCTCGTTTAAGATCCTCAACACATCCAACCCTGCGATTTCACCGGCCGCTTTGGTGGCGTAGCGCTGGGCTTCGTTGAAGTTGGCCGGCACTGTAATCACCGCCCGATCCACCTGTTGCCCCAGATAGACCTCTGCGATGTGTTTCATGCGCCTGAGCACCAGCGCTGAAATTTCTTCTGGCGAGTATTCTTGTCCCTGCACCAAGAGCTTTGGGTTGTTATCGCTGCCGCATACGACCTGATATGGATAGTGGGATTGCGCCACTCGCACTTCGTGTGAATGGAAAGGGCGGCCGATGAGGCGTTTGACTGAATAAGCGGTGTTGATGGGGTCGACAACCTTACGTGCCGATGCTTTCTGCCCAACGATGACATCGCCACCTGGTAGAAAACTGACCACGGAGGGGTGAATGGTGCGCCCCTCTTCATCTGGTATCACCTGAGGTTTGCCGCCGACAACTGCGGCCACCACCGAGTTGGACGTTCCCAGATCAATCCCTATGACCTTTCCAGCCATATCTTACGCCACCGCCCCGAGCATCGTATCGTTTTAGTGTGTTGATGAAACCATCTAGTTCGCACCACATCATAGGCCCACCAACGCCCACAGATCAACTCTCTGTTGGGTGTGTTTGTGGGGGAGGTGAGTGAGGGCGTGGAGGTGTCAGAGACATTGACGAGATGTTGTGATGTCGATGATGAGGGGGTTGGTGGAGGTGTCTGAGACGACGCCCGGCCCTTTGTCCTCAAAAATTTTCAAAAAGAACGCAACTGGGAGGCGCAGCGCCCGACAACGACCCTTTGTGAGTGAATTGGTGGCAAGCAAAGGAGGGTGTTGTTCGTGGGGTATCCATTAAGAATTCAGCATGAAGAGAGCATTTATTTTGTGACCAACCGCTGTTTGCAGGAGCGGTTTTTGATGCAGCCGGACGATCCTTATGTGGTTCAGTTGTGTCGGGGGGCTTTGGTGATGGCCGCCAAGAAGCACAAGGTGGAGGTGTTTACGTTTGTTTTTATGGGCAACCACTACCACCTGGTTGTGCGGGCTCCATTGTTGAACCTGGATGTTTTCATGCAGCAATTTCAGGGGCAATTGGCCAGGCGAATCAATCGCCACCGTGGTCGTCACGGGACATTTTTTGGGGGTCGTTATACGTACGCTCCGATTTTGGATCAGGAGCAGCTTGCTCAGAAGGTTGTGTATACGCTGCTCAACCCTGTGGCTGCGGGGTTGGTGGAGCATCCGCGGCATTGGCCTGGGGCGAGCGCTTATGAAGGCCATCTTAGCGGTCAGCCGATTGAAGGGCGCTGGATGGATTTCGAGCAGGTGGCGCGTTATGGGCGAAAGCATGGGCTCAGAGGTCAGGTGCTTTATAATGACGCGATTCTTGATGACATGTTTTTTGATGAGATGAGTTTGGAGCTGGCTCCCCTGCCATTGTGGGAGGGAGAGGGGCTTGATGGGTGCCAAAAGGCGGCGCGGCTTGAGCAGATGGTGGAAGAGGGTTTGGAGGTGTTGCTTGAGCGTGACAAGCCCTCGTTGGGGGATGCTGGGGCCAAGGCTCGATGCGCTGTGTTGCAGTGTTGGAGCGCGCGTCCCAAAAATCCGAAGCGGGGTGGGCCCAAGCCTTTGTGTCATGCCAGCAGTCGTCGGCAGCGTCAGATTTACCGGGCGTACTACACCCAGTGTGTGCAGTCTTACAGATCGGCCAGAGCTGCGTTTCTGGCCGAGCCTTCGCTGCCCCATCGTTTTCCTCACGGCATGATTCCTTGCGTGATCTCGAAATCGTTGGTCAGGGGGCAGGCCCATCATGGTCAAAAGGTGCGTTATGGGCCTGATGGGTGGTCTGTGTGGGGAGATTGAGCTCTGGATTGAAACCGTCGGTGGAAGCCTTGCATCTCTAGGTTGTGGTCAGGGAGACCTTTGATGGTTGCACTGAGGGATTGCCCTTCGTGACTTAATGGGGTACACCCTGCGTGGCGCTTTGCGGGCGCTGAGGATTGTGGGATGGCGCAGTTTTGATGTTGCGCCCTTGGATGTTGTCCCGGTGGACGTGTGCCACATCCCTTTTGGAGTGCCTGCTGGCGTGTGTTTCTGAAGTGAACAACAGGGATTTTCCGTCACGTGTGGGTACAGATGTGCCTGGAGATGTGCGGAGCAGGGACAGTCGATGGCGACACACAACATCAAAAAAGGCCTTGATCTACCGATCACCGGCGCGCCTGTGCAGACGATCGAGGATGGGCCGCGGATCAGCCGGGTGGCGATCGTCAATGACGATTACCCCTTTATGAAACCGCGGATGCACGTCGTGGTTGGGGACGAGGTCAAGCAGGGTCAGTTGCTCTTTGAGGACCGCAAGACCGAGGGGGTTCGCTTTACGGCGCCGGCCGCTGGCAAGGTCGTGGCGATCAATCGCGGTGAGCGTCGCGTTTTGCAGACGCTTGTGATTGAGGTGGCCGACAAGGAGGAGCACGTCGAGTTTGGTTCTTACAAGGGCAAGGCAGTGGCCGGGCTCGATGCCAAAGACGTGCGCGACTTGTTGGTTGAGTCGGGGATGTGGACGGCGATCCGTCAGCGTCCCTTTAGCAAGGTGCCTTCGCCCGAGGACAAGTGCCAGGCCATCTTTGTGACGGCCTGCGACAGTCGGCCGCTGGCCGGTGACGTGGCGGTGGCGCTCGAGGGGCGACAGGAGGACCTTGAGAAGGGTCTTGAGGCGATCAAGAAGCTGACCGACGGCAAGGTGTATTTCTGCCGCGCGGTGGGGTCCAAGATTGGGCCCGGTTCGGTCTCCGGAGTTGACGTTGAAGAGTTTGGTGGCCCGCACCCTTCGGGGTTGGCTGGCACGCACATTCACATGTTGGCGCCGGTGTCGAACAGCAAGCTCTCCTGGTACATTGATGCGCAGGATGTGGCGGCCATTGGGGCGCTCTTTGCCACTGGCCGCTTGTCCACCCAGCGGGTTGTTTCGGTGGCGGGTCCTGCGGTGTCGAGTCCGACATTGGTGCGCACCCGCGTGGGGGCCTCGATCGATGAGTTGACCGCAGGTCGTCTCAAAGATGGCGAGGTCCGCGTGGTTTCTGGTTCTGTGCTTGGTGGACGAAAGGCCATGGGCGAGGTGCACGGCTTCCTGGGGCGTTACCACGGGATTGTGTCGTGTCTCCATGAGGACAGTGAGCGTGTTTTCCTGGGCTGGTTGGGCCCGGGCATGGACAAGTTTTCGACGGTGCGGGCCTTTTTGTCGGGCTTGCTCTTTTCGAAGAAGAAGTATGCCATGACGACCACGACCCATGGTTCACATCGGGCCATGGTGCCCATTGGGATGTTCGAGCGAGTGATGCCGTTGGATATCATGCCGACGTTCCTGCTGCGGTCTTTGATCGCCGGGGACCTTGAGAAGGCTGAGAAGCTCGGGGCGTTGGAACTGGACGAAGAAGACCTTGGACTTTGCTCCTTCGTCAGCCCCGGCAAAGAGGATTACGGCGTCATCCTCCGGAAGAGATTGACCACCATCTGGAAGGAAGGCTGATGAAGTTTTTGAGGGACCTGCTGGACAAGCAGGGCAAGCTCTTTGAGAAGGGCGGTAAGCTGGAGAAGCTCTACCCGATCTACGAGGCCAACGACACGTTGCTCTTCACCCCTGGAGAGGTGACCAAGGGCAATGTCCATGTGCGTGATGCGCTGGATTTGAAGCGGATGATGATCACGGTCGTGGTCGCGCTGCTGCCCTGCGTGCTCTTTGGCATTTACAACGTGGGTCATGTGGCGCATGAGGCCATTGCTGCTGGCGGCACGCCGCTGGACACGTGGCAAGAGTCTGTCTCCGCCCAGCTGCTGGGTTTTGCGCACACCAACACGGTGCTCAACAACATTGTCTTTGGCGCGTTGCACTTTGTGCCCATCTGGGCGGCGTGTTTTGCCACGGGCGGCGCCGTCGAGGTTGTCACCGCCATCATTCGTGGTCATGAGGTCAACGAGGGCTTCCTGGTCACCGGATTTTTGTTGCCCTTGACGCTGCCGCCGACGATCCCGTTGTGGCAGGTTGTGTTGGGGACGGCGTTTGCAGTCATCATCGGTAAGGAGGTCTTTGGCGGCACGGGGATGAACGTTCTCAACCCTGCTTTGACCGGCCGCGCCTTCCTTTTCTTTGCCTATCCTGCGCAGATCAGTGGCGATAAACCCTGGATTGCGGCGGCGATGCCCGACGGCACTTCGGGTGCGACGTGGTTGGCCAAGGGGGCCGTGGATTCGACCGAGATGGTGTCCAACGGCATCGGCTCGGAGGCCTGGATGCAGACCTTCATTGGTTTGGAGGCTGGGTCGATGGGTGAGACCTCGGCGATGTTGTGCCTGGTGGGGGCGATCATCTTGATTGCGACCCAGATTGGTTCCTGGCGCACGATGTTGGGTGTGGTGATTGGCACGGTGTTGATGGCCACGCTGCTCAACGTCATTGGCTCTGAGACCAACCCGCTCTTTGGGGTGCCGTTCTGGTGGCACATGGTCATCGGCAGCTGGGCCTTTGGCACGGTCTTTATGGCCACCGACCCTGTTTCGTCGGCCTTTACCGAGAGGGGCAAGCTCTTCTACGGCTTTGGCATTGGCGTGATGGTCGTTCTGGTTCGCGTCGTCAACCCCGCGTATCCCGAGGGGATGATGTTGGCGATTTTGTTCATGAACATGTTCGCTCCGTTCATCGATCACTTCATGGTCGAGGCGAACGTTAAGAGGAGGCTGGCCCGAAATGCGACGTAGCACGTTGTATATCATTGGGTTTGCGACGGCAGTGTGCCTGGTCTGCTCGGTGATCGTCTCCAGCGCCGCGGTGGCGCTCAAAGATCGCCAGGAAGCCAACAAGGTTCTGGACCGTCAGAAGAAGGTTTTGGGTGTGGCTGGCCTCATTGAAGAGGGCAGTCCGCCGCCAGCGGCCGAGATTCAGCAGCTCTTTGAGCAGCGGATCAAGGCTCAGGTGGTCACGCTCAAGACTGGCGATTACGCAGCGGACGTGGATGCGGCCGGGTTTGATCAGCGCAAAATGCGCAACGACCCGGCGACCAGCATCGCGGCGCCGTCCAACGACGCCAAAGTCCTGCGTGTGCCCAACCAGGGGCTCGTCTATCAGTTGATGGACGGCGACAAGGTGGCGCTGCTGATCTTGCCTGTGGAGGGCAAGGGTCTGTGGTCCACGCTCTATGGTTTTCTGGCGCTTGAGCCCGACGGCAACACTGTCAAAGGCATCACTTTCTACGAGCACGCTGAGACCCCGGGGCTGGGCGGCGAGGTGGACAACCCTCGCTGGAAGGCGCTGTGGCCTGGGCGCAAGATCACCGACGCAAAAGGTGAGTTGGCCATTGAGGTCGTCAAAGGTCAGGCCGGTCCTGTGGACGCGGCGCCCAACAAGGTCGATGGGCTCTCTGGCGCGACGATCACCAGCCGCGGCGTGACGTACCTGCTGCGGTTCTGGCTTGGCGAAAACGGCTGGGGCCCCTATCTGGCCAAGTTTAAGACGAAGGGGGCGTAAGACGAGGCGATGAGCAACCCCAAACCAAAAGAAGTACTCATTGATCCGCTCTTTAACGACAACCCGATCGCGCTGCAGGGCCTTGGCATCTGCAGGGCGCTGGCGGTCACGACGAAGATGGAAACGTCGATCGTGATGTCGCTGGCTGTGATCGCGGTGTTGGTGCTGTCCAACTTGTCGGTGAGCTTGATCCGCAACCTGATCCCGCCCAGCATCCGCATCATCGTCCAGCTGACGATCATCGCCTCGCTGGTCATCGTGACCGACCAGGTCCTCAAGGCCTTCCTCTTTGACGTCAGCAAGCAGCTGTCGGTCTTTGTCGGTCTGATCATCACCAACTGCATCGTCATGGGCCGCGCTGAGGCTTTTGCGATGCAGAACGGTCCGGTGCCCAGCATCCTTGATGGGATCGGCAACGGGCTTGGCTACGCCATTGTTTTGATTTTCGTGGGCTTCTTCCGGGAGCTCTTTGGTAGTGGGAAGCTCTTTGGCATCGAGATCCTGCCGTTGGTGACCGAAGGGGGTTGGTACAACCCCAACGGCCTGATGGTTCTGGCGCCCGGTGCGTTCTTCCTGATCGCGATCTTCATCTGGATTCTGCGCACGTGGAAGCCAGAACAGATCACTGAAGATTGAAGGAGGGGCAACCATGGATCTTGAGCACCTGCTGAGTCTATTCATCAAGGCCGCGTTCGTGGAGAACATGGCGCTGGCCTACTTCCTGGGGATGTGCTCCTTCTTGGCTGTGTCCAAGAAGGTCGACACGGCCATCGGCCTTGGCGCCGCCGTCATCTTTGTGTTGGCGGTCACGACCCCGATCAACAACCTCTTTTACAACTTCCTGCTGCGCGAGGGAGCCCTGGCATGGGCGCACCCGAGCCTGGCAACGGTGGACCTGTCATTCTTGAATTACCTGACGCTCATCGGCACCATCGCCGCCAGCGTTCAGATCGTTGAGATGACACTCGACAAGTACTTCCCGGCGCTCTACGGCGCGTTGGGCGTCTTCTTGCCCTTGATCGCAGTCAACTGCGCCATCCTGGGTGCCTCGCTCTTTATGGTCGAGCGCGACTACAACCTGGCTGAGTCCACGGTCTTTGGCCTGGGCAGTGGTGTGGGTTGGGCGCTGGCGATCATTGCGCTGGCGGCCATTCGCGAGAAGATGATTTACAGCGATGTTCCTCCGGCCCTGCGTGGCCTGGGCATCACGTTCATCGTAACGGGCTTGATGGCGATGGGCTTTATGGCCTTCGCTGGCATCCAGCTCTGAACCAATCCTCCTGGAGGCTCATTCAATGGAGACCATTCTGCTGGGGGTTCTGGCGTTCAACGTGGTTGTTGTGGCCCTGGTGGCCTTTTTGATGTTGGCCAAAGCCAAGCTGGTCAACTCCGAAGAGGTCAGCATCCTCATCAACGACGATCCCGACAACTCCCTTAAAGTCCAGGCCGGCGATACGCTCCTTAACGCTCTGTCGGCCAACAAAATCTTCATCCCTTCGGCCTGCGGCGGCAAAGGAAGCTGCGGCGTCTGCAAGGTCCACATTCACGAAGGTGGCGGCGCGATGCTGCCCACCGAGGTCAGCCACATCAGCCGTGGTGAGGCCCGTGAAGGCTGCCGCCTGTCTTGCCAGGTCAAGGTCAAAGGGGACATGAAGATCGAGCTTGAGCCGGAGATCTTCTCCGTGCGCAAGTGGAAGTGCAAGACGCGCAGCAACCACAACGTGGCCACCTTCATCAAGGAGCTCATCCTGGAGCTGCCCGAAGGTGAAGACGTCCCGTTCCGCGCTGGCGGCTACATCCAGATCGAGTGCCCGCCCCACACCGTCGCTTACAAAGACTTCATCATTGAAGACGAGTACCGCGGTGACTGGGACAAGTACAACATGTGGCAGTACGTCTCGAAGGTTGATGAAGAGGTCACCCGTGCCTACTCCATGGCCAACTACCCAGAAGAGTATGGCATCATCATGCTCAACGTGCGTATCGCCTCGCCCCCCCCGCGCCGCCCCGACCTGCCCCCGGGCAAGATGAGCTCCTTCATCTTTGGTCTGGAGCCTGGCGATGAGGTCACCATCTCAGGTCCCTTTGGTGAATTCTTTGCCAAAGACACCGACAACGAGATGGTCTTCATCGGTGGTGGTGCTGGCATGGCGCCGATGCGCTCGCACATCTTTGACCAGTTCCGTCGCATCAAGACCGACCGCAAGGTCTCCTTCTGGTACGGCGCGCGCTCCCTGCGCGAAGCCTTCTACGTCGATCACTTCGACAAGATCCAGGAAGAAAACGAGAACTTTGTCTGGCATCTGGGCTTGTCCGACCCGCTGCCCGAAGACGATTGGGATGGCTACACCGGCTACATCCACCAGATCGTCTTTGACAACTATCTCAAGGACCACCCGTCCCCCGAGGATGTCGAGTTCTACATGTGCGGACCGCCCATGATGAACCAGGCCGTCATCAACATGCTCCAAGACCTGGGCGTTGAAGACGAAAACATCCTCTTGGACGACTTCGGAGGCTGAACCCATGGCTCGCCCGCTGCCGCCGGGCGAGGGCCCTGGGGCCCTGCGCCGGTTCATTCTGCCGGCGCTCTTCGTTCTGGCACTCTTTGTGGCGCTCTTCATGCGCCGCCCCGATGCGCCGCCCACCGTCTGGGTCTTTAAAGGCAAGACCATGGGCACCACCTACACCGTCAAGGTCATCCCCGGCGGTGACCCCGGTGAAGGGCCGTCCAACACGGCCAAATCTGCCATCGACACCACGCTGGTGGACGTCAACAACAAGATGTCCACCTACCAGAGCGACAGCGAACTGTCTCGTTTCAACGCCAACCCCACCACAGATCCAGTCAGCATAAGCGCCGATCTGGCCACTGTGGTCGACAAGGCCCTCAAGCTCAGTGCGCTCTCCCAGGGCGCTTTTGATGTCACTGTGGGACCGCTGGTCAACGCCTGGGGTTTTGGCCCCAACAAGCCAGGTTCGCCGCCCTCGGCCGATGTGCTGGCCACCATCACACCCAAAGTTGGCTACCAAAAGCTCTCTCTTGACCCCAAGGCTCCTGCACTGGCCAAAGCCCACGCCGAGATGTACGTGGACCTTTCGGCCATCGCCAAGGGCCATGGTGTGGATGCTGTGGCCGCCGAGTTGGAAAAGCTCGGCCACAAGCGCTTCATGGTCGAGGTTGGCGGAGAAGTGCGAGCCAAAGGCCTCAATGCTTCCAACCAGCTTTGGCAAATCGGTGTGGAAAAGCCCGATCCCCAGGCCCGCGCCATTCAGGAAATCGTCGCCCTCGACAACCTTGCCATGGCCACCTCGGGCAACTACCGAAATTTCTACGAAGAAAACGGCAAGCGCATCTCCCACACCATCAACCCGTTGACCGGCCAACCCGTCGAACACCGCCTGGCGTCTGTCACTGTCCTCGACGACAACTGCGCCAACGCCGACGGGCTCGCCACCACGCTCAACGTTCTGGGCGAAAAAGATGGCTTTGAGCTTGCCGTCAAACACGACATCGCTGCACTTTTTATCATCAAAGAACCCACCGGCGCGTTCACCGAAAAGGCCACCCCGGCTTTTGAGCGCATCCGCAAGCAGTCTCAAGAGGTCTCTTCAAAAGAGGCTTCCAAGGAAGGTGGTGCACCATGACGACGTTCCTCGTTCCCATTGTCCTCACGATCTTTTTTGTTGGCTTTATGATGTTGGCCATGGCTGTCGGCGTCATTTTCAGCGGCCGCGAACTCAAAGGTTCCTGTGGCGGCACTGGCGCCGATTGCTTCTGCGATCGCAACGGCCTGCCCAGAGCCTGTGAACTCAAAGACGGACAAATCCCCACCGAGTGCACCGACCATGACCATGGCCCCGCGCAATCCTCCGTGCATCTCGTCGACCAGAAGCTGATCATCAAATAGCACCCCCCTTTTCGGTTTCCTTTTATACACTCATTTCTGTGTTGGTAGAGGTCTCTGACACCTCTGCCAAAGGCACTTTTGCGCGCTTCGTGAAGGTGTCAGAGACCTCTACCAAACCCACTGAATCCCGTTAAAACGGGGTTGGTAGAGGTCTCTGACACCTCTACCAACACGCCCACAGCCCTGCCTCGTCGAGGTCTCTGACACCTCTACAAAAGCCCAACTCCGGATGTCATTGACACCCCTGTGGTGCCGTATACCCTGACTGGGTGGCTTGTGGAGATGGGGTGTTTTTGGAGGCATTGGGCGTTGGGAGCGAGTGTGGATCGTCTGTTGGAGGGGCGGACGCCTTTTGTGGGGCGTGGGTCTGAGTTGGAGCAATTGCGCGGCTTGTTGGAGCCGCGCGCGTTGGTGGTGGTCCTGGGTCCTGGTGGGATGGGCAAGACAAGGATCGCCAAAGAGGCGTGCCGTCTGGAGCATGTGCAAAGCGGTGTGCCGGTGTGTTTTGTGTCGCTGGAAGAGGCTCAGACGGTGGAAGAGGCCGAGCACGCGTTGGCGTTGGCAGCGGGGTTTGAGCCTCGCTGTGCGGGGTCGGCGTTGGTTGAGGCGGTGGTGGCGCGCGGCCGTTGTGTGTGGATCTTGGACAACTTTGAGCAGTTGGTGGATGTGGCGGCCGGTTGGGTGGCTGAGTTGGTGCATGCGGCGGTTGAGTCCACGTGGTTGGTGACCTCGCGGCGTCGTTTGGAGGTGGCCGGCGAGGTGATTTGGGAGTTGCCGCCCCTGTCTTTGGGTGGGGGGGAGAGTGAGGCGTTGGCGCTCTTTGTGGCGCGTGCGCGTGAGGTGCGTCCGCAGGTGGACTGGGCGGCAGAGCCTGATGTGGTGGCGTTGGTGGAGCGTTTGGATGGGATTCCATTGGCGTTGGAGTTGGCGGCGGCGCAGTTGAGGTTGATGCAACCCGCGCAGATTCTGGCTCGGTTGGAGAAGCGGCCTTTGAAGGTGTTGCGGGGGGGGCCTCGGACATCGGCGGATCGCCATCGAACGATGCGCAACGCCGTGGAGATGTGTTGGCAGGGTTTGGATGGTGATGCGCGCCGTGCGTTGGCGGTGTGTTCAATGTGTCGAGGTGGGTTTGCGCTCGACGCTGCTGAGGGGGTGCTTGAGGGGATCCACGACGATCCGTTCGAGGTGATGGGGGAGCTTCGGGATCGGTCGTTGTTGCGGACCTGGGTGGCGGGTGACACGGTCCGGTTGGGGTTTTACGAGACCATTCGGGCGTTTGTGGCCGAGCATCTCCAAGAGGATGACGCAGTCAGCGCCAGGGGGCGTCACGCGGCGCTTTATGCGTCTTTGCCTGGGCTCAATGAGCAGGGAGCGACGCCGGACTCGATTGCCACGATGGCGTTGGAGCAGGAAAACTTGATGCAGGTCCTGGTGTGGGCGGAGGCCAACACTGAAGATGAGCGCCTGGTGGGGCATGGCTGCCGGGCGGCGCTGCGTCTGGTTGAGTTGATGACGCTGCGCGGTCCTGTGTCCAGGGCTTTGGGGGTGGTGCGCCGGGCGTTGGCGTTGCCTTCAGCAGGTTTGGAGGCGTCGGTGATGGGGCGGCTGCTCTGTGCCCGTGGCTGGCTGTGTTTGATGATGGGCCAGATGGAAGAGGCCAGCGGTGATCTGGAGTTGGCGCTGAGGGCAATCGAGGGCAGCGAGGCTGACGATGACATTCGCAGCCAGATTTTGTCGCATCAGGGGACGTTGGCCAGGCTTGAGGGCAGGGTGCAGGACGCTGAGGTGTCTTACCTCGGGGCGTTGAAGTACCGCCGCGCGTGTGGCGATTTGGCTGGTGAAGGCCGGACGTTGGCCAATTTGGCGGGGTTGTGTACGGAGCAGGGGAGGCTGGACGAGGCGCGAGGATTTTTCAGGCAGGCGCTTGAGGCGCTGGAAAAATCTTCGGACAAGCGCGTTGAGGCTGTGGTTGTGGGCAACCTGGGGATGTTGGAGCAGGAGGATGGCCAATTGGCGGCGGCGCGCGAGCACTTTGAGCGGGCGCTGGTCTTGCACAAAGCGTTGGGGCACCGGCGTTTTGTGGGCATCGCGACCTGTGATTTGGCTGGGTTGGCGTGTGAAGAGAAGTGTTTTTTGGAGGCGTTGCCGCTTTACGAGTCTGGCTTGGAGCAACTGCGCCAAGCTGGCGATTACCGCCATGAGGCGCTGATGAGTTTTGCCATGGCGGCGTGTTGCGCGCGGCTTCGGCGACAGTCTCAGGCCAGGCAGGTGCTGCAGCGCGCGGAGGGTTTGCTGGAGGCGGTGGATGAGCAGGCGTTTCGCAGCGCGGCGCGTTTGTATCGGTTGATTGTGGTGCTTTTGGAGGCCAAGCCCGAAGATGCCCCTCAAGCACGCCAGGAAGCCGAGCGGACCATTGAGAGTGTGTTGGCGTTGGGGAGCACCGATGAGGTGCGATTGGCGCTGCGCCTGGTCCGTGCGGCTTTGGACGAAGTCGATGAGCATGAACAGAGTTTGAAGGTGGGGCCTGGGGCCAGTTGGTTTCAGGCGCCCGAAGGACAGGTGGTGGCGTTGGCACACCGACCGGTCTTGTGTCGGGTTCTGGATGCGTTGGTGAGCCAGCGCTTGGAGCGCGGCGAGACGCCGATGGCGCTGGAGGAGCTGGTCAAGCGAGGCTGGCCAGGAGAGCGTCTGGTGGCAGCCTCGGGAAGCAACCGCGTGCATGTGGCGTTGAGCACGTTGCGGCGGTTGGGTTTGCAAGGACTGGTCGTGCGCCAATCAGGCGGATACATGATCTCGCCGCAAGTGCCCGTGGTGCGTTCTGGAGCATCTTTGGATGATGTGCGTGGGGCGTCGTCTTAAGCGGTGTCGGTGGCGGTTCTGAGTATGGGGGGGACCGGGTGGGCTCCAAATCTGCCAGACCAGTCAACCCCTTAGAGACCGTCTCTTGGTTGTCGATGTATGGGCAACCTCGCGCCCCAATGGTGTTCAAGTATATGCTTTGCGCTCAAGATGGGCTTCAAAGTCACTGCCGACCTCGTCAACAAAGCGCTGGCGCAGTGTTTCCATGGCGTCCATCAATTCGGCGCGCTCTTTGTGGAGGCGCTTTAGGAGAAAGGCGTCGGTGAGGAAGAGGGTCCGAACGATGATTTGGTCGCGGTAACGGGCCAGTTGACGCCGGTAGCGCAGGTAGAAGAAGCCTGCTGGGGGCAGCGATGCGAGGATGCCCAGCGTCCAGAAGAGGTCCTTGGCGCTCAGCAGCCAGATGGCCGCGGCGTAAAGCGTGTAAAAGAGTGGGTAGAAGATGAGGCCCGCCGAGAACCCTCGGATGGCGCGAATGGGCTCGTCGGGAGCGGTCAGTGAGGCGGCGCGGGTCAGGGTGTAGGGGCCAACGTTGCCCATCAGCCCCCACAGCGCGATGGGCGCCAGCACAATGGCATAAAGGGTAAACTTGATGGATTCTCGGCGCAGGGACAGCTCCTCGGGGTTGCGCTCCAGGAAGCTGTGGTGCAACTCCACTTGATGGAGGTGATCTTTGTAGGCGCGCACCCGCTTGCGGATGCTGTCAAAGACCTCTGGGTCAGTGTCCATAAAGTGGTTGATGGCATCGGCGATGCGCTGCTTCATCCAAAACTTGCTGTCGAGATCGTAGCGTTCTCCGGGCAAGTCGCCTTGCGGGGCCCCTTTTTTCCATTGTCCGATCATCTTGATGAGCAATTGCTGCCCGTAAATCGCCCAGATGTCCCGCGTCAGCTTGCGCACGACTTCATCATCGATGTGGGTGGCCTCCTGGCGCAGCCGCTCCTGAAGATGGTCGGTCAATGATTTGACCGCGGCTCGCTCGTGCTCGCGGTGGGTCTGGGCCCATTGCCCAACTTCAATCGGCTCGCCAAAGCGGATCAGGACGCTGGTCAAAAACCGGTCGCGGTTCTCAAAGTTAAGCCCAACAGGGATGATCTTCAGCCCAATGTCATAGTCGGCGCTGGCCTCCGCCCCCAGCGCGATGCGCGCGGTGCCCGTCTTGATGTCAAAGACCGCCCGCTCATTGGAGTTTCTCCCCTCCGGAAAGATCCCAATGCATTCCCCCTCTTGAAGCACCTCATAAGCTCGCCCGAAGCTGTCCTGGTTGCGCCCCGTCTGCTGCGGGTTATCCTGGGGGCGATAGATGGGGATGACGCCGAAATGGTTGAAGAGGGCCCGGCTTAGCGGATTCTTGAAGAGCCCCGAGCGGGCCATGTACCGAATGGTGCGGTGTGTCTGCGTGCCCAGAAGCACGGTGTCCATGATGGAGTTTGGGTGGTTGGCTGCGAAGATCAACGCACCGCTGCGCGGCACGTGCTCCAAGCCGATGGCCTGGATATCCACGTAGTACATTCCCAGCGCCCAGCGCAGGGTTGAGCGCACCGCCTTGTAGAGCATCGACATGCGGATCGTGTGCCTTGATAGAGGGTTTTGCCTGCACTTTGTCAGACAGGAGCCCGGGCCTTTGTTGGACCATGACATGATACACATTGTCTGGTTCCAAGGCGCTCTTTTTATCAGACCATGGGGCCAAGCGGCTGACCAAGGGTCTGCTTTTGCCTCGATTTTGTGTAGTGTAAAAGTGTAAAGGCACAATTGGTTCTCGCCCTTTTATCCTCCCAAAGGAGAATACGATGCCTGCCTGGATGTCCAAATTGTCGGTGCTTTGCGCTGGGCTGTGCCTGGTGGTGTCTGGTTGTGGTGATGACGCCCCTGGCCAGGTCTCAACGGCACCCGCCGAGGATGAATGCACCACCTCCCTGGATTGCCCCGGCGGGCATGAGTGTGATGATGGTGAGTGTGTCTTGCTTGGCGATGAACAAGACGCAGGGCAGGACATCGACGAGCAGGAGGATGGTTCGCCGCCAGGGGATGTCTCTGTGCCCGACGATGTCGACGAGGATGTTCAGGATGAAGTTGGTGTTGGTTCTCCTTGCGATGATGGAGACGACTGCGACAGCGGCTATTGCATTGAAGTCGCGGGTCAGGGCCAGCGCGTTTGCACCGATTTCTGCAACCCTGATGGCGGCAACTGCCCCGATGGTTACACCTGCGCAGCCGTGGCCAACTCGGGGGCTGATCGCGTGTTTTTGTGTTTTCCGCAGACCGAAATCCTCTGCACCCCCTGTGAGGCCGACAATGAGTGTGGTGGTTTGTCCGACCTTTGCCTGGAATATGCCGATGGCCAGTTTTGTGGCCGCTCCTGTGAACTCCAGACTTGCCCCACTGGCTTTGATTGCCTGGAGGTCCAGGGGCCCAATGGACCCAGTCGACAATGCCAGCCCGAGGCGTTGATCTGTTCGGCATGTTTTGATCCCGATGGAGACGGTTTTGGCCTGGGAGAAGATTGCCCAGGGGCCGACTGCCAGGAGGACGATCCGACCATCAATGAGGGCGCTGAAGAGTTGTGCAACCGCGCCGACGATGACTGCGACGGTCGCATTGATGAGGCCTTTGATTTGCTCAACGACCCCCGGTGGTGCGGCGATTGTGACAATCCATGCCGCTTTGAAGGGGCGGAGGCCCTTTGTTTTGGGGGAGAGTGTGCGTTGGGGCCCTGTTTGGAAAACCGCTACGACATCGATGGCCGCCAGGACAACGGCTGTGAGTACTTCTGTGAAATCTCTGCCGACGGCGTTGAGGTCTGCGATGGCCTTGACAACGACTGTGACGGGCAAATTGATGAAGACAACCCCGGAGGTGGGCAGGACTGCGATACGCAGCAAGAGGGCATCTGCGCTGCTGGAGTCCTGGAGTGCATCAACGGCCAACTCATCTGCGAAGCCCAGTCGTTGCCGCTGACCGAGCTTTGCAACGGACTTGATGACGACTGCAACGGGGAGGTCGACAACGGCAACCCTGGTGGGGGAGGGCAATGCGACTCGGGCCAACCGGGCATCTGCTCACCTGGGACCGAGAATTGTGTGGACGGCGCCGTGGTTTGTGTGGCCAATCTCCAGCCCGGGGGTGAGAGCTGCAACGGCTTGGACGACGACTGCGACGGCACCGCCGATGATGGTTGCCCTGTGGGCATCACTGTGGCCAACAGCGACCGCCGCTTGACGGCCAACGGCGGCGGTGGCGGCAGCGCCTTTACGCTCAGCTGCCCGTCTGGGACCGTGGCGGTCGGCGCCACCGTGCGTTCGGGCTCTGAAATAGACGCCGTTCGGGCCATTTGTCAGTCGCTGACTGTGGAAGAGCTCCGCGGCCAAGACCCTTACGCCTACCGCAGCGCCGTCACTGGCCAGCAGCAAACCACCAACTTTGCCGGCGGCGGGGGAGGCTCCATCCAGACGTTGGTGTGCCCCTCGGGTTCCTTCCTGCACCAACTGCGCGTGCGCAGCGGCAGCCGCATCGATCAAGCCCAGTTCACCTGCGCGCGGGCCACCTACAACGGCTACCCCGGCCAGGGCAGCACCCAGACCACCGACACCCAAACCGGCACCTACGGCAACAACGGCGGCACGTTGCGCACGCCGACACGCTGCGCCGCTGGGGAGTTTGTGGCCGGGTTCTACGGCAGAGCCGGCTCCAGAGTCGACCAACTGGGGGTCTTGTGCCGCGCATACAACGTCACCACACGTTGACCGCTTCATGAGCAAGATTCAGAACGCCAGGCAACTATTGCTCCACTACAACGCCGGGGCCCGTGCCTTCGATGGGTGCCGGCTGCGGCGCGCAGCGCTCGCTTCTGCAGAATTGGACGGCGCATCACTGCGTGACGCCAACCTCCGACGCGCCGTCTTCACCAACGCCTCGCTCATGTCCTGCGACCTCTCAGGGGCCGACCTCAGGCGAGCTCGCCTGCAAGGTGCTCGCCTTGTGGCCGCACGTCTTGTGGGTGCTCGCCTTGAAGGCGCTGACCTCAGCGGCGCCGATTTGGTCGGCGCCGACC
The DNA here is from genome assembly GCA_937123825.1 of uncultured Pseudomonadota bacterium. Classification (GTDB taxonomy): domain Bacteria; phylum Myxococcota_A; class Bradymonadia; order Bradymonadales; genus CAKZKQ01. Next base: position 22,407 of record CAKZKQ010000176.1, read on the forward strand.
TCTCGCTGGCGCGCTACAACGCACAAACACGCTGGCCCGATGGCTTCAAACTCGCAGGGCGACCCATCCTCGGACCCGGCGCCAGCCCCGGCGCCATCAACCTCGGTGGCCATGACCTCGCAGACGTCGAACTCGCCGGGGCCGATTTAAGCCAGGCGCTCTTGGAGGGGGCGACCTTAAAAGGCACGCGCTACGACAGCCATACCCGCTGGCCGCAAGACTTTGCTTGGCGACATCAGGGCGCTTTTGGCCCCGAGAGCTTGCTCCAGGGGGCCGACCTCTCTGGTTTGTCCCTCGTCGGAGTCAATCTGGAAGGTGCCAACCTCTGTCGCGCCAACCTCTCCAAGACCGATTTGCGCTCCGCGCGCTTGTCGGAGTCCATTCTTAGAGCGTCCAACCTCCACGAGGCCCGTCTTGATGACGCCGACCTTTGCGGGGCCGACATCTCTGACATTCAGGGCACGCCAGCGTCTTGGAATGGGTGTGTGGTGGATGCGCAAACGTGGCTGCGCAGCGCGCTCTTTGTGACAGAGCGGACCGTTTGGCTTGAAGGTGGGGCCCGATGGGCGCCGTCATCTTCATAAAAGGTCTGGCAATGCGGTCTTGAGTGGGATGCCAAGCGGGGGTGGGCTGTGCGGCCGGTGCATCACTCTTCTTGAAGCGGTGCCAGCACTTTGCGCAGGATCTCAAGGCCAAAGGGTTTGTGGAGGATCTCGGTCAAATTCAATTGTTGCCATTGTTGTGAGGCGCGGTCGGGGTCAAAGCCCGTCATCAAGATGATGGGCAACTCTGGGCGTTGCTGGCGCATTTGGACGATGGCTTCGGTGCCGAGCATCCCTGGCATGGATTGGTCGGTCAAAACCAGACGCAGTTGATGTTGCTCCTTTTGAAAGGTGTTGAGCCCTTCAATGGCGTCGTTGGCCACCAGCACGCTGTAGCCCATGACCTTGAGCATGCGCGCGGCGGCGCGTCGCATGGCTTCTTCATCATCAATGACCAACGCCAGCGGGAGGCGGTGGGGCTGCGTGGGGAGAGAGGCCGGGACCTGCTCGGGGAGGATGATCTCAAATGTTGTGCCTTGACCGGGTGTGCTCTGAACCCTGACATCGCCTTGATGTTCACGCACGATGCCCAGAACCGCCGAGAGGCCCAAGCCGTTTCCTGAGGGTCGAGTGGTGAAATAGGGCTCAAAGATGCGCAGGATGTGGTCTTCGGAGATGCCCACGCCGTTGTCCTGGCAGACGAAGCTGGCGTAGCGACCGGGCTTGATGGTGTGATTGGGGAGCAGGTCAGAGGGTTGGGGGGTTTTGATGGTCCTGGACTGTGTTTTGAGCAGGACCAGCCCTCCGCTGGAAGGGATGGCGGCGGCGGCGTTGGTCAAGAGGTTGACGATGACCTGTTGAAGTTGTGTGGCGTCGGCTTTGATGACCGGGCCACGGGCAGCCAACTCGTAGCGCAGCTCGACGTGTTTGGGGATGCTGGCCGAGAGCAACTGGCCCAGCTCCAGGATGGTCTGGTTGAGGTTGATGTCTTCAATCTTGCGGGCGCTGTGACCGGCGTAGGCCAACATCTTGGAGGTCAGCCCAGCGGAGCGCTCCAGGGCTCTGCGCACCTGAGCCAGATCTTCATGCACCTCGTCTTCTGGGGGTAGCAACGCTTCGGCCACGCTCAAGTGTCCCAGCGCAGCCCCCAGGAGGTTGTTGAAGTCGTGGGCCAGGCCGCCGGCCATGGTCCCCAGGCTCTCTTGTTTTTGAGCTTGGCGCAGTTCGGCCTCGACGCCCAGGCGGTAGAGGGTCACGGCGATGATGTTGGTCAGGGCGCTGAAGGTGGTGATGATCTCCTGGGAGATGTCTTCGATTGAGGCAAACCCCAGGTTGAGGACGCCTGCTACGGCCCCTCGGGTGTTGATGCCCATGCTGATGCTGGCGGTGACCCCTTCATCAGCCAATGCGCGCAACTCGGGCATCGAGGAGCGGTCAAAGCCGCTGAGGATGACGGGCTCGCTGGAGTGGAGCAGGTGCTGGAAGTGGTCGTTGAGGGCCAGGCTCTGACCCATGGTGATGCCCTGACAGCCCGAGAGGCTGACGATTTTCAGAGTGTTTCGTCCAGGTTGAAGTCTGGCAAAGCTGACGCGTTGGCAGCCACAGATTTCGCGCACATCGCGGGACATGGAGCCAAAGAGGTCGTTGTAGGTGTGGACGGCGGTCATACTGCGGGCAAAATCGGCCATCAGCGCCATGCGATGGGCGCGCGATGCCTGCGTCTTCTGGTCCTGTTCAACCTGTTGAAACATCTGCATTCGCCCCAGTACCATCGCCGTGTGGGTGGCGATGTGCTGGAGCACAAACGTCTCGTCTTGGGTCAAGAGGGTGTTTCGCAGGCCGATGTCGAGCGTCCCCAGTGAGCGGCCATCGGTGGTGAGCGGGATGGCGACGCAATTCAGCGGGCCGTTTTCGGTGATGGTGGTCGATGTTTGAAAGACACCCGTTTGTGCAAGCGGGCTTTGGGCTGGGGATTGACTCTCCTGGCCGGGCAACTGAAGCACCAGCGCGCAGCGCTCAATCTCGACAAAGTCGGGCAGTTTGGTGGCCAGGATGCGCGCCAGTCCGTTGACGTCTCGGGTTTGATGAATGGCCTCAACGAGGTTGCTCAATGCTTCGAAGCGCTGGCGAGCTTCGTGCTGCAGTGGTGGGTGTGTCATCGCTTGTTCCGTTGGTATGATGGCCAGATTCTAGCGTGAGTTGTGGGGGCCATCAACCATCCATCCTTATCGGTCGCTGATGGATTGGGGTTGAACCGTCTGTGAGGGGATTTTATGATGGATGCGCATACGCCCATGATTTTTGCCCGACCCCGTGGAGGCGGACCTGATGAGACGCCATCTCTTTGTTGCCCTTGTGTTGTTGCTCCTGTCGGCCAGCGCGTGTTCTGATGACGCGCAAAACGACCCGGCACCCCAAAATGAACCCGACGCTGGCATGGACGCTGGGGATGAGGACGATGGTCTGTCTCAAGACGATGTGTCTGATGATGAGGTCGTTCAGATCGAAGCGCAGCCCGATTGCGATCTCCTCCAGCCGGCCTACTGCACTTTTCCCTGGCCTTCATCTCGATTCCTGCGCCCCGACCCCAGCACACCCACGGGCTTGCGCTTGAATTTTGGACCGACGTCGCTGCCTGAAGGCAGCATCGGGCACGTTCGTCCCGACAAGTACAATCGCCTTGATGGTTTCGCCCTCCACCTCCACGCGCTCTTCCACTTCCCCGGGCTCTCGCTGTCCAACCTTCCTCGCCTTGACGACTTTGAGAGCCTTGATGCCTCAGCCACGCTGGCGTCCAATTCGTTGGTCATTGAGGCAGACAGCGGTCAGTTGGTGCCTCACTTTGCTGAGCATGACGAGCGCACCCGGCTCTTCAATGAGACGGCCAATGAGCCCATCGTTTTGCCCACCTATTTGCGCGGCATGCGGGCGCTGAAGCCTGCCACGCGCTATATTGTGGTGCTGCGGAACCTGGTGGGGGAAGACGGCGAGCCGATTGAGGCCGAGCCTGCCTTTGCGGCGCTGCGCGATGGGACGCCGACCGACTCGGAGGCGCTCGAAGCGCGCCGGCCCGACTTTGAGGACCTCTTTGCGACGCTTGACGGTCTTGGCATTGAGCGCCAGGAGATCACGCTGGCGTGGGATTTTACCACGGGCAGCGATGAACATCGCCTGGGGTCGGTCATTCAGATGCGCGACGAGGCGTTGGCGGCGGTTGAGGATGAGGGCTTTGGCGTTCAGATTGGCCAGTGCAAAGCCGATGAGCAAGCCCGCGCGCTCTTGGCCAATCCCGAGGACTGCCCTGGTGTTCTGGACGGCGATGATCCCATCGCCATCGAGATCGAAGGCACCTTTGAAGCGCCGTTGTTTACCGTCGATGACCAGGGCCAGCCCGACCCCTCACCGGGGACTGTCCTGGCCCGAGACGCCGATGGCATGCCCATCCGCCAGCAGGGCTCCTTCTCGGTCCCGTTTCTGCTTCGGATTCCTCGGACTGCGTTGACGCAGCAGGGTGTGGGCACGGTGCTGGTCAGCCACGGTCAGCTTGGCGACCGTTATGAGACCAAGCTGGGTTATATGGAGGTCATGGCCGAAGCTGGAAACTTTGTGCTCGGCTCGGTTGATCTCCACGGGATGGCCAGCGATGACCAACAGCCGCTGGTGGAGCGGCTGGTGGATTTCAGCGATTTTCCCGACATCATTGACCGGCAACATCAGGGGCTGGTCAACACCGTCTTGATGGGGCGCTTGATGACCTCTGCGCTGCCGTCGCACCCGTTGATGGAGGCCTTTGGGATTGAGTTCGACTCCCAGCGGGCCTTTTACTACGGCGCCAGCCAGGGGGGGATCTTTGGCCCCAGCATTACCGCGCTCTGGCCCGAGGCCCGCACCGGTGTCTTTGGTGTCCCTGGCGTCAGCTACCCCCTGATTTTGCAGCGGAGCGTCAATTATGGGGTCTTTGAGAACCTCTTGCGCGTCTCCTACCGCTCCAGCCTTGATCAGGTTCAGCTGCTGGCGTTGGCGGGGTTGGTGTGGGAGCAGACCGAAGGGGCTGGGTTTGCCCATAGGCTGCTCGACAACCCGCTGCCGGGCTCCACGCGCTCCGAAGTCTTGCTTTTGGTGGCGCTGGGCGATCATCAGGTGGCCAACCTTGGCGCTGAGATGATGGCCAGGACCATCGGCGCGCCCTTGATGACGCCGCACAACCGAGGGGTGTGGGGTCTGCCGCTGCAACCTTATCCCTACACCGGGTCGGCGTTTGTTGGCTTTGATTTTGGCAACCGCCAGCCGCCTTTCACCAACACTCCTCCAATCCCACAAGACGAGAACAACCCTGAGAGCGACACTGGCCCGGATCCCCACAGCAGGATCGCCGAGGTTGAGTCGCTCTTTGGAGGGGTCATCAACTACCTCGACACCCACACGCTGGATGGCCTCTGCGAAGGGCCTTGTGATCCCGATTGAGTTTGGGACGGCACAGATTATGAGGCCCGTTTGTCTCTGCGTTTGCGCAGGCCCACGCACCCCAGAATCAGCCCGATAAAGAAGGCCAACCCTGGTGTTGACGGTGTCCGTGCACATGTCTGACACCCGCACGAGTCATCTTTTGCCGCAGATTGACCGACTCCTTGGGGAACGTCAGCCAAGCCGTCGGTGTCCGGTACATTTGAATCTGAGACGTCTTCCTGCTCCGAGACGTCGTTTGGTTCGGGGGCGTCTGGTGTGGTGTTGGTGTCTGGCGGTGAGGCGGCGGTGTCTTCAGGAGGGGTGGTGTCTTGTGGTGCGGGTTCGGCGTCGGTCAAAGGCACGTCGTCGGGAGGTTGGGGGGCGTCCATGGGGAGGTCGGCGTCGGGGACATCGCAAGGCAAATCCGCTCCGTCGCAGTCCTGGTCGATGCCGTCACCGCAGATTTCCTGGCCGTCGGGGTTGACGTCGCTGCGCTCGTCGTCGCAGTCCAGGCCCCCGATAACCACCGAGGCAAAGCCGTCCAGGTCCCGGTCACAGCCGCCAAAGGGGAAGCCTTCAGCGGGGGTGACGGCCAGTCTGCTTTCGCTGGCGGGTCCAAAGACACCGTCTTCTTCCAGGAGGTCGTCGGGGTTGTTCTGGTTCCACAGGCGTTGAAAGGCCCGGACGCTCTCCCGGCGCAGGTCGGGGACAGGGTTGTCGCCCCACTCAAAGTGCGGCGCATCGCGCTCGCCAAGCGGCCAACTCCAGCCATAGTCAATGAGCTTATCGACCCAGAAACCATTGAACTCGACGTCGATGGCCTGGCCGTTTTGGTGGCGGCTGTTGCCGGGCCGGGCGGCCAGGAAACCAAAGCGTTGGCCGCGCAGGTAGTCGTAGTACTGCATGCCAACGTCGCGGTAGCCGCTGGTGATGGTCATGTAGTCGCCTTCGAGGGCCGCGACGGCCTCGGCCGCTTCGAGGGCTTCGGGGCGGAGCATCAGCGGGATGTTGTTTTCGGTGTAGAGGCTGCCGGGTTCCTGGGCGATTTCAAACTCGACCAACACGCCGGGTTCGGTGCAGTTGAGTTCGTCAATGAGTTGTCTGGAGAGGCCGTCGATGAGGACGTCTGGATAGTCGCCCCCCAACTCGGGCAGGTCTTCGATGAGGATGCCGTGGTGGCGTTGGCGAACGTCGACCGGGTTGGAGGAGTCGTCGGACGACGGGACGCAGGTGGCCGTGGCTGCGCCGCACAAGAGGGACACGGCCAGGAGGCGCCTGGTGGGCGGCTGTTGTGGGGGCAAAGCGGGCTCCTTGCGGGGTGGATGCCAAAGGACTTGCCTTGGCATAATACCAAGATGCAGACGAAAGGCTTGCTTTGAGGCGAGCAATAACGGATGGCAGGGGCCTTGGGACGAGCGAAGCTGTGGCAGCGCCACCGCGAGTGAGTTCCGTGGTTCCTGGCGCCGTTAGGGCCGCCACAAAGTA
>CAKZKQ010000177.1 GCA_937123825.1 uncultured Pseudomonadota bacterium
TAGGTAACTATCCCTGTACCATCTGTGCCCTGTCTTCCGATACTCCCTCCTCCTCCAAAAACTGTCCGAACCATTGACAAATGCACACCACTTCCACCGAGGCTCACCTCAAAGCGGCGCCCATTCAGAGGCGATCAAAGAAGGCCTTGATGGCGGTGCGGCGCGCGAGCGCGTCCTGGCGGCCCAGTTCGATGAGTTGGGCAAGAAATCGCCCGTCAAAGAGCAGGAAGGAGCCCGCATCGGAGTGGCCACCGATGATCCGGCGCAGCGCGCGCGACTTAAGCCGGGCAGAAAGTCCCTTGCCCACCCGCATTCCGTGGCGGTCGATGTACTGCGAGGCCATGTGGCCGATGTCTTCCGAAGGGGCAACGACCAGCGTGCGGATGCGTTCGTAGGGCACGCCGCGGATCTCGGCCAGCGCGGCGTGGATTTTCTCCAGCGTCTCGGGGTCCACGGTGCTCTCCAGGATGTCCAGCAGGCGATTGAAGCGCTCCAGGACCTGGAGGTCGTAGACGATGGGGTCGAGCATGATGGCGCTGAGCATCTTGCCGAGCAAAAAGGGCAGATCGGCGCCGTACTCGTTCAACTCGGGGTTGACGTGGGGGTTGGGCTGCAACTCGGGTGGAAAGCGCGTGGAGATGACCAGCACGCGCTGGGCGCCACTGCGCAGCGCCGGAGACAGCAGCGTGTTGAAGCGCAGGCCGCCGTCGACGTGGGTGGCGCCGTCGACAAAGCGGGGCGGAAAGACAAAGGGGATCGCCGCCGAGGCCAGCACATGGTCGGCGCTGAGGCGGCATAGTCGCTTGGTGCGGCGCGGGTCGCGCGAGGCGGTGAAGTCGGCCCCGGGGGCCATCTCGGCAAAGAGCGTGGTCTGACCCGAGTCCATCCGCAGCGCCGCCACGATGCAGGCCCGCACCAGACCGTCGTTGATGTTCTGGTGAAGCTGATCCCAGTCGAGGTTGTCGCGGATCAGATCTTCGAGCGGCTCGGCCCGCAGCAACGCGGGGCCAGCCTCCGAGCGGCCGCGCCCAAACCACTTCTCCAGACTCCCCCACCCCAGCGCCCCAAACATGTCCACTTCCAGGTCTTCCAGAAGCGTCAGCCCCGTCCAAAGCTGAACCAGGCGCTCGATGCCCATGTCTCGGCGGTGGGCTCGCGAGGCAAAATAAGCGGTGTTGATGGCCCCGACGCTGGTGCCGGTGAAGATGTCAAAGGGGCTGTGCTCCAAAGGCCCCAGGACCTCCAGGATCCCTTGCACCACGCCCACCTCATAAGCCCCGCGCGCTCCGCCGCCCGAAAGCACCAAAGCGGTCCTGGGCCGCTGCCCTTCCTCGCTGACCATGTCCGTCAAGCTGCCCTCCCCACATCCCGTCACCAAAACACTCGCCAGGGGGAGTTTACGCCCATCACAGCGGCCTTCCAAAACATTGGTCGGGTGGGAGCGGCGAGGTGTGCTTTAAGGGAGGCGATAAAACCCCATTGTGGTGTGCCCCAACACGGCCATCTGGTCGCCGTAGAGCGCCACATCGACCACGCCGCGCCTGGCATGGAAATCGTCGGGGAGTTCGATGTGTTCAAGACGCGCGCTGTCCAGATTGTAAACCGCCATGCGGACGCGGGGTTGGCTCCTGTTCAAGAGCACCAGGCGACGCCCGTGGGCGGCGATGAGATCTGTGGGCACAAAATCCCCGGTGTTCATGGCGACGCCTCTGGCAGCCCCATCTTTGCTCAAGATGGTGAGCCTGTGCCCATGCGGCCAGGCCTCCTTGGTCAAGAGCGCTGCGCCGCCCTCAATGGCACCAAACCCGCGCGTCGCCGATGGCCAGGGCCGATCCCCGGACCACTTGAACACGCCGCCGGGTTGGCGCTCAAAGACCTCCAACCGGTCCCATGATTCCAGCCACAGCTCCTGGCCGTTGGCAAAGAGCAGCCCGCGCCAACCAAATTGGTTGATGCCCACCGCCTTCAAGTGCTCGTAGAGATCGAGCTCGCGCCGCGTCCAACGGCCATCCACGCGGCGAAAGTGCCACATGGAGCTGTTGTCGTGGGAGAAGAGTTCGTCTGCGCGCAGAAAGAGCGGCTGGCCAAAGTGGATGTCCGAGTCGGTGGGTGAAGGGATCTCTTCAAACGCGCCGTCCAAACGCCCCACAAAGACCCCGTGACTGCCGCCTTGATATTCAAGGAGGGTGACCGCGACGCGCATCGGATCAAGAACATCGACGGTCAAATGGAGGCCACCGACATGGTCCACAAACCCATCCCAGCTTTTGGGGGGGTCAAAGCACAACGCGGGCAACGGCATTCGACGCGGCGCTGCCCAAACAGGTGCGCTCGCCGGTGAATCGGGCCACGGGGCAAAAGCAAGCCAGGGAACGGTGCCAAGGCGCCCCATGCCCAGGAAAACACCTCTGGCGCTGGCAACAACATGGCCGTCGTGTCTTTTGGGGGGTGCGTTTCCATCGGGATCCACCGGCAACGCGGTCCACAGCCCCTTAAGGCCAGACACTTTGGCGATCTCGTCGGCCCCTTCCTGGGACTCTGACGGTTGAACAACGGGTTTTACCGAGGTCGCTTCAATCGGCGCCGATGCTTTTGAGCCCTTGGGCAACGTCCCCCCTCCACACCCCACCACCACCACCAACACATTCAAAAGCACCAACATGAAGGCTCTGGTTCTGGAGAAGTTTTGGGCATGAGGACCAACAAACAACCCAAAATAATACAAATACATAAAATTATGTGACCCCATCCACGACCAAAACACACATCAAACGGCAACACCCAATCACATCAGCCCAGAACACATGAACATACGTATAATATCCGCCTCACCATCCGCAAGACGCAAAACACCACCCCAAACCACCATCCAACCACAAGAATGGTTCCCAAAACCCCGCTTTTGAGCGCTCAAAGCCACGCCAAGACCATTTTTTTGAGATTTTAGGGAAGAAAAGCGCGCCAATGCAGTACAAAACCCCGTTCGCATCGCAACAACAGCACAGGAACACAACATGATGACGCTCAAAACCTCCCACATCGCGCGCCTGCTCTGCACCGCAGCCATCGCAACGGCCATGGTGGCCTGTGACAAAGGGGGAGACGCGGGCGGCGACGCCCCAGAAGGCAGCGCCCAGTCGGCGTGCGCCAAAGCCACAACACACCTCGCAAGCTTCGCCGCCGGACCCGGCGCCAGCGGCATGGAGGCCATGGCGGCCAAAGCCGCCACCAAAGCCGCCAAATCCAAGTGCGACAAAGAAGGCCTCTCTGACGAGCAGCTCGCCTGCATCATGAAGGTCAAAACCTTCCGGGACTACTTCACGCTGGGCAAGTGCCCGGCCATCGAAAAAAAGATGCCTTCCTGGATCAAACTCAGCAACCCCGACGCCATCATCTCCGGCAACCAGCCCTGGCTCGACATGACCCCCCAGGAGATGCAAAAGTCGATTGAAGACAAAAAGAAGAAGAAATAGCCCCCCTCTGCGCGCTCGACGCCCACGGACGCCACCCCATGAACCCCCAGGACACCGGCAAAGCCTACGACACCATCACGCACCTGTGGGCCCCACAGCGCTTCAACAACAACAACGGCATTGAGCAACACAAACGCGCCCTGGCCTTCGCACACCGCAAAGGCCGTGCCCTTGATGTCGGCTGCGGCCCCACCGGGCGGTTCATCGAACTGCTGCAAAACGAAGGCTTTGTCCCCGAAGGCGTCGATGTCTCCTCCAAAATGATCGCGCTGGCCGCCGAGCGCCACGGCGAGGCGCGTGGCCTCCGCCAAACCCCGGGTGATCAAGGCCGCCCGCGCGCTCTCCCCCAGACCCGCACCAATCGCCACACCGGCGGCAATCGCGATGACATTCTTCAGCGCGCCGCCCAGCTCGACCCCGGCCACGTCGGTTGACCGGTAGATCCGCAGATTTCGTGTGGACAGCGCCTGTTGCAGGGAGGTGCCGTCAGATTCCTGTACAGATGCGAGGGTCAAGGCCGTTGGAAGACCTTGCGCGATATCAATTGCAAAACTGGGGCCCGACAAAATGGCCGGAACGGCGTCGGGAATTTGCGCCGTGATCCCCTTGGTCGGGCCCTGCCCGCTTGCCAGGTCGATCCCCTTGCAACAGGCGACAAGCGCGCGGCGTGCCAGACGGTCGCCATAGCTGGTCAGCACGCCAGATAGTTTCTGCGCCGCACCCGCCACCAGCA
>CAKZKQ010000178.1 GCA_937123825.1 uncultured Pseudomonadota bacterium
GTGAGTGGGGGGGGCGATGACCACCTCTCGGCTCGGATCCGCAGCTACGTGCGGTCCAACTGTCATGTGGAGCTTGGTTGGAGGGATTCGTGCACCAATTGTGGCAGCAATCCTGCCAAGTTTGCTCGGGTGCGCGCCGACGATACGTGCGTGGCTGCTTCAGGCAGTGACACCCGTTGTCGCGGCACCAACAACCGCTATGGTGGTGTGAACACCGATGGTGGTGTGGGCAACGACGATGTCTTTTATATCCGCTTCTTCTGCAACTGAAGCCCGGCTCTTGGTGGGTAGGAGCGATGTTATCGGTTGAGAGGGGAGGCGTGCGGGGTTTTGGGTGCGTTGTCGACCAGCGCGCGCGCTTCTTTCATGCGCCGCCCGAGGATGGATTGGGGATCGGCAGTGATCTCTTTGCAGATGGTTTCGGCGCGGGCGAGCGTCGCGGCGGCTTGCGGGTGCTCTTTCAGGGCGTGTTGGAGCTTGGTTTGGTGGGATAGGATCATGGCGAGTCCGTATTTGTCGCCGCTGGCTTCCACAAGCGCGAGGCTCTCTTCCATGCGGGTTTGCGCCGATGTCAGGTTGTCCATGTGGAGGTCGATCAGCACCCACTCTCCCAGGATTTCGCCGCGCAGTTGGGGCGACTGGATCAACTCGGCGATCTTGAGTCCCTGTGCGAAGGCGTCGATGGCTTTGGCGCGTTGGCCCTGGTTGGCGCAGTAGAGGCCCAAGGTGTAGTTGGACCAGCCTTCAAGGAGCTTGTTGCCGGTTTGATTGGCGAGCATCCTGGCGCGGTCGACGAGCTTGATGGCCTGGTTGTGGTTGCCAAAGAGTTCGTAGATGCCAGCCAGGGCGCGCAGGAGCCAGGCTCGCGTCACGGTCCGTCCCAGTTGGGTGGCCAGGTCCAGGGCGTGCAGGTAGTGGTCGGTGGCTTCGTGGAGCTTGCCCTGGAGCTTGAAGCAGACGCCGAGGCTGTGGCTGGCGGTGTTTTCGAGAAAGAGGCTGGGGTGCTGGCGAGCGTGGTGCAGGGCTTGTTGGTAGTGCTCGATGGCCTGGTCGTTGTTGCCCAGCTTTCTGTTTTGAATGCCGAGGTGGTGGTACGCCCAACCTTGCAAGAGGTGGTTTTGGGTTTGCTGGCCGATGGCCAGGGCTTTGTAGTCTTCGGCGCACGGTTGTGCCTGGGCGGCCTCGGTTTGGCGTTTGCGCAGGCCGATGAGGAGCCAGATCCAGCCTTCCATCAGTGCTTCGCCCAGCTCCTGGGCCAGCGCCAGTGCCTGCGCTGCGCGCTCGGGATCGTACTCTGAGGCGGCGCGGGCCAGGTAGATGTACGCCGTGAGCAGGCGCAGGTGTTGGTGTGGGTCTGCGGGGGGAGATTGGAGCCAGTCCCGCAGGAGGTGAAGGGCGGTGTGGTAGGGGCCAAAGTGGTAGTGGTGGTTGGCCACGGCGAGCGTGGCTTTGTAGGCCTCTTGGCGGTGTTGGCTTTGTGCGATGGCCAGGAGGTTGTCGTATTCGGTGATGGCGATGTTGTGGGGGTTGTGGTTGCGCTCCCAGACGGCGTACTCCAGGGGGAGGGCGCAGTAGTATTGGGCGTGGCGCAGAGTCAGCGCGTGGTCTTGGTCGGGGGTGGTGTTTGAGGGCTGCGTTTGGAGCCACTGCTGGCGCTGGAAGAGGGCGTATTGACGGATGGTGACGTAGAGCTTGAACCGGGTTTGGTGGGCGGTTTTGGTTTTGTGTGATGTGGCCAGCCAGCTTTTGTCCTGGAGGTTTTGGAGGAGGTCCATGACCCAGGGGGCGTCGGGCCATTGTGAAAGGTCGAGGACGGCCTCAGCGGCCTCAAGGGTGAAGCTGCCACGAAAGACGGAGCACTGTCGCAGGGCCTCTTGCTCGTAGGCAGTCAGTTGGTCCCATGACCAGTCGAGGGTGCCCTTGAGGGTGGTCTGGTGGGGGTTGGCGTCCTGACGCCGGGAGCGCAAGAGTTTGAAGCGCTCGGTGAGGCGCTGGAGAATGAGGGCGGGGGTGAGGACCGAGACGCGGGCGGCGGCCAGCTCAAGGGCCAGCGGCAGGCCGTCGAGTTGGCGGACGAGTTCAACGATGTCGCCAACGTTGTCGTCGGTCAGTTCAAAGTCGGGCTTGAGTTGACGGGCTTTGTGGACAAAGCAGGCCACGGCGTGGTTTTTGGCGGCAGATTCCAGGCCGTCCTGGGGGTCAGGTAGGTCAAAGGGGAGCAAGCGCACCAAGTGCTCGTTGGCGATGGCCAGGGGTTCGCGGCTAGAGGCGAGGAAGGTGGCGTTGGGGGCGGCGGCCATCCACTTTGCGACGGTTTTGGGGGCCAGATGGGTGATTTGCTCAAAGTTGTCCATCAGCAGCAGGGGACGCTCGCGGGTGTTGAGCATGTCTATGAACTGCTTTTGGTGGTCCTTCTGGGTCAGCATGATCCCCATAGCCTGCGTCACCGCGTGCCACAGCTCATCCTCGCCCGTCACCTTGGTCAGGTCGCAAAACCATATCTCGCCCGGCCACGACTCGATGCACTGGCCCGCAAACTCTCGCAGCAGGCTTGTTTTGCCCACCCCTCCAAGGCCCACCACCGTCACCAGCCGTTTGCCTTCTTCAATCACCAACGCCTTCAACTGCTCCAACTCTTTGCCGCGGCCAATGAGCGGGCTGGGGTTGAGGGTCAGGTTGTGGCGTGCGCCCGATTTCGAATGGGACGATGACTCCGGCAGGGCCGGGGTGGAAACCCGCGCGTCTTCGGTCTGCGGCGGCTCGCTTCCTTGATGTGTTGGGGCGCTTTGGGCCAGCCTTGCGAGGTTGGCCCGTCGTTTGGGGATGGACAGATTTGTCTTGGCCACCTGCTCCAGGGCCTGCAACGCGTGTTTTGCGCTGTGGGGCCGCTCCGACGGGCTTTTGGACATCATCCACGCGATCCACCCTTGAAGTGGGGCAGACGGGGGCGGAAAGCTCCCGGGGTCAAAGCTCAGCGCGTGTTGCATGTGCTGGATGCCAAGCTCAGGCAATGAAGGCCCTTTAAAAGGCGCTTGACCACAGAGCATCTGGTAAACCAGACAACCCACAGCGTAGAGGTCTGTCTGAGGCGTGGGATCTTTGCCCTGCCACTGCTCGGGCGCCATGGCATAGGGCGAACCCACGATGCTCTGCGAGGGATCGGCCAGAGCGTTCAAGTTGTGACTGATGCCAAAGTCGAGGACTTTGACAAAGTCGGTGGTGCCTTGCTGAGAGATGAGGAAGACGTTTGCAGGCTTGATGTCGCGGTGTACGATCTCGTTGTCGTGGGCTTCCCAAAGGGATTTAAGGACCTGGGAGGCGATGGAGACGGTGCGGCGCAGGTCAAAGGGTCCCTGGGACTTCAAAACTTCGCCCAGGGAGGCGCCCTTGAGCAGCTCCATGACCAAAAAAGGATGGTCGCCGTCCTGGCCATAGTCGAGGACGCGGACGGTGTTGGGGTGGGTGAGCATGGCGGCGTTGCGGGCCTCCATGGCAAAGCGCATCTTGCCCTTGGCGCCCAAACACGGGTCCATCACCTTAAGGGCCACCTGACCGTCGGTGGCCAGATGCCGGGCCACATAGACCCACCCCATCCCGCCCTGACCCAGCTTTGACTCCAGCGCAAAGCGCCCGTCTATTTGCTGGCCCACCACCGGCATGTTGATTTCGGGCTTGCTGAAGGCTTCGATGAGTTGGGCATCGAAAGAGTCGAGCAGATCGTCATCAAATGAGTCGAGCAGTTCATCATCAAATGGGTCGTTGGTAATGGATGTGATTGAGGTTGGTTGTGGGCCATCCTCGGGGGGGTTTGGCTTGCCCATAGTGCGCTCTAACGCGTCATTTTACACCGTGCCTGTGGGGCGCGTCGCTGTGTAGAGTTGATTTGTTGATATTGTTGTTTTGAACTTGCCTTTTGCGGGGAGCCACCAGATTAATGATGAGTATAGGTGTCTGATTTTGTGGCGACAAACGTTGGGAGGGAATCTTTGTTTCTGGGGCGGTCGGAAAAAGTGTTGTCACATTTGTGTGCTGCGGTGTTTGACCTGTGGTGGTCTGGGAACCAAGCGCAGACAGTGTTGGGTGTTGAAGATGTCGGGTGAACACAAAGAGTTTGAGGGGTATGTCCAGTCGCTGTGCCAGGAGGGCAAGACGAACGAGGCGGCCACGAGCGTCATAGAGCAGTACGGGCCGGCGCTCTTGAGCTTCCTGGAGAGCATGTCGCGCGGCAGCGCGCAGGCCGGTGAGGACGTCTTTCAGGTGGTGTGCTGCAAGATCTGGGAGCGGCTGCCGTCGTTTGAGTGGGGGCAGGGGTCGCTGCGCGCCTGGGTCTTTGTGGTGGCGCGCCACACCTTCATCAACCACCACCGCAGCCACCAGCGCAAGCGCGAGGAGCGTCTGGTCGATCGGCTCAATGTGATCCCGGTGCAGTTGTCGCGGACGGTGACGCACGAGTGGGTCAAGACCGAGGTCAAGTCCAAACTCTGGGATTCGATCAAGACGCTGCCGCCCGATGATCGGACGCTTTTGATGCTGCGCTTGCAGCAGGAGATGCGTTGGACGGAGATCGCGCGGATTTTGCACAACGGCGAGGATGAGCTGGAGCCGATAGAGCAGAAGCGGGCGGCGGCCAAGGCGCGCAAGCGGTTTGAGCGTTTGAAGGCGACCTTAAGGCAGCAGATGAAGGCCGACGCAGGGGCTTGAGGCGCGTGGGGGCGTTGGGATCAAGCGACAACGCCCCCACGCGCCCCAAGCCCCCGTTCAGGTGCGTGCCTGCTCGGTCGCAATGCAGTCCTGTGCCAGGAGCCTGCGCGCTTCTCTGAGGCGTCGCCCAAAAATAGAGCGCGGGTCGGCGGCGATTTTGGCGTTGATGGCCTCGACCTGGACCAGCGTCTGAGCGGCCTCTCTGTGTTGTCCCTGCGCGTGTTGGAGCTTGACGCGGTTGGCCAGGGCCATGCCCTGCCCGTACGAGTCGCTGCTCTGTGCCACCAACCCAACACCCTCTTGCATGCGCGTCAGCGCGTCTTCCATCTTGTCCATATGGAAGTCAATCATGGCCCATTCACACAGAATGAGGCCCCGCATGTGCTTTGAGTCAAGGCGCGCAGCGCACCCGAGCCCCTGGGCAAAGGCGTCAATGGCGCGGGCGCGCTGCCCCTGACCTGCGTGGTAGATGCCCATGGTGTAGTTGGACCACCCCTCAAGGGGGGTGTGGCCTATCTTGCGGGCGGTGGCGTGGGCGCGCTGGATAAGTTTAAAGGCCTGATCGTGTTTGCCCAGGACCTCGTAAAGCGCGCTGAGGTTGCGCAGCGTCCAGCCTTTGATGGCAGTCAGCCCCAACTCATTGGCCATGTCCAGGGCGCGCAGATAGTGGTCGGTGGCCTCGTGAAGTTTGCCTTGGAGCCTGAAGCAAATCCCCAATGAGCGGTGAACCGTGCACTGCAGACTCAAAGAAGGATGCTTGGAGGCGTGCTCCAAAGCCTTTTGGTAGTTTTCGATGGCTTTGGCGTACTGGCCCTGCTTTCTGTACTGCACGCCGATGTTGCGCTGCGCATGCCCCTGAAGGAGATGATTTTGCGTCTCCTTGCCGATATTGAGGGCATTAAGGTTTGCGGCAAGGTGCGGCATCGAGATCTCATAAGAGAGGCTTTGATACAGCGCCAAGAGCCTCCACACCCACCCCTCTAAAAGCCGCTCGCCCAGGCTTTGGGCCAATTCCAACGCTTGTTGGGTCAATTCAGCGTCGTATTGCTGAGATGACTGCACCAAAAAAAGCTTGGTCAGAAGCAAACGCAAGTGTTGATGCGGATCTTGTGGCTGTGGATGGAGTTTGTCGCTTAGCAGGTTGAAGGCGGCGCTATGGGGGCCAAAGTGGTAGTGGTGGGTGATCACCGCCAGGGTGGCTCTGTGGGCCTGTTTCTGGTGAGGTCCTCGGGCAATGGCCAAGAGGTTGTCGTACTCCTGAGCTGCGGCGCTTGTGGGCTTTGGGTCGTTTTCCCAGGTGGCGCAGTCCAGGGGAAGGGCGCAGTAGTATTGGGCGTGGCGCAGAGTCAGCGCGTGGTCTTTGTCGGGGGTTGTGTTTGAGGGTTGTGCCTGGAGCCACTGCTGGCGTTGGAAGAGGGCGTATTGGCGGATGGTGACGTAAAATCTGAAACGTATTTTGTTGGTATTCTTTGTTTTGTGTGAGTGTGTCAGCCAACTCTTGTCCAACAAGTCCTGAAGCACATCCATGATCCAGGGTGCGTCGGGCCATTGTGAAAGGTCGAGGACGGCCTCAGCGGCCTCAAGGGTGAAGCTGCCACGAAAGACGGAGCACTGTCGCAGGGCCTCTTGCTCGTAGGCAGTCAGTTGGTCCCATGACCAGTCGAGGGTGCCCTTGAGGGTGGTCTGGTGGGGGTTGGCGTCCTGACGCCGGGAGCGCAAGAGTTTGAAGCGCTCGGTGAGGCGCTGGAGAATGAGGGCGGGGGTGAGGACCGAGACGCGGGCGGCGGCCAGCTCAAGGGCCAGCGGCAGGCCGTCGAGTTGGCGGACGAGTTCAACGATGTCGCCAACGTTGTCGTCGGTCAGTTCAAAGTCGGGCTTGAGTTGACGGGCTTTGTGGACAAAGCAGGCCACGGCGTGGTTTTTGGCGGCAGATTCCAGGCCGTCCTGGGGGTCAGGTAGGTCAAAGGGGAGCAAGCGCACCAAGTGCTCGTTGGCGATGGCCAGGGGTTCGCGGCTAGAGGCGAGGAAGGTGGCGTTGGGGGCGGCGGCCATCCACTTTGCGACGGTTTTGGGGGCCAGATGGGTGATTTGCTCAAAGTTGTCCATCAGCAGCAGGGGACGCTCGCGGGTGTTGAGCATGTCTATGAACTGCTTTTGGTGGTCCTTCTGGGTCAGCATGATCCCCATAGCCTGCGTCACCGCGTGCCACAGCTCATCCTCGCCCGTCACCTTGGTCAGGTCGCAAAACCATATCTCGCCCGGCCACGACTCGATGCACTGGCCCGCAAACTCTCGCAGCAGGCTTGTTTTGCCCACCCCTCCAAGGCCCACCACCGTCACCAGCCGTTTGCCTTCTTCAATCACCAACGCCTTCAACTGCTCCAACTCTTTGCCGCGGCCAATGAGCGGGCTGGGGTTGAGGGTCAGGTTGTGGCGTGCGCCCGATTTCGAATGGGACGATGACTCCGGCAGGGCCGGGGTGGAAACCCGCGCGTCTTCGGTCTGCGGCGGCTCGCTTCCTTGATGTGTTGGGGCGCTTTGGGCCAGCCTTGCGAGGTTGGCCCGTCGTTTGGGGATGGACAGATTTGTCTTGGCCACCTGCTCCAGGGCCTGCAACGCGTGTTTTGCGCTGTGGGGCCGCTCCGACGGGCTTTTGGACATCATCCACGCGATCCACCCTTGAAGTGGGGCAGACGGGGGCGGAAAGCTCCCGGGGTCAAAGCTCAGCGCGTGTTGCATGTGCTGGATGCCAAGCTCAGGCAATGAAGGCCCTTTAAAAGGCGCTTGACCACAGAGCATCTGGTAAACCAGACAACCCACAGCGTAGAGGTCTGTCTGAGGCGTGGGATCTTTGCCCTGCCACTGCTCGGGCGCCATGGCATAGGGCGAACCCACGATGCTCTGCGAGGGATCGGCCAGAGCGTTCAAGTTGTGACTGATGCCAAAGTCGAGGACTTTGACAAAGTCGGTGGTGCCTTGCTGAGAGATGAGGAAGACGTTTGCAGGCTTGATGTCGCGGTGTACGATCTCGTTGTCGTGGGCTTCCCAAAGGGATTTAAGGACCTGGGAGGCGATGGAGACGGTGCGGCGCAGGTCAAAGGGTCCCTGGGACTTCAAAACTTCGCCCAGGGAGGCGCCCTTGAGCAGCTCCATGACCAAAAAAGGATGGTCGCCGTCCTGGCCATAGTCGAGGACGCGGACGGTGTTGGGGTGGGTGAGCATGGCGGCGTTGCGGGCCTCCATGGCAAAGCGCATCTTGCCCTTGGCCCCCAAACACGGGTCCATCACCTTGAGGGCCACCTGACCGTCGGTGGCCAGATGCCGGGCCACATACACCCACCCCATCCCGCCCTGGTCCAGCTTCGACTCCAGCGCAAAGCGCCCGTCTATTTGCTGGCCCACCACCGGCATGCTCTCCCTGGGCGCACCCATCCCTTCCAAAAACCGTGCGTCGCGGTCATCGGTTTGAAAGACTGTGGGTTTGGTGTGGAGGTCCTGCTTGCCCATTTCGCACTGCAACGCATGGTTCAACCACACTCGCTCATCACATCGGGCGCCCAACCCTTTTGACGGCGGTGTGGCTCAAATTATAGGCGCCTTGCCTAACACGGACAAACACGCTTGACCACCCATACCTTTGGAGTCCGGTGGTGGTTGGTTTGCATCGGTGTGGGGCTTATTCGGTGACGGACGGTGAGAGCAGGTGGTAGCCGATGCCGTTGAGCGTGTGGCCAGAGATGGGGTGGGCGCACTGTTGGCGCAAGTGCTTCCACAAGAGCGTGGTTTCGTAGACCTCTATGTCGGAAGGCACGTGATCGAGCAGCGTGCGGGCGCATATGACCACCAGACGCTGCTTGGTCCGCGAGAAGGCCACGTTTGAGCGCTGCATGTTGAGCACAAAGTCGCTGGTTCGTGCGATGGCGACAGGGTCGCTGACGGTGGCGGAGACCACAATGCTCTCTTGCTCCCCTCCTTGGAGGCGTTCCACAGTGTCGATCATGGTGATGTGGTCCTGAAGACCTGCCAGTTGTTGCGTCAAAAGGGCCTTTTGGGCCCTGTGTGGTGTCATCACAGCCACAGAGTTTTTGGGGAGATGCCCCAGCGCGCGGCCTCGCTCCAAGATAAGGCGAGCGAGGGTGACCTCGTAAGGGTTGGATTTGCGCGAGGTGTCTTCGTCGTGGAGCACCAGGAAAAGTTGGCCTCCCGATGTCCAAATGGGGTCGAGCGGGTGATCGTGTCCTGAGGAAGAGGGGGGCTTCCATGGTGCAGAAGCTTTGCCGCCTTCGAGTTGAATGCCGTCGAGGGTGTAGAGCGGTTGGATCAGCGTCTGGATGGGTTTTGGCAGCCGGAACGTTTTGACCAGTTGATCCAGGCGCACTGCTGTCGTTGGGATGTCACGCATGCGGCGTTTGTCTTGTGGGTCTTGGAGCGTGGCG
>CAKZKQ010000179.1 GCA_937123825.1 uncultured Pseudomonadota bacterium
CATCGTCCATGAATCGGCGTTTGAGGTTTTTGGCCCCTCTTGCCCTGCCCTGGCGTCAATCGACGCGGCAGATGAGCCCCTTGAGGTACTCGGCCTCGGGGAAAGAGAGCAAAATCGGGTGGTCCAGGGGTTGTGAAAGCTTTTGCAGGATGCGGGCCTGTCGCCGCGCGTCCACGGCGGCCCCCGCCACGACACTCTGGAAGAGTTGCGGCGTGACCAACCCGGAGCAGGAGAAGGTGGCCAACACGCCGCCGGGCTTGAGCAGCTTCATGGCCAGCATGTTGATGTCTTTGTAACCACGACACGCCCGGTCGAGGCCACCTTTGGAGCGGGCAAACTTGGGCGGGTCCAGGATGATGACATCCCAGCGCTGGCCTTCTTTGAGGCGCTTTCGCAGGTCCTCAAAGACATCGGCGCGGTGGTTGACCATGGAGCCTTCGGGCAGGCCGTTGAGCTTGGCCATACGTTCGGCAGTGGCCAGCGCGTCGGCAGAGACATCGACGTTGACGGCCAGCTTGGCGCCAGACTGCACGGCGGCGATTGAAAACCCGCCGGTGTAGGAGAAGCAGTTCAGGACCTCTTTGCCCTGACAGTGGGCCGCCACCAGCCAGCGGTTGACGCGCTGGTCCAGGAAGTAGCCGGTCTTCTGTCCGGCACGGACATCGACCAGCAAGGTGCCCTGGTGCTGCCCGTCGCCTTCGACCATCTCGACCTCTTGCGGGGGCTCTTGCCCCCAGACCAGGCCTCGGCGCTCGGTCAGGCCTTCGCGCTTGCGGACTTCTTTGTCGCTGCGCTCGTAGATGGTCTTGGGCCCGAGGGTCTCGACCAGAGTGTCCACGAGGGTTTGCTGCCAGCGGTCCATCAGCGGCGACGAGTTCTGAATCACCACGACGTCGTGGTACTGGTCGACGATGAGGCCGGGCAGGCCATCGGCTTCCATGTGGACCAGACGACGCGCGGGGATGTCGGGGCGGCGCGCGATGGCGTCTTTAAGGCGCCCAGCGACCAACTCCGGGGTGATGTCCTCCTGGGGATTCCAGGTCATCAGTCGGACGGGGAGTTTGGAGCTGGGGTTGCAGGTGCCTCGGGCCAGCCAGGCCCCCTTGTGGTCGGTGACGTCGATGATGTCACCCGGCGAGCAGCCTTTGGGCATCTTGGCGACGGCGCCGTTGAAGATCCAGGGGTGGTTGCGACGCACGGCCTTGTCGCGGCCGGGCTTGAGGCGAAGGGTGTGGGATGTGGTCACGGGGTGTGGATCAGCGGTTGCGGTCTTTGGGGTTGCGCAGGAAGGTGGGGATGGCCAGCTCTTCCTCTTCCACGGGGCTCAGGCCGCCGTTGCTGGAGCGGCGCAGGCGTCCGCTGGGCGCGGGCTGCTTGGCGTTGGTGGTTTCCTGACCAGGGCGCGTGAAGGAGGCCGAGCGAGTCTCGCTGGTCCGGGGCGTGCCGCGGCGGATTTGAGGGTTGCCCACGGAGGAGGACGGCGCCGGGGCGGCGTGTTCCTGACGGGAGCGGCTCAGTTGGGGTTGCTCGGCGGTGACCTCATGGGGCTGCCGAAAGGGGTTGTCCCAGTCACCGCTGGCGGGCTGCTGAGCCTGCGCGACGGGCGCGGGCTGACGGTGTTGCTGCGGGGCAGCGGGCTGGGGAGCAGGTGCGGTCGCGCGGGGCTGCGCAGGGCGCACGGGCTGGTGACCCGAGGGGGGCGCCAGGGGGCGTGCGGCAGGCTGAGGCGCGGGGGCGTAAGCCTGGGGGTTCTGAGCGTGATGCGCGGTGGGCGCAGCGGGCTGATGGGCCTGAGGTTGGGCGGGGGCGTAGCCTCGCTGCACCTCGTAGGCGGGCCGCTGGTTGTAGCTGGCAGGCGCGGGCTGGACACCGCTGCCGCGGCCTTGCTGCCAGGGGTTCTGTTGGGCCTGGGGCTGGGGTTGCTGCTGCTGGTAGTGCTGCGGCAAGTGGAGGCCCTGCTGAGCCCGGTCAAAGCCGGTGGCGATGACGGTGATCTTGATCTCTTCGCGCATGTTTTCGTCGATGACGGCGCCGAAGATGATGTTGGCCTCTTCGTGGGCGGCCTCCTGGATGAGCATGGAGGCTTCGTTGATTTCAAAGAGGGCCAGGTCGGGGCCGCCGGTAATGTTGATCAGGATGCCGGTGGCGCCGTTGATGCTGACATCTTCGAGCAGCGGCGACGAGATGGCCATTTCGGCAGCGTCGCGGGCGCGGGTCGGACCCGAGGTGCGCCCGGGTCCCATCAGGGCCAGCCCCATGTTGCTCATGATGGTCTTGACGTCGGCAAAGTCGACGTTGACGTAACCGCCGATGGTGATGAGGTCGGAGATGCCCTGAACGGCATGCAAGAGGACTTCATCGGCCTTGCGGAACGCCTCAAT
>CAKZKQ010000180.1 GCA_937123825.1 uncultured Pseudomonadota bacterium
GTCCCTGTATCCGCCTTGAATACGGAGCCTGCGGCCTTTGGGTCGCGGGCTCTTTTGGTTTTGGCGCCGCCGCGCTACACTCCACCACTGCGGGTACAGAAAACGACTCCAGGACCATCCCCCCATGAATGCTACAGACACCGCCCTTTTGCGCCGCCGCCTCTTGCAGGCGATGGCTGCCTTTCCTGTGTGCAGCGCGGCCCTCATCGGCTGCACCGACGTCGATTACTCTGGCAATGGCGGCGTTGACGGCGCTCCCAACAACGCCGTCAACAACGCCCCGACCAACCCCGATCCCAACAATACGCCCACCAACCCCGACCCCAACAACACCAACCCCGATCCGCCGCCCACGATCCCGCCGACCGATCCCAACTGCGCCGCACGCGATGACGGCGAGCTGGACATTGAGTACGAGGACTTTTGCGGGGCCTACGGTCAGTGGTCGATGCCGGAGGCTTCGGCGCAGGAGTTGGGCAGCAATGAGTTGTGTTTTTCGTACAGCGAAGACGAGTTGACGCAGGGTTGTCCGACCTTCCTCTACCTGCGCCCGTCCGACGTGGGCGCGGAGGGCTATCGTTACGAGGCCATCGGGCTGCGTTTTGTGGATCGGGACGGCGATCAGTGCGTCTACGATTGGTTTTATGACAACGGCGAGTGTGTGGAAGAGGGCAGGGCGCTGAGCGACGGGGAGGCGTCGGTGGTGGCGCCGCTGCGTCGCGGGGAGCGTTGGAGCGCGGCCTTTGAGACGCCGCGCTGGCTTGAGAGTGTGCCGCAGGCGCTGCGCGACATGCTGGGGGCCCAGTGGCTCTGGTCGGCGCGCTACGAGCACGCCTCGATCGCTTCTTTCTCGCGTGCCACGCTGGAGTTGATGGCCCACGGGGCTCCGCCCGAGTTGTTGGTGGGGACCCAGCAGGCGGGCATCGATGAGGTCCGCCACGCCCAGGAGTGTTTTGCGCTGGCGTCGGCTTATCTGGGCCACAAGGTGGAGCCTGCGGCGTTGCAGTCGCCCCCGGTGCGCCACAGCTCGCTGGCCGAGTTGGCGGTGGAGACCTTTATTGAAGGGGTCGTGGGCGAGAGCATTGCGACTTTGGTCAGCACCCGGGCGCTGGCGGTGTGTCGGGTGCCGCAGGTGCGGCGCGTTCTGGAGATGATCATCGAGGATGAGTCCGGGCATGCGGCGCTGGCGTGGGCGACGGTGGCGTGGGCCATCGAGCAGGGCGGCCAGGAGGTCGTCGATGCGCTCCTTGAGGCGGCTGCTGAGCTTCGAACGGCGAGCGATGTTGAGCCGTCAGTGGTCTTGCCTGCCACGCTCAAGGCCGAACTTCACGCCCATGGCCGCTTGACGCCCGCCGAGCAGCGCCAGGCGCGCCAGGACGCCTGGAGTGGTGTCATTGATCCGATGCTGCAAACCCTGGTCGCCTCATCCCAGGTGATGTAAAACCGCGTCCCCGGCCTGGGGGTTTGTTGGCTCCGATGGTTTGCAAGGCAGAGGCCGGTCGGTGGGGGCCAGCCCCCAGACCCCCGCTGGGTGCGCGCACCCAGACCCGCACTTTTTGAGGGCTCCGTGAAGATTCTGGTTGTTAAAGATTGTGATGGGCAGTTTCGCTGTCACAACACGCGTTATCTTGACCTTGACCCCATCATTGGCGGTCTGCGCGAGGATGGGCATGAGGTCTCTGTCACCGATTATGACGCCCTGGCCAATCGTCAGGCGTTGGGCGAGATCGAAGGGCAGGTGATTTTTTACTCGGGGACGCGTTTTACCGAGTACAAGCTCTTTATTGAGGACATCATCTTTACGCTGGGCAAGCGCAATACGCTCTTGCCGCGCTATGAGATTTTGCGTGCCCACGAGAACAAGGTCTACCAGGAGTTTTTTAAGAAAGAGCTGGGCATTGAGTCCATCCCCACCTGGGTCTTTGGCACCTGGACCGACCTCCGGGGGGCGCTGCCGAGCTTGCCCTACCCGGTGGTCATCAAGCAGGCCGAGGGCTCCAGCAGCACGGGGGTGGCGCTGGCCCACAGCGCCGAGCAGGCCGAGGGGATTGTCCGCGCCTCTCACGATCGGCCCAGCGTGAAGGCGGCCACGGGTGATCTCATCAAGACCCGGTTGAAGCTCTCGGGCGAAGCGTCTGTTGAGTACACCAACCGCAAGCGCAACAAGCGCACCAGCCGCCGCGTGGTCATTCAAAAGGCGCTTGACCGCCACGAGGGGGACTGGAAGGTCTATGTCTTTGGGGACCTGGCCTACGCTTTCTTCAGGGGCTTGAAGGGCGGCGACTTTCGCTCCAGCGGCAGCGGCTTGCAGGATTACCACCGGATGCCGCCGCAGCACGTGCTGACCTTTGCGCGCCAGATCTACGACCAGATGCAGATGCCCTTTGCCTCTTTTGACATCTGGGAACACGACGGCCAGTGCTTCATGCTGGAGTTTCAGGGGCTGCACTTTGGCGTCAACGGCATCACCGACGGCGTCCGCCACCACCGCCGCCAACCCGACGGCACCTGGACCGCCGTCGATGGGACTCTGAGTGTCGAGGCGAGCTACCTTGAAGGGCTCCGCTTCCACCTGGGTCAAGTCCGTTCAACATAAGCAGCCACGATGACCCTCGCTGCCCCTGTGCGTCGCTCAAACCCTTCTAAGGGCGGTTGTCTTTGGGGACAAAGGTGGGGAGTAGAGGGGCCATGGCCTCGGCGGTGCGTTCACCGAGCGTTTGCAGCCCGCGTGCGTTGTAGTGAAGGGGATCGCCGCTTAGTACGGGCAGGTCTTCGCTCTCGACCGTGACCACGTTGGGGTCTGCGCTGGCGACGTCTCGCTGTGCCTGACGGACCAGCGGGTGATGCGGCCAACTCTCAGACGGGGCCACCAAGGCCACGACAAAGGGCAGTTGGGGGCTGTCCAGGTCTTGTCGGATTTGGGCCACAAAGGCCGTCAAGTTGTCCTTGTAGCGCTCTGAAGCGCCCAGGTTGACGGCGTCATTTTCCCCCTGGACCCAGACCACACCGGCCAGATGCGCGTCACCCAACGGCGCAAGCTCTTCCATGGCCTGCGCGATGTGTGTCTGGAGGTCCTGGTAGAGGGGGCCGCCGCTGGCGTTCCAGTTGTTGTCGAGGTCGCTGCCGCCGACGGCGTGTTTGATGATGGCGACCCTTGGACCCGGGCGCAGCGCTTCCTGGGTGAGTCCAAAGGTCAGCTCTGGGCCAAAGAAGTCGGCGCGGCGCCCAAAACCGGCGGTCAAGGGGCGCCATTGCCCGGCAAGATCGGCCTCGACCTGCCCCTGGACATGGATGATGGCCCCGGTCTGCGGCACAATTTTATCGTCTTCTAGCCCCGACTCCCGTGCTCGCCCCACCATATTGGACTGTCCTGCGAGGATGAAGACCTCGATGGTGTCGTCGCGGGGCTCGGCGAAGGCTTTTTCCAAGGGGGGGAAGCGCTCTTCTGAGCGGATCAGGTCGATGTTGGGGACGGTGTTGTCCGCGCCTCCGCAGGCGGTCAGCAAGGAGAGGGCGCTTAAGACGCACGTCAAGGAACGCCACGCGGTGGCTTGGGCCTTTGATGAGGGACGCGCTGGTGAGCGGTGATGGCGCGTCGGGTGGTGAGTGTTGGATTTTGGTGTGAAGTGGGTTGGATGGAACATGGACCCCTGAAAGCGCTTAAAAACCACAGCCCGCGTGGCCCTCAGGATAGCGTTCCTGGGTTTTAATACCAAACCCTGGTGAGTTTGGCGTCACCAGCGGTTTTGGAAGGGGACTTTGTTGCCGCGCAGCCAGAAGTCAATCAGCCGGTCGTCCTGGAAGATGGGGGTCAGGAAGTAGCCAGCGGGGCGCGAGTTGGCGATGGCCTTGGAGGTCAAGAGTGGTTCGATGACGACGGTCTGGTCGTCGGTGTAGCTGGCGTGGATGAAGTCGACGCCCTCTTTGTGAACATGGACAAAGCCCACGTGGTTGTTGAGGCCAATGACGTAGAGACCCTGCGGCAGCGCTTTGACAGAGTCGTAGAGGTCCTGCTGTGGGATGCTGACGTAGCGGTGCAGGTCGGCCTTGCGGGGGGCAAAAGAGCGCTGGATGTGCAGGGCGGGGGCCTGGGCGAACTTGTAGCGGTTGCTCAGGCGAAGGCCCGCGTTCTGGAGTGTCGAGGTGACAAAGTAGCTGCACCCGACGGTCATGTCCTTGGTGTGGGGCCTTTGGGAGGTGCTCTCTCGGCCCAGCCCCCAGGGCGTGCCAACCCAGGCCGGGAAGATCTCTTCGGTGAGGGTTTTGAGGACAAAGTCGCGCGCTTGTTCGCGCAGGCGATCGCGGGTGGGTTCATCTGCGGCGGCTTTGTAGCGTTGGGCCAATTTCAAGCGGCGGGCTTCGATCTTTTCAAGGCTGGCCTCGTAGGCCTGCGCGTCGTGGCGCTTTTGCGCCTTGTGCGCTGCGGCCGGTGGTTCTGCGGCGCTGGGGCGTTCATCGCCCCCCACGCACCCGATGGCGATTGCGCACACGACCAACAGGGTGGTCATCCATGGTCTGAACATCTTCTCTCCTTGGGTCCTGGCGTGTCCTGACGCCATGCGCCCCGTAAAGCACAGGGCGTGCCGAAGTGTGCCGATCCCGTAAAGACGGCAATCCATGCGGAAGCAGAGGGGGTATTGGGTGGAAGGGTCTCTTTTGAGGAGATCCAGTCTGAGAAAATGAGCTTTGGTGTAGAAGGCAGGGGGAGGAGAAAAGTCGGTGTTGGGGCAGTTTTTTTGAAACCGCATCTGGAGACGCGCGTACTGCCAGACGCCCCGTTCATGGCGGTGTTGCCATGGATGGGAGCGGGCACCAGAGCCTTGAGTGTGTTTGTGCGTTGAAATTGGCCTCATTGGGGCGCGGCTGACGCGCCGATGATGAGACAATCGGTGAACATGCTCTATACTGGCTTTTGTTGCCTGTGATGCGTTGAACACAGAGCGTCGTGGTGGGAGATTCAAGCGCGAGTGTGCGTGAGGGTGGTGCCAAAACCACGGGCTGAAATTGAGGGAGGAACCCAAAAGAGCATTGAGGGCCGTTGAGACAAAAGGTGGGCTGGCCTCGACCTTTTGAGCGGCCGTTGAAATCTGGGAACATCCTTTGAGAGGTTGAAAAGATATGAGCGCTTGGAAATGGACCCGTGTGTACGGGGTCGTGTTGTGTGTGTCGTTGTTGTCGTTGGGCGTGGCCTGCGGTGACACAGAGGAAGAGGACACCGGAGGAGGCCAGGACACGGCCAACAACGCTGGCAACAACGACGTCAACAATGATGGGAACAACGACACCAACAACGACGTCAACAATGATGGGAACAACGACGTCAACAACGACGGGAACAATGACGTCAACAACGATGCGCCCGTTTGCGGCGACGGCGTTTGCGACGACGGTGAGGACAGTGCCAACTGCGAGCAGGATTGCCCGGCCCAGGGCCCTGTCTGCGGCGACGACGTCTGCGAAGAGGGCGAAGACGCCGACAATTGTGCCGTGGACTGCGGCCCAGATGGTCCCGAGTGCGGCAACGGCGTGTGTGAAGAAGGCGAAGACACCGACAACTGCGAGCAGGATTGTCCGGCCGACGGCCCTGAATGTGGCAACGGCGTGTGTGAAGAGGGTGAAGACACCAACAACTGCGCCGCAGACTGCCCCGCCGAAGGCCCCGAGTGCGGCAATGGTGTGTGTGAAGAAGGAGAAGACGCCGCCTCGTGCTCCGAAGACTGCGACGGCGGCATGATGGGCGGGCTTTGCCCCCCCGAAGGGCCCTTTGGCAACGCTGAAGGCGACGTGGCCCCCGATGTGGTCTTGATGGACTGCGACGGCAACCCCCACAGCGTGCGCGACCTGTGCGCCAACAAGGTCGGTTGGATCTTCGAGTTCGCCGCCTGGTGTCCGCCTTGCCGCACCTTCGCCCGAGGCTTTGAGAGCTTGATGGCCGATTTCGAAGGTGAAGACCTGGGAGTGCTCTTTGTCATCTCCAGCGACGAGGGCTTCTCGGCCCCCGATGCCAACGACTGCAGCGCCATCCGCGACGCCTACGGCATCACGTCTGCCCCGGTCCTCTACGACGCCAACGGCGCCCTCCAGCGCGAGTTCGGTGTCCCCGCCAACGACATCAACATCATCATGAGCGAAGGCAACGTCATCGAGTTCAAACGCCAGTACTCGGCCCGCGACGTGCCCGGCGAGCTGCGCCGCCTGCTTGATGAGTAAAAAACGCAGGTCACATCAAACCCTCGAAGAACCCCACGGGTGATTCGAGCCTGAAAGACCATCACAAATGAAAAGGGCCAACACCTTGGAGGTTTTACTCCAGGGTGTTGGCCCTTTTCATTTGTGGGCTTGGTTATGCTGGTGCCGTTGTTGTGGGGGCGGCGGTGGATTCCAGCAGGATGCTTCGCAGAAATGAACGTAATTGAGCCCGCAGGTGACGTTGTTGTTGGGGTGGCGCTTGATTTGGGACAGGCGGCTTTGTTGGGTGACCCAAGCAGTTAGGGTCAGGCGATTATAGCGCTCACAAGGGGTCACGTCGCTGGGATTTGGGCTTTGCTGTGGGAACGCGCTTGATTTGGGACAGGTGGCTTTGTTGGAAGGCGCAGGCAGTTCGAGTCAGGCGATTATAGCGCTCACTGGCGGGGTCACGCCGCTGGGATTTGGGCTTTGCTGTGGGAACCAACTTGATTCACACAGTGGGCT
>CAKZKQ010000181.1 GCA_937123825.1 uncultured Pseudomonadota bacterium
TTCGCTCGACCCGAGGCCCCTGGGCCTCATCATTGCTCGCCCCACACCTGTGGCTTCTTTTCTCTTTTCTTTTTTGAATTGCTTGGGTTTTGCGTCAGGTCTGTGGCGGCTTGGCGGTCTGTGACCTGTCGCTGGCATTCTTGGTCGCTGCCATACCACTTCGAGCCTTTTGATGGGTTTGGGAGTGGAGCGGGGAGAATGTTGCGGTGGGGGAAGATCAGAATGAGGGGGCGGGGGCGGTGCTCAGGACGGCGGCGAGGTCTTCGTCGTTGAAGCGCAGGAAGGCGCCGAAGTAGAAGTCGCGGGTTTCGTCGTTGAGGATGTCGTCGTAGCCCATGATGAGGTAGAGGCTGCTCAGGAAGGAGTAGGCCATGGAGGTGCGCAGTCGTGGGTTGACGTCTTCGCCAAAGTCAAAGACATCAAAGCGCACTTCGAGGTCGTCGTTGAGGAAGTGGAGGTCACCGCCGAGGCCACCGCTGGACTCGATGAGGCCAAAGCGTCCGGTGAAGAAGCCCCAACGCCGGGCCATCTGGATGGAGAACTTGAAGTCGTCGGTGGTGATGACGCGGTCTTCGCGCACGACGGGGGGTTCGTTGGGGTCGGTTTGGAGGCGAGTTTCCTGGATCTGGCGAGTGGATCCGCGCGTGTCGTCGACCAATTCGATGAGGTAATATTTGTCGGGCGAGGGTTGTAGCCTGACTGAAACATAGTTTTTCAGTGCGGATTGGCTGACATAGAACTCGCTGCGCAGCTCGACAATGGTCTGGAGCTGGAGCAGTCGGTTGACGAAGTCGCCCACGCCCGAGATGGCCTTTTCGGTCTCTGTGGCGATGGCGGGGTCGTTGACCAGGACGCCGAGCGTGCCTTCACCTTCGTTGATCTTGTCGGTGATCTCACCCATGTTCTGGAGGGTGTAGTTGAGTTCATCGAGGGTGCCAGAGAAGCGCACGAGGGTGGTCTTGAGGCTCGCCAGGCCGTCCTGCACGTCGGAGCCGGACTGGTTGACGATGTAGTTGACCTCGGAGGTGATCCGCTTGACGTCGGTGAGGATGCGCTTGAAGTCGCCGCGCGCGTCGCGGGTGATGCCCTTGACGTTGACGCTGATGTCTTCGGCGTTGGCGACGATGCGGTCGAGGTTGCCGGAGTTGTTGTTGAGGAAGTCGCTCAGCGTGACGGCGATCTCCTGGAGGCGCTTGAGGATGTCCTGCAGGGCGGCCTGGCCTTCTTTGGAGCCAAAGGTGTTGGCCAGGGACTCGGTGACCTTCTTGACGTCGCGGGCGATCTCATCAAAGCGCTCAAAGAGGGCCTCGGGGCCGACGGCCTCGGGGACGTTCATGATCGAGCCGTTTTCGGTGATCACCTCGCCTTCGAGTCCGGGTGTGACCTCCAGATAGTAGTCGCCAAGCAGCGACGCCTGTTTTTTGCTGACGGTGGCGCCGTGCTTGTAGTAGGTCCGCTCTTTTTCGACGGTGTTGCCCTCGTCGTCGCGCTCGGTGACGGTGCGCGGCTTGGGCAGGCCTTGTTTGAGTTCAATCCGCCGCTGCAGGTTGATGGTCACCTGGGCTTTGTCGCCGATCAGCTCGATCTTGCTGACCTCGCCGACGCGGATGCCTGCCAGCATGACCTTGCTCTGGGGGGCCAGCCCGGTGGCGTCTTTGAATATGGCTGTGACGGCGTAGGTGCCATCGCCCTGATCGAGTTCCTGGTTGACGACGCCATACATAATGATGAATGCGGCGATCGAGCCCAGGACCACGAGGCCCACCTTAAAAGGTGTTATGAATGAGTTTTTCAAACCCCGTCCTTCCTTCTGATCCCAATCCTCATGTCGGTCGCCGGTCACTGTGGCACAGCCCCCACAGCGGCGCAAGGCCAGCGATCCTCAGGTTGTCCACAGTGAGCTTGACAGGGGTGGGGGGCGAGAGTATTTTGCGTCACTCGCAGCGGGACCTTTGTGCGCGCACAGGGTTTTGTCCGCGTTGTTCACCCAGGAGAGTCAGGTCGTGAAGGTTCAAATCGCAGACATCAAAGAGGCCGGTTACGAGTCCTCCTTTGACTTGGATCAAGCAGCTCTTGAAGAGATGCTCAATGATCCAAGCGGCCAGGTCCATGCGGCCAGCCAGGGTCTGCGCTTTGAGGTGCGTTTGAGCCGTGTTGGGGGAACCCAGACGATCATCGCGCGCGGATCGATTCAGGTCACACTGTCCTATCTGTGTGGCCGGTGCACCGCAGACCAGGAAATGGTTCTGGACATCCCACTGGACGCGGTCTTGATGCCGCGCTCAGAGGCTGTCGGTGAAGACGAGGACGACCAGGAGGTCGAGTTGACGCAGGAAGATCTGGATGTGTCGTTCTACGACGGATCTGAGATCGACTTGAGCGATGTGGTCAGAGAGGCGATTTACCTTGAGGTGCCAACCTACCCGTCGTGTGGGATCGAGCCGGCCCAGGACTGCCCCAATTGGCAGGCCAACATGAGCCAGCAAGTCCAAAAGATGAAAGACAATGATGGCGATCTGCGTTGGGAGGCGTTGCGGGCCCTTAAAGCCCGGATGTCCGACAAGGCAGACGATTGAAAGTGGTATGGCTCAGGCCGTTGTAATCCTGAGCAAAGCAATATTGGAGTGATGCATCATGGCTGTCCCGAAGAAACGCAAATCCAAATCCCGTACCCGTATGCGCCGTTCCCAGCACGACAAAGCGCAGCCCGCCAACCTGGGCTACTGCGACAACTGCGGTGAGCCCAAGAAAGGCCACCGTGTGTGCCTGAGCTGCGGTTACTACCGTGGCCGCGCCGTGCTGCCCATCTTCAACACCTAGTGCTCTCCCCCCACTCGGACTCCAAGGCCGCTTGCCCTGCGCCAGCTGCGCTGGGGTCTGCCGGGGGGATCGCCCTCGGACCTGACCAAATAAGGCGATGTCCTCACAAATCTCCTCGCGCATTCTTGCGCTGGTGGCCGATGTCCTTGAGAGCAACTCCAGTGACATCAACCCCGACCAGCACCTGATCGACGATCTGGGCGCAAGCTCGCTCGATATCGCCGAGATGATCTGGCGCATCGAGGACGATCCCTTCTTTGGTGTCGGTGAAATTCCCGATGACGTCCTCGATCAAATCGGGACCATCGGGCACATCATCGCCTTCATCGAACACAACCAGCAGGCGTCCATCAAGACGCCTGAACCTGGCCAGGCCTCCATGATCCTCGGCGCCGACCATCACGGTCGACTCCTCAGGGAGGTCCTCGTTCAGACCATGGAGTCGCTCGGGCACCTGACCGAAGAGATCGGCGCGGTCGATGATCGCCCCGTTGATCTGGTCGAAGTGGCCCAGAGCGCCGCCACCGCCGTGGCCCGCAATCAGGCCTCTCGCGCCATCCTCATCGGGCTCGACGGCATGGGCATGGCCATGGTCGCCAACAAAGTCCCCGGTGTGCGCGCCATCAGCGCCAGCACCGGCCTGCAGGCCCGCATGGCTCGCGAGCGCCACAACGCCAACGTCCTCTGTCTGGGCGCTGGCATCATTGGCGCACACGCCGCCCGCGAATGCCTGACCGCGTTCCTGGAGACCCCCTTTGAACCAGGACCCGACGATCGTCGCACCCAACGTGTTCACCGCATCCTTGAGATCGAGAAGCGTCACCTGACCTGACGCCCTCGGGGGACATCATGAACAACCACACCGGGCCTGCCGATATCCTTGACCGACTGGCCCTCGCCCCGCCGCGTCCAGAAGACGAAGTCTGGATGCGCATGGCCCTTGAGCATGCTCGCCTTGCTTACGGCAGAACCGCGCCCAACCCCATGGTGGGCTGTGTGCTGGTGCGCGACGGGCAACTCATCGGTCAGGGACACCACGCCCGCGCCGGGCTGGATCACGCCGAGATCGCTGCGCTCAAAGACGCACAGGCCCGCGGCCATGATCCCGCTGGTGCCACCCTCTACGTCAACCTTGAGCCCTGCTTCTCCTACGGGCGCACGCCGCCGTGCACGCTGGCCATCATCAAGGCCAGGATCGCCCGGGTCGTCACCGCCATGGTGGATCCCGACCCCCGCACCTGCGGCAAAGGCCTTGAGGCGCTCATTGACGCTGGCATCGAGGTGACCTGCGGGGTGCTCGAAGACGAGGCGCAGCGCCTCAACGCCCCCTTCTGCACACGCATCCTTCATGGCCGTCCGCACATCACTGCTAAGG
This sequence comes from uncultured Pseudomonadota bacterium, assembly GCA_937123825.1. Lineage (GTDB taxonomy): Bacteria > Myxococcota_A > Bradymonadia > Bradymonadales > CAKZKQ01. The sequence continues at coordinate 4,196 of CAKZKQ010000181.1, forward strand.
TGGCCATGAGCCTCGATGGCAAAATCGCCACGCGTCGTGGGGACTCCTTCCCCATGACCGGTGAGGTCGCCCGTCAAGCCGTTCACAGGCTCCGCGACCGGGTGGACGCCATTTTGGTGGGGCGTCGCACGGTCGCAAAAGACAACCCAAGGTTGACCTGTCGGCTTGGGGAGGATATGGCGGGTCCTGGTGGCGCGCGTGACCCGGTGCGGATCATCATTGATCCGTTTCTGAAGTCACCGCTCGACGCGCAGATCTTCCACCTGCAAAAGCGCGGCTTGTCCAAGGCACCGACCTTGTTGGTGGTCTCGGGCAGCGTCACACTGGGCAGACGCCGTCAGGCGCTCGACGGACTGGGGGTGGAGATCATCGCCTGTCCAGAGAGGCGCGGCGGCGGCCTCGACCTGAAGATCTTGCTGGAAGTGCTCGTCGAGCGCGGCATCTCCAGCGTCTTGGTCGAGGGCGGTGGTGAGACCCTGGCGCGGTTTATGGACGCCGGGGTGATCGACGCCTGGATCGCGCACGTGGCGCCGGTCTTTATCGGCGGCGCAACCGCGCCCACACCGCTGGGCGGCAACGGGGTGGGCAAGCTCGACGAGGCCACCCGAACCCAGGGCGCCCAGGTGCGGCGCCTTGGTCAGGACATCGAGATCGCTGTGCCCGTGGCGGGACACATCTACGGCTTGGATTGAGGTCAGACCATGAGTCAAGAGCACAAGAACTTCTCGGAGATCACCACGCGCGTCAAAGAGGCCATCGATGCCATCCGTGACGGCGAGATGGTCATTCTGGTGGACGACGAAGGGCGCGAGAATGAGGGCGACCTGGTCATCGCGGCCGAGAAAGTCACCCCCGAGGCCATCAACTTCATGGCCAAGTACGCCCGCGGGCTCATCTGTCTGTCGTTGACGCAGGAGCGCATCGAGCACCTCCAACTGCCAATGATGGTCCAGAACAACAACACCCCCTTCGGCACCGCCTTCACCGTCAGCATCGAGGCCCGCACCGGCGTCACCACTGGCATCAGCGCCGCCGACCGCGCCCGGACCATTCAGGTCGCCATCGACCCCGAGGCCAGGGCCGAAGATCTGGCTCGCCCCGGGCACGTCTTCCCGCTGCGGGCGCGCAACGGCGGCGTCCTGGTCCGCACCGGTCAGACTGAGGGTTCGGTCGATCTGGCGCGTCTGGCCGGATTGGATCCCTCGGGCGTGATCTGTGAGATCATGAACGACGACGGCAGCATGGCCCGCATGCCCGATCTGGTGCGCTTCGCCGAAGAACACAATATGAAGATCATCTCGGTGGCGGATCTGATCCAGTACCGCCTGTCGACCGAGAGCCTGGTGGAGAAGCTCGTCGAGGCTCCTTGCCCCACCGCGTACGGCGATGACCTGCGCGTGGCGGTCTTCAAGAGCCTCGTCGATGGCTCACAGCACGTGGCGCTCATCAAGGGGCAGCCGTCGCCCGACACCGAGACGCTGGTCCGCGTCCAGTACCACAACGTGGTCACCGACGTCTTCAAGGCCACCACCAGCCACCAGGGGCACACGCTCCAGGGGGCGCTCTCGGCCATCTCCAAGGCCGAAGCGGGCGTGATCCTCTACATGTACCCGGCCCAGCAGACGCCCTACAAGACGGTCATGTCCCACGTGGTCCACGCCGACAAAGGCCGCACCCCCCAGGATTACGTCCAGCCTCCGGCCATCGACGCCGACGAGGTCAACCAGGTCAACCCCGTCTTCCGGGACTTTGGCACCGGCGCGCAGATCCTCTCCGATCTGGGCGTGGGCCAGATCCGCCTGCTGACCAACAACCCGCGCAACATTGTCGGTCTGGAGGCCTACGGGCTTCAGATCGTCGCCTCCGTGCCGATCCCTGAACTGTGAGCTTTGAAAGGGGCTTAACCATGTCCACACCCACCGCCAAGGTCGTCGAGGGCAACCTCGTGGCCACCGGTCAGAAGCTGGCCATCATCGCCAGCCGCTGGAACAACTTCATCACCGATCGCCTCGTTGAAGGCGCATTGGACTGCATCGCGCGTCACGGCGGCGATCTGGCTCAGGTGACCGTCTACAAGGTCCCTGGATGCTTTGAGCTGCCGCTGGCGGCCAAAAAGGCTGCGGCCAGCGGGCGCTACGACGGCGTCATCGCGCTGGGCGTGCTGATCCGAGGGGCCACGCCCCACTTTGATTACATCTGCTCTCAGGCAACCTCCGGGCTCAGCTCGGCGGGCCTGTCGACCGACGTGCCGGTGTCTTTTGGCGTGTTGACGGTCGATACCATTGAGCAGGCCATTGAGCGCGCCGGGACCAAGGCGGGCAACAAGGGCGAGGAGGCCACACTGGCGACAGTGGAGATGGTCAACCTCCTGGCCCAGATGTGAGGGGTGTGTGAGATGACCGGTTCCCAGCAGATCGGCCCGCGCTCCCAAGCGCGGCGCGCCTGTCGCGAGTTGACCTTCCGTGTGCTCTACGCCATGGACATGAGCGGCTTGTCGGCGCACACCATCTGGCAGCGCAACCGCGAGGCCTTTCTCTACCAGAGCGGCCTGCCGATCCCTTCCGAGCCGATTTCGGTCTCCATTCAGGAGGAGCTGCCGCGGATCATGTCCCGCAAAGCGCCCGAGCCGGCCGACGACGCCCAGGGTTGGGCCCAGGCCATGGAGGTCTCCAAGCAGGTCGAGGCCCAAAACCCCCAGAGCCGCTCCAAAAAGCGCCCGGACGTCGGCACCCAGGCCGCCACGCTGGCTCGTCACTGGAGCGAAGCTTGTGAAGAGCAAGCCGTGCAGATCGATGAGGTCATCGGCAGCGCCAGCAAGCGCTGGAAGGTCCGCCGCATGGCCATCATTGACCGGAATATCCTCCGAATCGGGGCGTTTGAACTGCTGACGGGGGTCACACCCCCCAAAGACGTCATCTACGATTGTGTGGAGCTGGCCAAGAGATACGGCGAGAAACGTACGCCGGGCTTTGTCAACGGCATCCTTGACCAGATCTGCCAGAACCAGGGGATTTCGCTGTGAGAGGATTGGGCGCGCCGAACCGTCGTTTGTGGCCGTGGCTCCTGGTGGCGTTGGCCGCGCTGGTCCTGCTCAGCGGTTGTCGCCGCCAACGCCAGGACGGTCGTCGGGGCGTCTATTCTCCCCCTCGAAACACGCTCGAAGCCGCCTATGCCTGGCCCGGAAAGCGCCTGGACTTTGTGGACCAGCACGGACAGCGTCTGATGCGCCTGCGCGCCCGCAAGGCCATCACCAAGGTGATGGATCAGAAGCTCAAGCCGCTTGGCAACGTGCGCGTCTCCAAATCCAACGAGATCCACGCCTCGCACCTGGGCGGCGCGCCGGCCTATTTGCTCTCGCCGGGGCGCGTTGAAGTCCCCACCGATCTGGACGCCATTGAAAAGGTCGATGGGTTTGTCATCCACCGCGCCGTCGAGCCCGAAGCTGAGCCGTCCGCCGAAGATCAAGACAAAGACGTCATCCGTCGAGCGCCCGAAGCGGGCCAAAAGATCGGTTTTCTGGCGCCGCTGCCCAAGACCGATGGGGGCTGGCTCGTGCTTGGCCACGATGGTCAACGCCTCCTGAGCGTGGTGCCCATGGCACCCGACGAAACCAAGCCCGAAGACAAAGAAGAGCCTGCAGAGGGAGAAGACGAGCAGGCCGACGCCCAGGACGCTGGTGACGAAGGCGATGATGCTCAGAAGGTGCCGCAGGCCAAGCCCGACCGCAGGCGTTGGAAGGCCACCTTCTACGCGCCCTCCACCCTCCAGGAGGAGTCCTGGATCCTCAGCGCCCAACTGCGCAGCGGGCAACGCAAGGTCGAGGCCCACAAGCCCGGTGAAGAGCAGGCTCGCCTCACCGTCACAAGCGCCAAGCTCAGCCCCCGCGATCTGGCCCCGGTCCTGATCCGCCGCTTTGATCCGCTCCTGCGCGCCGCGCTGGTCCGCGCAATGAACCTCCCCCCGTCCAAAGACGACGCCGACAAATAAACACTCAACTCTGTGGCTCTGGTTGTGCAGCGAGGATCAGACGGTCGACGCACCAAAGCAGTGCGTCCAGCCCGTCGTCGAGCAGGCACGCGCGCACATCGGCGGCAAACGCGGGCTCTAAGAGCCGCTGCGCCAAATGGGGTGGCAGGGCGTTGTCTTTGGGGTAGCCGTAGATGCGGCGCAAGCGCAGCTCTTCGGCCATTTGGAAATGGGGCCAGAGAGCATCGGTCCGGTCCAGCCCGATGATCTCGGCACACCAGACGTGCTCGCCTTTGTTGGAGGCGTCCACGGCGGGGTAGGGGTCAGGTCAGGGGTAGACCTGCTCTTCGGCGTCGTTGAAGAGATAGACGCACTGCTGGGGGCAGTCCTGAGCGGCGGCCAGGACGTCCTCGTCCGAGTCGCCAGCGGCGTCAAAAACAATGGCGATGTTCTCGTCATCGAGCACGAAGACGTTGGGGGCGCACTCCACGCAGGTGCCCGCGCCAATGCACTCATCCCGGTCGACGTAGATCTTATAGCTCATGTGTTGTTCTCCCATCGGATAGACTGTTGTGCTGAAACAGCTGCCTGATCAGAGGTAAGACAATCCTGGCCAGGGCGTCAACACCGTTGTGGGCAAACGCAGTTTTTTCCTGGGTGCTCAAGGACTCTTTGGGGGCGTTTGGGAGGTGTTTAAAGTGGCTTTAAGGCCGTTGAGAAGGCCGTTGAGGGGCGTTTTTAAGCAAAATCACGCGCGCTGGGCTTTATGCGGTCTTTCATCCACTGCTCATCAACTTTTGCAGCCTCAGCAACGCTCTGGCGTGTGTTCGGGTGCCCCAGGACTTGGAAAACCCCAGCCTGGCGCTGGCCTCCTGGAGCTGTAAACCCTCAAAATACACCATCTCAAGCAGTTGCCGCTCGGTGTCGGGCATCACAGAGAGTTGTTGGTGCAGTTGTTGGCGCTGCTGGGCGTCGAGCAAGCGTTTGTCAGGGCGGCGGCGCGCTTCGCGCTGCTCGCTCTCAGCGGTGAGGGTCTGGATCACCATCCACGCCGCGCTCATCTGTCGGATGGTCCGATCCACGTGCTGTAAGCGGCGGTCTGAGCGCGGTGAGGAGGCGGCGCTGGTTTCAGGCGCCGGTTCTGCCTGGGCAAGGCGCGTGGCGGCCTGACTCAGGGCTGCGTGCGCAGAGCGCGTGCGCCGAATGACGCCGCGTTGGCGCAGCCCATCAAGGATCTGTCCCCGAATGCGGTAGTAGGCAAAGGTCGAGAACGCTGCACCTTGCTGTGGATCATAACGGTCGAGCGCTTCGAGCAACCCCGTGTGGGCATCGCCGAGCATGTCATCCTGGTGTCGGCGGCTTAGCGACAACTGTCGCATGGTGTTGCGCACCAGCGTGTCGCACAGCCCCTGGTAACGCTCCACGATCTGGCCGGCGTCCAGCCGACGCACATCGACCTGTGCATCAAGCTCTTTGGCCTCTTGCAAGAGCTGACGAGCGTCCTGGAGGGCTTCTTTGCCCCGTTTGGATGTTTGCTGGTCTCTGCGCACAAGTCGTCGTGGGTTGGAGGGCCGCGCGGTGGGGTTTGCGCAGGCATGCACCTGCGCAATCCTTCACACCCATAGCCCGTGATCACGGCGCAGGTTAACGCTCTGACCTGCAGATTGCCAGCATCAGTGAAAGTAGTAGCGCACGCCGATGCCACCATCGAGGTCGCCGCTGGTCTTGGGCACCACGCGCAACCCCGGGGCGATCTCCAAAAAGATCTCCAGCGGCGCCTTCTTGAAGAGCACCGACATGCCCAGCGGAATGCGCGCGCCCAGCGTCAGCGCCGCATCCTTCTCATTTTCGTTGTCGCTGTTGGCGTCGACCAGGAGCTTGCCGCCGATGCCCACGTAAAAGGGCAACTCGACCTGCACGTTGGAGCGCAGCTTGATCAGGTCAAAGTGGTAGGTGTAGTCGCTGAAGATGGCCACCGCTTCATCGGTGAAGTCAAAGGCCAGGTGAACATCCAACGCGTTGGACGGGTTGAACCACAGCTTCCCCGTCAGCCCCGATGGCTCGCCCAAAATGATGCCTGCGCCGAAATCCCCCGTCGAGGGGACCTGAGCCTGGGCCTGGGTGCTGGTCATGGTGATCGCCAGCAGCGCCAGCGCGGTCAAAGTCAGGGGCCACAGGCCCTGGCTGCGGTGCATATCTCCTCCTTGAGAAGTGGTCTCGCTGGCCGCGCGTCCGTGCGCGGCAGTTGCGTCGAGCTATTATGTGTCAGACAGGGATGGACGCCACAAGTTCTTCGGCGCTGACCGGCGCCGGAGCTTCGGCGTCGTTGGGATCGTAGAGCGACCGATCGAGCAGGTGGGTCGTGCGCACGTTGGCCATGGACGCAAAGGCGATGTTGCGCACCTCGGGGTAGCGCGCCTCAAGCTGGTTGAGCATCGCCTTCATGGCGTCGCGCTGGAGCCCATCCTGGGCGCTGCACAGCGTGCACGGGATCAACGGATAGCCCTGCTCGCGGGCGTACCGGGCGATCATCTCTTCGCCGCAGTACGCCAGCGGCCGGATGACGATGTTGCGCCGGTCGTCGCTAAAGAGTTTGGGCGGCATGCCCTTGAGCTGACCGCTGAAGAAGATGTTCAGCAAGAGCGTCTCGACCATGTCGTCGCGGTGGTGGCCCAGCGCGATCTTGTTGCACCCAAGCTCCACCGCCTGGTTGTACATGATCCCACGACGCAGGCGGCTGCACAGCGAGCAGGTCGTCTGGCCAGGCTTGAGCTTGGCTTTGACCACCGAGTAGGTGTCCTGCGAGTGGATGACGTGCGTGAAGCCGTGCTCATCAAAGTGCTTCTGGATGACGTCGGTCGGAAAGCCCGGGTGGCCTTGATCAAGGTGAAAGGCCACCAACTCAAAGTGGATCGGGGCCACGCGCCGCATGCGCTCAAGCATGTGGAGCATGACCCAGGAGTCCTTGCCGCCGCTGACGCCGACCATGATGCGGTCGCCGTCTTCGATGAGTTGGAAGTCGGTGTTGGCCTGGGCGATCTTGCGCGCCAGCTTCTGTTCGAGGTTGGTGGACATGGTACTTCTTCGTTGTCTGGTCGGGGAACTTGCGCTTCTTGTGGCGCCAGCCGCCCCGATTCGTCGCTCAGAGGCCGCGGGCCTGACGGATGGACTTCAGGAGGTTGACGCAGGAACGCTCCACGATCGCGTACACGTCTTCAAAGCCACGCGGGCCGCCTCCCCACGGATCGGGCACCCCTTCGTCGTGCCCGCTGCCGTCTTCTTCGTGCTCAAAGTTGCGCATCAACCACAGTTTGCCGCGCAGCGGCTCCGGATCGTTGTCCACCAGACGCAAAATGTTGCGCCGGTTGGCCGGATCCATGGCCACGATGTACTCCCAGCGGTCCAGCTCGTCGCGCTTGAATTGCCGCGAGCGCTGGGCCGTGATGTCGATCCCCTTGTTGCGGGCCACCCGGATGCTGCCCGGATCGGGGGCTTCACCGGCGTGGTACGCGCTTGTCCCGGCCGAGTCGATCACAAACTGGTGCGCAAAACCGGCTTCTTCAACCAGATGTCGGAAGATCCCTTCACCCAGCGGTGAACGGCATATGTTTCCCAGACAGACAAAGACGACGCGGATGGGCTGACTCATGGCGAAACTCCTTCAGGGTCACGACGCCACTGGAGTAACCGAACCCAGGGCGCGGATCAAGCGCCAAACGCTGCCTGGGCAGGCGCTCTCCACCCTCAATCATCATGAACCCTGGCCAATGCACGTTCTTTTTTGAACATCCTCTCTGCGACTGGCCACAGGCCCATGGTGTTGGTATGTATGGGGCGGCTCGCACAGAATTGTGAAAGACAGCCTATCGAAAGAAAGGAGGGGAGCAGACCATGCAAGGTCAATGGCGGAAGACTTTGGGTTGCGCGGTGACGGCGTTGGTGTTGTGCAGCGCCGGAAACGTGGCCTTTGCCCAGGATGATGCGCCTGCTGGTGAGCAGGAGATGACGCTCCAGCAGGCCATGGAGAAGCTCAAGGAGCTTGGCGAGAAGATCGCGGTGCTCGAAGAGCGCATGGCCAAGATGGACGCCGCTGGCGACGGCGACAGCGAGGCGGCCAAAGCGCTGCGCGCCGATGTGGAGGCATTTAAGACGGCCCTGCAGTCCCTTCAAGCCGAAATGGAGAACAACAGCCAGCGGATCGACGGCATCGGCGAATACCTCGCCGGAGACGAAGAACCGGCGTCCTTTGGCCTGGTCTTCAGCGGTTTTTTGCGCACCGAATACGTCGCCGTAGAGGATGACGAGAGCCAGACGGCCTTCATTGGTCTCAACGATGGCTTTACGCTGGGCAACGCCCGCTTCACCATCGACGGCTCCTTTGATGACATCTCATTCCGGCTCCAACTCGACGGCGCCATCAACCGCTTTGATGCCCGCAACACCGCCACCGGGCGCGTCAACACGGAGCTTCGCGACGCCTGGTTTGCCTACTCGCCCATCGAAGGGGTCGACATCTCGCTGGGTCAGTTCAAGCCCCCGTTTGACATGGAAGAGCTGCGCTCGACCACCGACATCCTCTTTGTCTCCCGCGCGGTTGAGAGCCGCGGTGTGCGCGGCGTTGAGGGCCCCGGCGTCAACGGCCTGAGCCTGCCCCGTCAGGTGGGCGTGATGGTCTCCAACTTTGACCCCATCACTTTCAGTGATCTGGGTCTGGGGCTGTCCTACTCGCTGGCGGCCACCAACGGCACCGACGCCAACCAACCCCTCAACGACAACGATCAACTCTCCTACACCGGCCGCCTGGCGCTTCATTACGAAGACATGGTCACGCTCGGTGTTGGGGCGTACTACAATGAGCTGACCGCCCGCGATCTGGCCGACGTCATCGACACCGAGATCTTTGGTCTGGCCGCAGACCTGAGCGTGTCGGCCTACGGCGCCATCCTCAACGCCCAGTTTATCCAGACCACCTTCGCTTTTCCCCAGATCGACGTTCAGAATGAGCAGGTCGCCCGCGGCTTCCACGTTGAGTTTGGCTACAACATCCTCGACACCGGGCTCATCCCGGCCTACCGCTTTGCCACCTTTGATCCCACCGCCGAGTTTGTGTCGCTCCCCGACGCCGACTCGCAGTTGGCCATTGATGAAATCACCCATCACACCATCGGCCTGGCCTGGCTGGTCCCTGGCCGCCCGCTGCGGTTGATGGCCAACTACACCATCACCATCGAAAACCCCGCGCGCGTCTTCAACAACGACCGCCTGGAGTTGGCCGGACAACTGATGTTCTAAGAAACCGCCCGGCGTTGGCCGGGGGATCGGATTGTTTCTGAACCATGATGGAGAGCTGTTCCATGGGAAAACCATCCAAGAACAAGGCTGCGTTGATCACACCCGCGTTGGTGGTGGTGATGTTGGCGACCCTGGTGGGTTTGGTGCCGCGCCTGGGCGGGTGTCAGTCCGCCGATGAGCCCACCGCAAACGCCCGCCAAATCGCCTCTCGCGCCGATCTCATCGGCGGCCCGGGATCACTGGGCGAGGTGGGCGACTATCTGCTGGAGAATGGCCAGATCCGCGTGGTCATCCAAGGCCCCGGGTTCTCGCGCGGCTTTGGGGTCTACGGCGGCAGCCTCATCGACGCCGACCTTGCCCGACCCGTGGCCGAAGGCGACCAGCTTGGCGGCAATGGGCGCGATCAATTTGGCGAACTCTTCCCCCTCTTCTTCCTTGAGGCGCAGGTCCCCGAGAAGGTCGAGGTCCTGTCCACCGGCGAAGACGGCGGCGCAGCCCGCGTCAAGGTCTCTGGCACCGGCGGCCAGTTCCTGACCCTCACCAAGAGCCTCAACCAGGTCATCCTCAACTCCCATGAGGTCGACTTTGCCAAGCTCGCCTCGCCCGATGAACTCAACGGCGCCCCGAAGCTGGCCTTCAGCACCGTCTACGAGTTGGCGCCCGATGTGCGCTACATCAAGATCGAGACGTCGATGACCAACATCACCGACGCCGACCTGCCCATCCCCTCCGATGTCACCAGCACCCTCTTGAACCTTGTGGGGCTTGGCGAAATCGACCTCGACGTGCCCCTTGGCCACGTGCTGCTCTTTGGCGCGGGCAACAGCGTCTTCTCGCCCGGTGAGGGCTACAACATCCGCTTTGCCCTTGAAGACAGCTACGGCGTCAACCTGCCTTTCCCGGCGCTGCCCGGGTTGCTGGCCGACGGTCTGATGACCACCAGCCGCAACGGCGTCTCTTACGGCTTTGTGTCCGCCGGGGATGTGCCCAACTTTGCCGCCAACCGCCTCAATGAAGACGGCACCAACCAGTACGAAGAGGTCTACCCCGGCGTCGAAGTCCAGGATGACACCCTCCTGGTGCCCTTTGTCGCCTCGGCCTTCACCGGCGTCTTCTACGCCCAGGCCCCCAAGGTCCTGACCCCCGAAGACACCTTCACCTTCACCAGCTACTTCATCGTTGGTAATGGCGACGCCAACAGCGTCCAGGAGGTCATCTACGACCTCAAGGGCGTCTCCACCGAGAAGGTCCTGGGCTTTGTGCGCGACAAGCAGACGCTGGCCCCCGTGGAAGGCGCCTCGGTGCTTGTCTACGAAGGCAGCGGCGAGGCCGGCCCCATCAGCCAGTTCTTCACCGATGCCCAGGGGCAGTTCCTGGGTCAGTTGCCACCTGGAGACTACAGAGCCCGCGTGGAAGTCGATCCCGACTTGTCTGATTTTGTCAGCTTCACCGTGGGCAGCGGCGGCGCCTTGCTCAATCTCGAAGCGCCCACGCCCGCCACGGTCACCGTGCAAATCCGCGATGAACTGGGCCGCGATCTGCCCGGCCGCGTGACCATCGTCGGGACCATCGATCCCAGCGACGCCGGCAAAGAGAGCCGCCAGTACCTCTTTGATCTGGAAGCTGGGCAGGAATGGCGCCCCTCGGACTTCATCGTCGATGACCCCACGCGCCCCGAAACCCTCCAGTACATCGAGGCCCGCGGCTACACCGCCGACGGCAACATCGAGTTGGAGGTCCGCCCTGGCAAGGCCTACACCATCTTTGTCTCTCGCGGCATGGAGTACGACGTGCAGCGCGTCGATTTCCGCGCCGAGGCAGGCCAGAACTTCCCGGTCACGACCGTGCTCAAGCGCGTCATCGACACCACCGGCTACATCAGCGCCGACTTCCACCTCCACGCCGCACCGTCGCTGGACTCTTCGCTCACGCTTGAAGACCGCGTCACATCCTGCATCGGCGAAGGCGTCGAGATGCTGGTGGCCACCGATCACAACTTTGTGACCGACTACCAACCCACCATCGAGCAGCTTGGCGTCAACCAGTGGGCCTCAAGCATGGTCGGCTTGGAGTTGACCACCCTGGAGGCCGGTCACTTCAACGGCTTCCCCCTCAAGCGCGACGTCAGCAAGATCACCCGCGGCTCTTTTGAATGGTCGCTGAGCACGCCCGACGAGATCTTTGACCGGCTGCGTTCCATGGGCAAATTCGGCCCTGACAACACCATCATCCAGGTCAACCACGCCCGCGACTCCATCCTGGGCTACTTCTCGCAGCACGGCGTGTCGGCCCTCGACCCCCAGATTCCCGAGATCAGCAGCGGTGGCTTCAGCCCTGCGGCCATCGTCTCGACCAACGGCCCTGCGTTCCGCCGCTTCCGCACCGAAGACGGCACCGAATGCCAGGTCGATGAGCCCAACTGCAACCTGGAATCGACCTTCAGCTTCAACTTTGATGCCATGGAGATCTTCAACGGCAAGCGCCAGGATCAGGTGCGCCACTTCCGCATGCCGCCGAGCGTCGCGGGCCTGGATATCTCGGATGAGTTGCGCGACAATCTCCCCAATCCCGGCTCCATTCTGTGTGACGGCGGCGAGGTGGCCTTCCCCGGGCTTGTGGACGACTGGTTCAACCTGCTCAACCAGGGCTACCGCATTGCGGGCCTGGGCAACTCGGACAGCCACGATGACCATGAGGAGGAGCCCGGCTTCCCGCGCTCCTACGTCTTTGTGGGCAACGATGATCCCGCCTTTGTGGACGAGTTGGCCGTGGTGCGCGGTCTGCAAAGTCAGCGCGCGATCGTCACCAACGGCCCCTTCGTGGAACTCTTTGTCAACGGCCAGCCCATCGGCTCCGACGTCAAAGACACCGACGGCACCGTCGAGGTCAGGGTCAAGGTCCAGGCCGCGCCCTGGGTCGATGTCAGCCGGGGAACGTTGATCCTCAACGGCCAGATCATCGAGACTTTTGACATCAACATGAGCAACGGCACCTTTGAGTTCACCACCGACGTGGCGTTGGACAAAGACTCGTGGCTGGTGACCGAGGTCGTGGGCTTCCAGTCGCTCTTCCCCGTGGTGGCGCCGTTGGAGCTTGGCCCCATCAACCTCACCGAGGCGGTGGGCTCGTTGGCCGGGCCGCTTGGCTTTGGCTCTGACACTTTTGGGGACCTGACCCCGGCTGAGACGCGTCTGGTCACCCCCTACGCCATCACCAACCCCATCTGGGTCCTGACGCAGGGCGACGAGTTTCAGGCGCCCGGCATCGCCCCGGTGGTCTGTGACGGCTTTGGGACTCGCCCTGTGGGCGACGGCGAGAGCAAGCCGACGCTGCCGTCTGCCAAGAAGATGCTGCGCGACAAAGGCCTGACGCCGTCCTTGTGGTTCCCGCGTGATCGCGGCGCCACCCACGACATCCGCGCCCTCTTCGATCTGCACTCCCACCACAGCCATGCGCACTGATCTCCTGCTGACGCTGGCGGCCCTGATATTTTGGGCCGCCCCCGCACAAGCCCACCAACTCGACCCTCGCCATCGGGCCATCGCCAACGTGCAGACTGCGCCTGACGGTGCGTTGAGCGTCGAGGTGCTCTTGATGATGGAGATCCCCAAGGGCAAGCGCGCCGATCGGTTGCGGGCGCGCTTTGATTTGGACCGATCGGGACAGCTTGAGCCGCTGGAGAGCCGCATGTTGGCCTCGGAGTTGGGGCCTGAGGTGGTCGGCGGCTATGTTTTGCGCCTCGACGGCAAGGCCCAGCGCCCGGACTCATTGCAGGAAACCGCCTCGGTGACTGGGGACGGGGGCTTGGCGGTCTTGCTCTTGCTGGAGTACCGTCTGAAAGCCACGCAAGGGCGCGTGGCTGTGCACGTTCTGGAAAAGCCCATGGGTCAGGCGCCGCTGGTGTCGGCGTCACTGGCGACCGAAGTTCAGGTCCAGGCCCCATTGGAGATCACCGACAGCGTGTTGCCCGTGGCCAAAGACGCCCCCGTGGTTGGTCCTGCGCAGGTGAAGCCCGGTTCGGAGGGGTTGTGGGTCGAGGTCCGCGCCCCCCAGAGGAGACCAAAGCCATGAAAAGGGTTGTTCTGCCCGCCCAGCGCCTGTTGGACAAGCTCGATGAGGTGCAACTGGCCCAGTTGCCCATCTATAAAGACCCCATGGAGCACGTTCGGGAGGAACTGCGCCGTCTGGCCCTCATCCTGGAACTTCAGCGCCTTGTGCAGCGGCGACGACAGCAACAACCCGACGCCCCTCAGGAGCGCTTCCCCGGGCTTTTGCTGCGCGAGGGCGAGTTTGGTGATCTGGTGCAGCGGGCCACGGGGCAGCGTCCGGTGTCGCAGGATCCAGAGATCAACCGGCGCTTGTCAGAGATCCAGGCGTTGACGCGTCGGATCCACCTGCGCGAGGCCGCCACGATCTGGAGCGTGAAGAAGAAGGCCGGTGGGTGCCGCCTGCCGCTGCTGGAGGTGGCCGAGCGCTTTGGGTTGGATCGTTTTGCCTACCAGGTGTTGATCCTGGGGCTGGCGCCCGAGATCGAGTTGACCTTCCAAAGGCTTTTTTCGCACCTCCACAACGACGTCACCCGCAAGCGTCCGACCGTCAGTCTGGCGCTGGATCTGTTTGGGGGGGATGACGCGGGTCGTAGGGCAGGGCGCCGAGCGTTCAGCCCTTCGGAGCCGCTGCTGCGCTTCAACCTCCTGCACATGGAAGAGTCGGGGGCTGGGCTGGAGAAGAGCCTGCTGCTGCGCGAGTTCAAGATGCCCGAGCGCATGGCGCAGTGGCTCATCGGCAGCCCCGAGCTTGCCCCCGCGATGCAGGCCTACGCCTCGTTGGCCATCCCCGAGCGTCCGCTGGACCAGTTGATCTACGATCCGGCCATTTCGCGCCGTTTGGAGGCGCTGGTGGACTATATGGGGCGGCCCGGCATGGCGCAGGGGCACACCCCGCTGATTGTGCTGACGGGTCAGCACGGCGTGGGCAAGCGCTCGGTGTCCCGTTGTCTGGCGCAGGCCGTGGGGCGGCGCTTGCTGGAGGTGGATCTGTCACGCGCGGCCATTCCGGCCTCAAGGCGCGACAAGGCGTTTAGAGACATGGCCCGCGAGGCGCGTCTGCACAACGCCGCCCTGTGCATGGCCAACTTTGATGACTCCATGGTCAAGGGCGGCTTCTGTCCGCCGCTGCCCTATCTCTATCAGATCGCCAGGATGGCGCCCGGCATGGGTCTGGTCACCGCCATCAGCGACGAGGTGGGCCTTGGCGGCGCAGGCCAGGGGTTCTCGACCCGTCTTGGGTTGGAGGTCCCCGACACCTATGGCCGGATCGGGCTGTGGCGCGCGATGGTCGAGCGCGGCAACGCGCTGCTGGCCCAGTCGCTCGACGTGCGCCAGTTTGCCCTCAAGTACGGCTTCACCGCCGGGGTCATCGGCCGGGTCCTGGACTACGCCTCGGAGGAGGCCGCTGTGCGGACCCGTGAACTCAAAGCGCCCATAGAGCCTCAGGATCTGGATCTGGCGTGTCGGATACAGCTTGGACAGGGTCTGAGCGGGGTGGCCACGCGCGTGCGTCGTACGGCCTCCTGGGACGATCTCATCCTGCCCGAGGATCTGGTCGAGGTGCTCCAGGAGATCCTGCGCCACGCCCGCATGCGCACCCAGGTCTTCCACGAGTGGGGCTTTGACCGCAAGATGACCAGCGGCAAGGGTCTGAGCGTGCTCTTCAGTGGCCCTCCTGGGACGGGAAAGACCATGGTGGCGGGGGTCTTGGCCAGCCAGATGAACATGGACCTCTACAAGGTCGATCTGAGCCAGATTGTCTCCAAGTACGTCGGCGAGACCGAGAAGAACCTCAACAAGGTCTTCTCGGCGGCGGCCTCCAACCAGTTCATCATCCTCTTTGATGAGGCCGACAGCCTCTTTAGCAAGCGCACCGAGGTCAAAAGCTCCGTCGACCGCTACGCCAACCTTGAGGTCAACTACCTCTTGCAGAAGATGGAGGAGTACTCGGGGATCTGCGTGCTGACCACCAACTTTGAAAAGAGCATCGACGACGCCTTCAAGCGCCGCATCAACTTCCGCGTGGACTTTCCCTTTCCCGAGCCCGAAGACCGCGCCCGGCTGTGGCGTGTGCACTTGCCGACCGAGGCGCCCGTGGACGAGGATCTGGAGCTGGAGTGGTTGTCGGAGAAGTATGAGCTGTCGGGCGGCAACATCAAAAATGCGGTCTTGCGCGCGGCGTTCCGCGCCGCAGACGCCCAACGGGCCATCTCCATTGAAGACCTGGAGTACGCCGCAGAGCGCGAATCGCGCGAACTGGGCAAGCTCGTGCAAGGAGTGGGGTACTGATGACGACACGTGGATGGACGGTGGTGTGCTTGATGGCGCTGGCGCTGAGCTTGGCTGGGGCCATGGGGTGCAAGGGCGGCGGTGAGGGGGCGGCCGGTGCTTCGGGCAGCGGCAAGGCCAAGTCCTCGGGCCAGCCGCTCGATGACAAGGCGGCGCAGAACCTCTACACCCGCGCCTGCATGAGCTGTCACGGCAAGGGTGGCCAGGGCGACGGGCACCGTTCCCGCATGCTCGGCGGCCTGCCCAACTTCACAGACGCTGCATTTCACAGCGCGCGCACCGACGAGCAGATCGCCAACGTGATCAAGAACGGCAAAGGCCGCATGCCCGCCTTTGAATGGCGCTTTGGCGATCACGAAGTGCAGGCGATGGTCAAAATGGTGCGCAGCTTTGGCCCCAAAACCCCCTGATACCAAAATACAGACGCCCGACTTACTTTGTGGCGGCCCTAACGGCGCCAGTAACCACGGAACTCACTTGCGGTGGCGCTGCCACAGCTGCGCTCATCCCGAGGTCCCTGCCATCCGTTATTGCTCGCCACAAACCAAGCCTTTCGTCTGCATTTTGGTATGGACGGGTTCATGGACGGTGCGCCGCGCCTTTTGGGCATGGTCAGCGCTCGATCTGGAAGCTTTGCAGCGGTCCCGGAGGCTTTTGGGCCAATTGTCCGGTGGTCTGGACGCTCTGGTAGTGCTCCAGGATGTTGCCCGGGAGCTCCAAATGGGACACATCGGGGGCGGATGGGTGGTGAAGGGCCCGATCGAGGCGCGCAAAGTAGGCCAGCGCGGGCTGATTCTGGGCGATCTCGGGCTGAACGGCCAAAAACTCGGCAAAGTCCCCCCCGTAATCGTCCAAACTGTACCCCGATGGAGGGTGCAGGTTGACGTAGCGCCAGACAAAGAGCCGAAAATTGCTCTCTCCAAGCAGTCTGGCGGTGACCGGGTGGGTGTCCTTGAGGACCTCGCGCAGCGATCCCATCAAATTTGTCCGGTAAACGCGCATGTTGGAGGCCGTCTGAGGCGTCAAAAGCCCCTCAACCCCTGCGCCGCTGTCTCCAAGCACGGCTCGACTAAAGCGTTTCATGTCCTGTGTGTCCATCATGCGGCCTCGCGGGTGGTGTCCAGCAGCGTCTGGAGGCGTTGTACCTCTCGGTAGCTCTCCTGAAGCGGCGGGATCTTGTTGTCTCGCTCGTAGCAGATGGGTAGATCGCGCAGTTGCGGCAGCGTTTGCAGCGCCCGGCGCTGAAAATCCGACGGCAATCCGCCGTGCGTGTCCACCAGCAGCTCGCCGTTTTTCTCTGGCCCGGCCACGTGAACCTCCACGACATGCTCCAGCAGGCCTTCATGCAGGTAGAGGCTGGGGTCATGGCCCAGGTTGAAGGCGTTGACCTCGATGTTGTTGAGGTCCAGGAGGACCCCGCAACCCGTTTGCGCGGCCACTTGCGCCAAAATCTCCTGCTCACCCCGGTCCGACGCCTTGAATTCGACGTAATAGCTGAGGTTTTCCACGGCGATCGGGCGCTCCAGGACCTCCTGTGTGGCGGCGATCCGCGAGGACACACGGTCTGCGTTGGCCTGCGTCAGCGCAAACGGCAGCAGATCGTGGTGCGACACCCCCCCGTGGCGCTGCCAACACAGGTGATCCGAGACTTGAAAGGGCTCCAGAGCGTCGATCAAGGCCTCGATCTGCGCCAGATAGTCCATGTCGAGTGGATCGGTGCCCGCCAGATTCATCCCCACGCAGTGCAAAGAGATGGGCACATCCCTGCGAAGGGCCGCCACTTGCCTCAAAGCCCTGGGGTTGCCCAGCAGGTTCTCTGCGATGACCTCCCAGAAGGCCACCTGGGGCGGTCCCTGGCGCAAAGCGGGCAGGTAGGACAGCCGCAGGTTCATGCCCACGCCCTTTGGAGGCTGAATTGGGCCGCTCAGGGCGCGGGTGATGGTCGCTGACACGCTCATGTTAAACACCGTCTTGTCTTAAAGAGCGCTGGGTCACCCAAAACAAGGGGTTTTGGGGACCGCGCGGCCCCCCTGGCTCTGTCTGACGGTTGCCAGACAAGGCCCAGGGGCGCTGCGCTCGTTGTTTGGGGCCCTGTCACCGTCTGCGCTCCGGGTCTGGTTAGAGAATGTTCTAATCGTGGGGCACACGGTGACAGGACCTGAGCGGTTCCAGGGCTCGGCTTGAGCCCTGGCGGCGCCGCATGCGTTCTCACACGGAACGCGTCGGCGCGCTTTGTTTGATGTGAGGCATCTACGCAGGTATGCGAGGCCCCTCTCAAACGGTGGTCGGGTCTCCCAGAAAGCCCGCGCTTGAACACCGCCAGACAAGGTCTGGAGCAGATGGACTGTTCAAGCTGCGTTTTGGAGCCCTCTGGGCGGCCCGACAACATGGGGTGTGTCAGCCGCCGACGAAGTCTTTGGCGGGCTTTTGTTTTTTGACCACTTTGCCCTCTTTGACCATCTTGGTGCCGCCCCACTTTTCACACAGGGGGCCGTCGGGCACGTAGACCCACTCGGTGGGATCCAGGTCCTTTTCGGCTTTGCCCGAGCAGTCGTGGCGACCGTCGGTGGAGCCGCAGTCGTTGTGACCCTTGAGCGCCACGCCCAGGCATTTGACCACAGTGATGGTGTCTGACTTGGCGCCGGCCGCTTTGGCGGGCGCCTGAGAGCCGCCGCAGGCCGTCAGCGCACCGGCCATCGTCACAATCCCGCCCGCCAGAATCATCTTGTGGGTTTTCTTCATCGCTCCTGCTCCCTGGTATACCGTCACCGGCGTGACGGTGGGTGTGTCTTGGGTTCTCCTGGCGCATCGACGACACCGTCGCCAATGGCCGCTTTGCTCTGGGGACGAAGGGCAGGGGGGGTTTGATTGCCTGGCTTGTGCACTTTTTTTAAGGCAATCAAAGGGCGCTGTGGTTCGTCCCCCGATTGAGGCGCCGTCACCGGCCAGACGATGGCCTCCGATCAACGTCGCGGCGCCAGGGGAGAGGACGCATGCTTTTGGACAGGGCTGTATTGGACCGTCTGTACCAATACAGCTTCAGCCTGACAAACGATGAGGACAGCGCCTACGACCTCCTTCAAAGGGGTGTCGAGCGCTATCTGAAGGCCTCCAGGGGGACCACCATTGACGCCCCTGTGCCTTATATCCGGCGGTGCATCCGCAACATCTTCATTGACGAATACCGCCGCTCGAAGCGCTTTGAGCAGGTGGAGTTTGAGGAAGATGAGCGCGAGGTGATGGAGCTTGCCGGGGTGGGGTCGCTGGAAGGCGAGCTGGTGGCGGCGGTCGATGTGGGCAAGATGTGGACGCGGCTGCGGGCCAACGAGCGAGAGATTCTCTACTTGTGGGCTGTCGAAGGTATGAGCACCTCTGAGATCGCCCAGCAGAGCGGTTCGCCGCGCGGCACGATCCTGTCTCGGATCCACAGGCTTAAGAAGAAGCTGCGCGATTGGTACAGCGGGGATCGCACCAAGGAGGCCACGTCATGACAAAGCATCAGGCAAAGCCGCTCAAAGAGGCTGTGCGCGATCATGTCGAGGCGCGGCGTCTGAGCGACGAGCGCTTTGAGGCGCTGATGGCCATGCAGCGCGCCCACCAGCAAGAGGCCGCCAAGGAGGAGGCGTCCAGCCCCCAAGCGGCTCGCCGTCGCCCCTGGCTTTGGGTCAGCGCCGCCGCCGTGATTCTGGCCGTGGTGTCGATGTGGTGGTTGTGGCCCCAGGGGCTGATCACCGATCAGATCGCCTCTGAGGTGGCCCGCAACCACATGAAGCTCAAGCCTCTGGAGGTCGAGTCCGGGGATCTGGGGCAAGTCCGGCAGTTCTTTGTTGAGTTGGACTTTGCGCTGGTCGACAGCAAGCCCGTCTCGGATCGAGGCTGGCAGCTTCGCGGGGGTCGTTACTGCTCCATTCAGGGGCAGGAGGCCGCGCAGCTTCGCGTGCATGACCCACAAACCGGCTCGGTGCGCTCCATTTACATGGCGGCCTACGATCCCGAGCATTTTGGGGTCCTCCCCAGGGTGGATCAGGGCCAAAGTCCGATGGTGACACACGCCCGAGGCCTGGAAGTGGAGATATGGGTGGAGCAAGACGTGTTGATCGTCACCGCAGGTGCCCCCTAAATCCTTTTGATACCCTCCAAAGACAGATTCCATCTTACTTGGCGGCCTTGTCGGCCCCCTTCGCAGCGTTTCCACTGGCGTTTTGTGCTGCTTGTGGGGTTGTGCGCCGCGCCTAGCGGCCACACCTTGCCTCTTTAGCGCAGGTTGTCGCGGTCATGATCGCCCTCTTCCAGTTAAAATCTGGGGTTGGGCGCACGTCAGGCGGTCAGATGAAGGTGTGTCTGGCCGTGGTGAGGGGTGAAATGAGCACAACAATGAACGCCGAGGCCCGCTTGAGGCTGTCTCTGGATGGTTTGTCGGTGGGAGACGCCTTTGGCGAGCGGTTTTTTGTGGATCCGGCGCTGATTTTTCAGCAACTGGGGCATCGGAGCATGCCGCCGGGGCCGTGGCGCTACAGCGACGACACCGAAATGGCGCTGGCGATCGCGCAAACGCTCCTGGAGTGTGGCCATGTGGACCAGGATGCGCTGGCGCGGACCTTTGCGGATCGCTACGCCGAGGAGCCTCACCGGGGTTATGGGGCTGGCGCGCACAGGATCCTTGAGGCGATCGCCTTTGAGACGCCCTGGCAGCAGGCCGCGCGCCTGGTTTTTGATGGTCAGGGGTCGATGGGCAACGGCGCGGCGATGAGAGCGCCCGTCGTGGGGGCCTGGTGCGCCGATTTGCCTCTGGAAGAGGTCGCCCAGGAGGCCAGACGCAGCGCCGAGGTGACCCACGCGCACCCCGACGGGCAGGCAGGCGCCATTGCAGTGGCGGTGGCGGCCGCCTGGGCGTGGCGATCGCGCGGCGATCTGGAGGCAGGGCGCCGCTTGATCGAGGCGGCGTTTGAGCACACCCCACCTGGAGAGACCCGAGACGGGATCCACAAGGCGTTGGGGACGCCGTTGTCCGCCTCGATCACCCTGGGGATGGAGCGGTTGGGCAATGGCCGCCGGATTTTGTCGTCGGACACGGTGCCCTTTTGCCTGTGGAGCGCGGCGCGCCGCCTGGAGAGCTTTGAAGACGCCATGTGGCAGACCGTCTCTGCGCTGGGCGATCGGGACACGACCTGCGCCATCGTGGGTGGGATCGTGTCGCTCTTTGGAGGTCCTGGCTGCATCCCCGAAGACATGCTCACGCAGCGCGAAACGCTCAACTGGCCCCATTGAGGCAGCGGCAGCGGCGCCGATCTGGTCCTGTCTTCAAAACGGTGGTATTGAATAGGGGCCAGGCATACCAACAATGCGTCTGTCGCTCTGCAACCAGGGCAGCGGTGCGCGCCCTCTCATTGGGGCGATGCGCTGCAGGGGAAGACAAGCGCGAATAAGGAGCTTCGATGCACTCCAAACGGACCGTCACCTGTGCGTCCACCGTGTTGTGGGCGTTTTTGTTGATCTTTGTGGCCAGCGTCGGCATGGGCTGCGCCTGCAATCCGGCCGAGTTGATGGGCGGCGACCAGGAAGCCAGTAACGACGAGCCTGAGGACGGCGACAAGAAGTCCAAAAAGAAGAAGAAAAAGAGCAAGATCGACGCCGAAGAGCTCTACGCCGAGCATTGCGAAGGGTGCCACGGTGAGAACGGGGATGAAGACCCCGACTTTACCGACCCCGACTACAAGACCAGCAAGAAGAAGATCATCAAGGCCATCTCCAAGGGCAAGGGCTCGATGCCGGGCTTCAAGAAGAAGCTCGACAAAGACGAGATCAAGGCGCTGGCCAGCTTTGTGCGCGAGTTCAACGACAGCAAGAAGAGCAAAAAGAAGAAGAAGAAAAAGAAGAAGTCCAAGAAGAAAAAGAAGTGGGACAAAGAGCTTGCCCAGAGCCTCTTTGCCGAACACTGCGCCGGTTGCCACGGCGAGAAGGGCAATAAGAACCCTGACTTCACCGACGATGACTATGACGCCTCGACCAAGTCGATCATCAAGGCGATCGACAAGGGCAAGGGGGCCATGCCCGGCTTTGGCAAAAAGCTCGACGACAACGAAATCGAGCATCTGGCCTGGTTCATTGGCCAGTTGTGAGCACGGCTTTCGTCTGCAATTTGGTATGAGCATGGCGACTTGAGTGTGGTTGCACTATGATGGTGTGGCTTGGTGCGGTAGACCCACGACCACACAAACCCATGCCGAAACACTGTCCTGGCCAACACACCAGGCCGAGTTTTCACAACCCCCTGTCCATTGCTCGCCTGGTCCGTGCGCCCAGGCACAGGCCGAAGGCCATCTGGCGGTGTCTGCTGGGGTCATTGGCGCTCTTGCTGCTCCTGGTAGGCTGCGGCGGAGACGGTCCATCCCGGCAACTCGCTGGCGACCCCAACAATCAGCCCGACCCCGGCACCGACTGTCGCCTGGAAGCGTTCTGCGCTCCGTCCGAGCGCTGCGACGCGGACACCGGCCAGTGCGTCCAGGCACAATGTGGTGTCGATGACGGCTGCGCGCTGGGCCGAAGTTGCCAGGAAGGGCTGTGTGTCGAGGATGATCGCGCCGATCGCGACGGCGACGGCTTGCCCGATGGCCGCGACAATTGCCCCGAACTGTCCAATCCAGTTCAAACCGACACGGACGCCGACGGCGCAGGCGACGAGTGCGACGGCGATGATGACGGCGATGGCGTGCCCGACGGGGACGACAACTGCCCGTTGGCCTCAAACCCCTCCCAGTCGGACGCCAACGGCGACGGGCTGGGCAACCACTGTGATCTCCAGGTCCCTGGCATCACGGTTCTGGGGATGATCGATGGGTCGGCGCGGCCCGAATCAAGCCCAATCCAGGCTCAGATCTACCTCTCGTCGCGCACAAGACCCACCGGGGCCGATGAAGAAGGCCTCTTCTCCTTCAACATGGGCCTGCTGGACGCCGGACGCTTTGCCATCGCGGTCCAATGGCCCGGCTTCCGCTCCGAGACAGTCAGCTTTGAGGTCCCCGACGGTGTTGAGAGCATCGACGTGGGCACCATCGTCATGATCGCCGGCCAGGAACCCACCGTCACCATCCAAGCGGTGGCTCGCCTTGAGTCCCAGGAAGACCACAGCGGCATCCTGGTGCAGGCCATCCAGGGCCGCATCCCGTTGACGCAGTCCACCACCGATGTGCAGGGCATTTATGGCCTTGAACTGCGCCGCGAAGCCCACACCCTGCGCTTCTTCAAGGACGGCTTCGCGCCCGACTCGCTCTCCATCCTTTGGGATCCCTTCGACGCCCGCTTTGAAGCCCCCGGCGGGGTGGCGCTCGAAGACTACGAGGGGGTCTTGCTGCG
This sequence comes from uncultured Pseudomonadota bacterium, assembly GCA_937123825.1. Lineage (GTDB taxonomy): Bacteria > Myxococcota_A > Bradymonadia > Bradymonadales > CAKZKQ01. Next base: position 27,145 of record CAKZKQ010000181.1, read on the forward strand.
CTTTGCCTCGGTCGAAGACGCCGACGCCGATGGATACGTCGATCCGCGCGACAACTGCCCCTCTCGCTTCAACCCTGCCCAGGATGACGCAGACGGAGATGGCCTGGGCGATGTCTGCGATCTGGATCGGGACGGCGACGGCATCATCAACGGCCTGGACAACTGCCCCACCGTGGTCAACGCACCCCAGGAAGACCCCGACGGTGATGGCTTGGGGATCGCTTGCCACGGCGGAACGCTCGACGCACCGCTTGCAGTGGGCTGCGACATGGTCAACCAACGCCTCAACACCTCTGCTCGCCGTGACACCTTCCAAGGCGCCTGCGGCGGTGAGCTGGCCGGGGACGTGGTCTACCAATTGGACCTGGCAGCGCAGCAGCGCGTGCGTTTCAACGTGCAGGCCGATCATTTGACCGCGTTGACCATCCTGGATCAGGACCGCCAGGAGGTGCGCTGTGTGATGGGTGAGCGGATTGAACTGTTGGGGTGGGTCAGCCCGGAGGATCCTGATCCGGCGGCGTTGGCGCCGGGGCGTTATTTGATCGTGGTCGATGGGATCGCGCCCGGGCAAAGCGGCCCGATCCGCGTGGACGTCTCCCACCTGGGCTGTCGCCCCGACTTTGAGCGCGCCCAGACCTTCGACACCGGCGTGGTGCCTTACGTGGTGCGCACCGCCGAGTTGAGCCTCGACGGGGTGCCGGATCTGGTGATCCTGGATTCTGGCAGCGAGCAGGCGCCGACTGGCGCCGTGGACATCCGTCTGGGACGCGGCGATGGGACGTTTTCATCGGCCCAGCGCCTTGAGGTGGGTCAGTTGCCCTACGCGTTGGCGGTGGCGGACATCACTGGTGAGGGGGTGCCCGACATTATTACGGCCAACAGCGCCAGCGACAACCTGTCGTTGTTGGTGGGCCTTGGCGATGGCACCTTCCTGCCGCCAACCACGCTGGACGTGGGTCAGGCGCCGACAGACATCCACGTGCGCGATCTCAACGACGATGGTCGGGTGGATTTGATCACGGCCGATCGACGCAGCAACACCTTCAGCGTGCTGCTCGGTCGCAGCGGCGGCACGTTTGACCGCGCCCAGCAGTACGGGATCAACGGCCTGCGTCTGGCGGTAGAGGACATCAACGCCGATGGGATCCTGGATGTGGTCGCGGCCGATCCGCAATTGGACACCATCAGCACCTCATTGGGGCTGGGCGACGGCCGCTTTGCGCCCGCGCGCCAGATGGACGCAGGCCCAGGGCCGTCTGCGGTGCTTGTTCGAGATCTGGACGGCGATGGTTTGGTGGATCTGCTGGTGCTCAACTCCGACACAGGGGACTTTGATGTCTGGCTGGGGACGGGCAGCGGCGCCTTCTTGCAGTTCACGGTCTTGCCGGGCGGCCCCGGGCTCTTTGATGTCTTGATGACGGATCTGGACAAGGACTCGCGCGGCGACATCGTCATGACTACGCGGCCCAACGTGGGCATCCTCTGGGGTCTGGGGCAGGGCAATTACACCGAGCGCAGGAACCTCTCGGTGGGCATCGAGCCGTTGGCGGTCACCAGCGGTGATCTCAACGCCGATGGCTGGACCGATCTGGTCAGCAGCAACCTCTTTGTCGAGCAGGCGCGGGTCTCACTGGCCGTGCCGCCCGCCAACCTCCCTTCCGGCACGCGTGCAGGGACGCGCTTTGTGGATTCTCCCTGGGAGCCTTGCGCGTCGGTTGTCTTTGAGGCCAACCAGTTGGGCCTGGGCGGCGCCTGGTGGGCTTTGGGGCCAGACGAGCCGTGTCGAGTGGAGAGCATTCGCGTGGAGAGCGCAGGCGAAGGTTTTGTGCCGAGCGCGTTGGTGAGCCCGTTGGGGCATCGGGTGGCGTTGACATCGGGCGGCATGGCCCGGCTTGAGGGACACGCGATGGGAGGCCGCTGGCGTTTGTTGGGTCAGGGCGTGCCCCAGAGTGCGCGTTTGCTCATCAACGTTGTGCCCGACGATCCGCTGGCTGGGTCACAAGAGGGGCTTTTGCCGTGTTCGGGCGACCTCGACGCGGCAGAACGCGCCCCAGGCGGCTGTCGTCTGGCGTCCGAGGGGAGCGCGGGGGTGTTGGACGACCCCCAGGATGTGGATCTGCTCTTGTTGGAGGGACCGTTTGACGGCGGCTTTGAAGCGGGCGCGCTTTTGGAGACGTGGGTGGAGACCGAGCCGTCTGCGGGTGCGCTTGTGGTCTCTGTGGTGTTGGCCACGTTGCCCGAGCTTGAGCTGGCCCGCGCCACGACCCAGGGTCCTGGGGTTTGGAGGATTGGCTTTGAAGTGCCCGAGGTCTTCCAAGGCCGCTATCTGGCGCTGAGGGTGTCACCCGCAGGGGGCGTGAGCCTGCCTTTGGATTACGAAGCCAGTTGGTCCGCCGCCGTCCAACCATGACGGGCCTTTGAGCGGCCTTTGGGGGCCAAAGCCGTCGCTTTAAAAATTACAACCGTTACAATCCCGCTGGATTTTGGGGCGTTCGTCGGCGAAAGCCAGGGTTGATGCCTCAAGAGGCGCTGTATTTTACAGCATCAGCGGAACACCAAGGTGGGCTTGTGTGGTCTGCTTTGAGAGAGGGAGTGTGTGGAGATGGCAGAGACGTTGGCGCAGTTGATGGAGCGGTTGCCGCAGACCGGCGAGGTGGTGTGGATAGGCCTGCGGCCGGCCAAGCGGGAGCCTGTTGTGGTTGTCGACCGTGTTTTGGCCGAGGTCGGCCAGGGTTTGAAGGGGGATCGCTTCAAGAGCCGTCGCAACGGCAAGCGTCAGGTGACGTTGATTCAGCACGAGCATCTGCAAGCGGTGGCGTCCTTTCTTGGGCGCGATGTTGTGGGGCCAGAGCTTGTGCGCCGGAACGTGGTGGTCCGAGGGATCAATCTGCTCTCACTGAAAAATAAGCGTTTCTGGGTGGGCGACGCCCTTTTGGAGATGACGGGGTTGTGTCACCCGTGCTCCAGGATGGAAGAAATATTCGGTGAGGGCGGCTACAACGCGATGCGCGGCCACGGGGGGATTACTGCGAGGGTGATTGAGGGGGGAGAAATCGCGCTTGGCGCTGCGGTGAAAAAGGCGGCTGGAATTCCTTTGTAACTGCAAGAGACCAAAAAAGTTTCTAGAAAATTACAATTTAGCTGGACAAGTTCCAGAACAGGGCCTATAAACATACTTGTCACGACGCAAGAGACCAGCGCGGTCCTCTCGATGAGAGCGGAGAGGGTTGTTGGCTGAGATCGAACGCCTCCGATGGAGGTGTGAAGTGGGTTCGTGTCAGCGGAGGTGCGTCGAGAGACTGGCGCCGTGCTCCAGCCCTGAGCGGCGGCGCTTGCCGGATCAGGCCTTCTTGCCGCCTCCCGACAGGTGCCAGGCGACTGGGCGTACCCCCCCTGACACGAACCCCAAAGCGTTTTGATGCGATGTCGCGTGCATGTTCATGCGGCGTCAACCGTGCAGGCGACAGGCCGCATACCTTGAGGGAGGTGTGCGGTTTTGTTGTTTCTTGCCCATCCTTTTCCATCCCACAGGTGCCGTTGTTGCGAGGCTGTCGGTCGATTCCAGCAGGGAGCTTCGCTGGGGGAGCGTAATTTCTCCCGCAGGTGCCTTTGTTGTTGGGCTGGTGGTCGATTCCAGCAGGGAGCTTCGTTGGGGAACGTAATTTTTCCCGCAGGTGACATTGTTGAGTCGCCGAGACTGAGCCACCACTGGCCTGACGCCAAAACCCAAGCACTTCAAAAAGAAAAACTCAAAGAAACGTCGGATTTGGGGCGAGCAATGATGGATGCAGGGGGCCTCGGGTCGAACGAAGCCATAGCAGCGCTATTGCGAGTGAGTCACGTGGTCCTCTGCGCCATCAGGGCCGCCCCAAATCGTTGAAGCGGAAGGGTTTGGTCACCCTCACGGGTCGTCGGTCGACCCATTCTTCAAAGAAGATGCGTCGGATGGTGTCGGCGACGCAGAGATCGGCTTGTGGGTGTCCGAGGCTGCTTTCGAGGACTTCGAGGTTGTTGACCAGTCCATCGGAGTCGATTTCGACGCGGACGGCGATGCGTCCGCTGACGCGTCCGCCGACGTCGGTCAGTTCTCGATTGAAGCAGGCGATCATGTCGGGTTCGGCGTCATTGAGCCGTGCGTCCACGCGCGCGAGGAGTTCTTCCATGGAGGCGCCCGAGGCGGAGCTTTGGCATGCGCCAAGGAGCATGGATGCGGCGCCCAGGGTGCAATAGGCCGCGATGGTGAGCGGTGGCAGTCTGGGTGGTGCGTGTGAGTGGAACATGGCGGCCCTGGGTTGACGTCGGGTGTACTCTGGATGGTGCGCTTGAAGTGGTGCGATGTCCAGAATATGCGTCAGCGGGCGTTTGGGAGGTGGGGGAGGTGGAAGAGGCTGAGGTGGTGTCAGCCTCTGGGGTGTGGGGCATCAGAAGACGATGCCGCCGCCTCCGCCGCCGCCATCGAAGTTGAACTTGGGTTTGCCGCCCTTGCCGCCCTTCTTGGTGGTTTTGCGCTTGGTGTTTTTGCGTCCCACGCCGGTGCGGCGTTTGGTGTTGTTGGCGCCGCCGCGGTTGGTGTTGGCCACGGCATCTCCGGCGGGTTCTTCGGCCTTGGGAATGGCAACGAAGGCTTTGTCGATGGAGGCGCTGGCGACGAGCGTGGGTTTGAGTGTGGTTTTGGCGTAGGTTTGTGCTTTGGGGCCGTTGTCGTTCATGAAGAAGTATGCGGCGGCGCCGCCTCCGACGATGACGACAAAGAAGAAGATGGCAGCGACGGCGAAGGCGGCCAGTCCGAGTCCCGCTTTGCTGGTTGTGGGTGCGGGTTGGTTGTTGGCCAGTGCCTGGAGGCGCTGTTCTTCTTGGATTTTGGCTTTGCGGGCGGCTTCGGCGGCTTTGCGTTCGGCGTCGAGGCGCGCGGCTTCGGCTTCGGCCAGCTTGCGCTCCATTTCCTGGCGCTTGCGCTCTTCTTCTTCGGCTTTGCGCACAGCCTCCAGCTCTTCTTCGCTGGGGCCTTCGATGGCGCGCACGAGGCTGGCGCGCATGCGTTCGGCGTTTTGGCGGCGCGCGGCTTCTTCCTGGATGCGGCGCTCCTGTTCCATGCGGCGTTGGTCTTCGGCGGCGCGTTTTTGAGCTTCTTCGGCGCGCTTCTGTGCGGCGAGCTCGTCGGCCAGGCGCTGTTGCTCATTGGCGGCGACTGCGGCGGTGTCGTCCAGGATACCGGCCAGCAGGTCGCCGGCGCTGTCGTCGCTGGCCCAGCCTTTTTTCTTTTTGGCCACGGGTCGCACGTTGGCGACATTGGCCTGCGCCTGCTGCTTCTGTGCTGCGTCGGCGGGCATGTCCTTCAGTTCTTTAAGGGAGTACAAAACAGCGTCGTTGCCCTTATCACTCATGACATTCCTCTTGATGTGGGGCCGGGGGTTCAATGCGCGCCGGGCCCAGAATCTCTGTGGCCGTTGGCCATATGTGGCGCACCTTACGGGCGCCGGTTTGCCTTGATTTAGACTCAATCCTTGTAGCCATCGACACCCTAACACGTCCCAGGAGGCGAATGCGAGCGTTGCGCGGTGATTTTGCGCAGGCGATGATGTGGTTCAGGGCCTTGATTCTTGTGAGCGTGGGTTGGTAGGCAATGGCCATGGATATGGCGCCAGGTGGCCGGGGGCTGTGCAGCGCAGGTCGAGGCTTGGTGTATTGAGGATGAGCGCGGGGCTGTGCGCTGTGCATAAGGGTGCGGTGTGCGGGCCGGGCGCGGCGAGCAAGAGGAGACGCCAGATGGATTTCAAGGGGATCAAGATCACGTGGCTTGGGCATTCGACGTTTGTGTTGCAAACCCCGGAAGGCAAGAAGGTGTTGGTGGATCCGTTTTTGGCCAGCAGCCCGGTCTGTCCGGAGGCCTACCATGAGGTGGAGACCGATGCTATCCTGATCACCCACGGTCACGGGGATCACATGGCGGACGTCTTTACGGCGGCGCCGCGTTGCTCGGGGCCGATTGTGGGCATCTACGATCTGACCCAATGGCTGGGCACCAAGGGTGTCGATGGCAGCAAGTTGATGGGGATGAACAAGGGTGGGACGATCTCGCTCGACGCCTTGAAGATGACGGTGACGATGACCGACGCGCGTCACTCATCGGTCTTTGTGGATGAGGATGGGACGTACGTGCCGCTTGGCGAGCCGGCGGGTTTTGTGCTTGGGTTCTCCAACGGGGTGAAAATCTACATCGCGGGGGACACGTCGCTCTTTGGGGATATGGCGTTGATCGGCGAGCTGTGGTCGCCGGACGCGGCGATCCTGCCCATTGGTGATTGGTTCACGATGGATCCGCGTCAGGCGGCTTACGCGTGCCGGTTTTTGGGTGTGAAGGCCGTGGTGCCTTGCCACTACGGCACGTTCCCGATCTTGACGGGAACCCCCGAGAAGCTCACCGAAGAGTTGGCCGCGTTGAACCTCGACGTGGAGGTGCTTGCGGTGGGCATTGGCGAGTCTGTGCAGTGAGTGGAGCGTGGTGATGCGGCGCTGGATGTGGTGTGTGTCAGTGTTGGTGGTGTTGTGGGGCTGCGGTGAAGAGGCGGCCCAGGACAACACCTGCAGTCTCAACAGTGATTGCCCCCCTGAGGCCTCTTGCATAGAGGGGTCGTGTCAGGTGGAGTGCGTCGAGGACCGCGATTGTCCCGACGGGCAAGCCTGCCAGCGAGGTCAGTGCAGCACCGAGGCGGTCACGTGTCTGGCCGACGATGAGTGCGCTTACGCCCACGCCTGCGTGCAGGGCGCTTGTGAGCCCATAGAGGGGTATTGCGAGAGCAACGAGGAGTGCGGCGCTGGTCAGGCGTGCTCGCGGGAGACCAACCGCTGCATTGAGGATGACGGTGCGCGCCCTTGCGACGATGTTGGCGATTGTTTTGCCGATGAGGTCTGCCTGGAGGGGCGCTGTGTGGTGGATGAAGGTCCGCCGCCGTGCGTGCTCAACAGCGATTGTGCCAGCGCCGAGATTTGCCAGAACGGTCAGTGCGTGCCGGGTTGTGAGAGCGACGGGGATTGTCTGGCAGGTCAGATTTGTCAGGCGGGCCAATGTGCGGAGGGTTGTGGTTCGGACGTCGACTGCCCTGCCGATCAGATCTGTCGCCAGGGGCGTTGCTCGGACGAGTGTCAACTCAACAGCGATTGTCCCGGGACCCAGCTTTGTCAGGATGGCCGCTGTGTGGCCGAGTGTGTCGAAGATCGCGACTGTGGCCAGGACCGTTTGTGCCGCAATGGGCAGTGTGTGGCTGAGTGCATCACGACCGTGGACTGTGGTCAGGGCTTGGTCTGCGAGGCGGGCCGCTGCGTCGAGGACGACACCCCTGCGGATCCCTACACCGGCACCTTTTTGCTCTCCAGCCCCCAGCCCATTCAGCGCTGCAACGCCATCACCAGCATCAACTACGATTCGCGGTTGGTGCAGGCGGACCAGAATGGGCAGGGCTTCACCTTTACCTTCAGCAACCCGCTGACGGTCTACAACGGCACGGTCAGCGAGGCTGGCGTGTTTACGGTGTCATGGTCGGGTTTGCAGGGGGCGACGGCCAACTGCGGCGAGCTCAACACGTCCAACACCTACCGAGCGGCCTTCCAGAACCCGGACTTTCTGGAGGGGACGTTGACGGTCGAGTTCTTCTTCCAGTTGGCCGAGTGCAACTGCACGTTGAACTGGCCGATTGTCGGGACCCGACAGTAAATCCACCCATCACCGCTGATGTGCGCATGTTGATCAGGCCATGTTGACCTGGATCTTGCGGGGCAGGTGCGCCTGCGTGCGGGGCAGGTGGACGCGCAAGACGCCGTCGAGGAGTTTGGCGCCGATGGCGTCGGTTTCGACGTCGTTGGGGATGGCGAAGGTTCTGCGGAAGTCCACCGGGCGCCATTGGAGCTCAACGGCCTCAAGCTCGGGCAGGTCGGCCATGGTGGCTTCGAGGGTGAGGGTGCGTTTTTCGATCTCCACCGAGAGGTTTTCCTGGGTGACGCCGGGCAGATCGGCCAGCAGCAGGTACTCCTTGTCGTTCTGGTAGACGTCGACGCGGGGGGCGACGGTGGGGCGATTGGAGAGGGGTTTGAGGGCTTCGTGGTTGTTTTCAGGGGCGTTGTTCATGGTGTCTTTGCCTCTTTGAGCCCAGCGACCCTCTGGTTTTGAGGCCGCTGGTTGTTTTTTGGAGCGTCTTTGATGGGTTTGGGTCAGCCCACGCGGACCTGGATCTGGCGCGGTTTTTCGGCGGCGGCTTTGGGCACGGTGATGTGCAGGATGCCGTGCCGCAGGACGGCCTCGATCTTGTCGGCGTCGATCCGCGTGGGGAAGGCAAAGGAGCGCGAGAACGCCGCTGGGGCGCGTTCCTGTCGGTGGGCGCTGTAGCCTTCAGGGGCGGCGTCGGCGCTGGATTCGGCCTTGAGGGTCAGGCCCTCGTGGTGGGCGCTGAGGTGAATGTCCTCGGTCTTGAGCCCGGGGACGGCGGCGCGGATCACGTAGTTGTCGCCGTCATCAAAGAGGTTGGCCTTGGGGCCAAAGCCGCGGCGCGCCTCGGTGGGGCTTTGATGGGTCAGGGCGGGCTCCAGTTCGCGCAGCAGGGCGCCAAAGTGTCCCATGAGGGCGTCAAAGTCGTTGTGTGCGCGGCGGTTGTTGTGGGTGCGAAGCCAGAATGCCATGGGTTTGTCCTCCTGTGGCGTGTTGAAAAACTTTTGGAAATCTATATTTACTCCAAAAAGACACACGGGTGCATCGAACCAAAGTGTACGTTTTTGGAACGTTTTTATGTTTTTGAGGCTCTTTGAGCCTGTTTTGACGGGTTTTGTGTGTGGCGGCGCACTTCTGATGGGATTTGATTGTGTTATCCCGAAGTGTCTTTGGTGTGGGCGTTTGTGCCCTGCCGCGCTGACAGGAAGTAAGAAAAACACCGGCGCGTGAGCGTCAAGCACTTTTTTGAGCGCGCGCCAAACCTGAAGATGTCAGGGGTGTTCGAGGAGCGTCTGGCAGACCTTGCTCAGCTCATGGTTGACCACGCGGGCGGCTTGAACGCGCAGATCGGGTGGTGTGGTGTAGAGGATGCGCAGTTGAACGCGCCGAGTCTTGGGGACAAGGGCGATGGTGCCACCGAGGGGCTCGTTGAGGAGGAAGAAGTCGCGGATGTTGCGAACCAGCCCAAAGCGGGGGTCGTCGGTGAGGCACTGAACGAGCCGGTGCGCGTCGAGCGTCTCGGGCAGCTCGACGCGCCACAGGAGGTTGGTCATGCAACCTTTTTCAAGCGTCAGTGGCAGGTCCATGAGGAAGGTCTCAGGCGCGCACGACGACCATTTCATCAAAGTCATCGCCCATGCCCAGGCAGCGGGTTTCTTCGGCCTTCCAGGGGATTTTGCCCTTGAAGAGGCTGGCGTAGAACTCGGTGGTCAATTGCGGTTTTTCCAGCCAGGGCACGTCGTACATCATGCGCATGATGGCTTGGGCGGCGCCTTGGAAGGTGAAGCATGTGCCATGGTCGGTGGGATCGTAGAGCGTGCGATAGTAGGCGCTCTCGTAGGTCGAGGGTGAACGCAAGACGAGGCGCTCACCGGGGAGAAACTCGCCGATGGACCACTGCCCAAAGCCGAGTCCTCTGGCGATGGCGCAACAGGCCACGAGGGTGTCGCGAGGATCGCCGCTGAGGGGTCCTGCCAGTGACTCCCATTCGGGTGACAAGAGGATGCCGCCGAAGGTGCGAAAGACGCAGACATGGCCGGACTCGCGCAGGAGTTCCTGGAGGATGGGTCGCAGCGCGGGTCGGGTTTGGTTGATGTGGTCCAAGGCGCCGTAAGTGATGCGGTTGTAGTAGTTGGACATGTGGGCGGTGATGATGACACCAAAGCCCTGGATGAGCCCGCGTTCGTCGCTCAACGCCCCGCTGGTGAATTCGCGCAGCCCGGTGGCCAAGGCATCAATTTCGTCCTCATAGAGGGCGTCTTCGACTGGTTTGAGCCGGTCGAGGGTGTCAATGCGGTCGACCGTCAGACTGCTGGCAGTGTCTTGTCCCCCTGAGATGACAAACTGGCATTGTTCATTTTTGAGGCTGACGCACTGGGTTTCGGTGGCTGTGACCGTGTTGATCGGCAGCTTGAAGGCGTAGGCCGTGGCGGCAGCGACAAAGCCAGCGGCGAAGGCGTCGGTGGGGTGCATCCGTTGGAGCTGCTCACCGTACTTTTCGCACCAACTGTAGCCGTAGTGTAGGGGGTTGCCCTGGGCGGTGCCTCCAAAGGCAGACGTTTGGAAGGACAGACGCCCGTGGCCCATGGCCGCAAAGAGGCTGCGGGCCATGTCCATGCGCTCTTCTGGGGTCTCGAGGCCTTGTTGGTTGCCGACGTCGGCCAACAATTGGTAGCTGGCGTCGCGGGCGGCCATCATGCGCAGCCGTGTGGCATCCAGTGGCCCCAGCGCGTCCTCGATGGTCTGGTCAAGGAAGAGGTTGATGTGGTGGCAGTGGAAGACCGTGGGGGTGTCTTCAAGGTATCGAAACCCGAACTCAGGTGCGGCGCCCCAGTGTTGTGTAATATCGACGGAAGCCATGAAGTTGCGCTCCGGTTGGTGGGGTGTGCTTGCGTATCCATCGTGGCGTGCGCGCGGTGCGCGCAGCGCGTCTCCTCAGAGGGGTCTGAGGCGATGGCGCGGTAGTACACCTTTGTCGGTTAGATTTGAAGGCTCTGAACGCCGAGGATGTTGCAGGCGGCCCGTTCGAGGCGCTGTGTTTGTTCCGAGTCCATGGTGCCGGGGCTGTTGAGCAGGTCAATGCCAAGGCCTGTTTGCAGTGCGAGGCGCAGGCGAGTGGCGTGCTGATCGGGAGCGTAATTGTCGAGGTAGTCCATGATGAGTTCTGCGCGAGAAGCGGCCGGTGCGGGCTCGGGTTCGGGCTCGGGGACCGGTTCAGGTGCTGGCGCAGGTGCAGGGGCCGGTTCAGGTGCACGCACGGGCGCAGGTGCAGGTGCAGGCGCAGGCTCTGGCACAGGTGCAGGGGCCGGTGCAGGCTCTGGCGCGCGCGGCGCTTGTGCGCTGGGGAGGCTCGACGTGACCAGTTCGCCCAGTTGCCGGGCCTGAAGCCTGGCCAAACCCAGCGGGATCTGGCTGTTGAAGAGCCAGCAGGCCACCAGGCGGCTGCTGAGCTGGCGCGTCAACAGCAGGTGCCTGTCGCCTTCGATGATCATGTCGCCCAACAGCGCGGTGCCCAGCTGTGCCATGACGGCCTTTTGGGATTGGATCAGTTGTCCAATGGGTGCGCTGGCCAGCGCGGCGTCGCTGCTGCTCTGGCTTCTGCTCCAGGTCAG
>CAKZKQ010000182.1 GCA_937123825.1 uncultured Pseudomonadota bacterium
CGTTTCCAAAACGCGATTGGGTGCTGTAACCCAGGTAGATGTGGTTGGTGCGGCGATCAATGACCACACCGCCAAGGCGCTGGGTGGGCTTGTCGCTGGTGCTGTAGCCGGTGTAGCCAGGACCGCGGCCTGGGCAACTGTCGGCGGTGCAAGGTTCGGTGAAGTAGTAGTCGTCGGGAAAGCGCCCTTTGCGCTCAACACCGCCGTTGCCGTCGTCCTGCAAAAGATCGAAGTCGGCCTGTGTGCGTGAGCGCAAAGACCCGCGCCGCCCTGCCTTCAAAACGATCCCACTGTGACTCACCGACCCCTCGCCGTCATAGGTCGAGGCCGGATCGTAATACTCGCCGCCGACCTCCAGCCAGTGCGCAGGCCAGTGCTCAACCACGTCGCGCTGTCCATCGGCAGTCAGCCGCTCAATGGCGGCCCAATCAAAGTCGTACTCGGCACCAAGACCGTAAACCACCTTGCCGTCGGCACCCACGTCCCAGGGTTGGATGGACTTGAAGGCCGAGGTGCCCTGAAAACCACCCGCGCGGCGCGGCTTGGCCCGCACGTTGTAAGCCCAAACCAGCGCTGTGGGGGGACCATCCACAAAGTTGTTGTCGAGCCGGGCAATGTAATAGCCGTCTTGCTGCACATCGCCGACCTGACGCTGGCCTGAGATGTACATGTCGCCGGTGGGCTGACCGGGGATTTCGGTGGTGCGCACGCGGGTGACGTCGAGCGCTGTGCCAGCGGGCATGTGCACCACGCGCTTGATCTCCTGCAGGTCGGCGCTCATGTGGATCATGACCGCCAGCGCGCCCCCTTCGGCGGCGCTGTTGATCTCACCGGCACCAATTTCGTCAACAGGGGTCTGCTCCGGGACCCAGGCCATATCACCCACCTGACCGGTGACCACAAAGGTGCCGTCTGACAAGCGCACAGCGCGGTTGAAACGGGCCTGTGTATCGACGTAGGCCACCAGGTCGGTCAACTCCACCGGCACAGGCGGGTCATCGGCGTCGGGCTCGTCCACATCGGGTTCGTCAGCGTCTGGAACGTCAGTGTCTTCAGGCGGGTTATCGACGTCCTCGGGCGGTTCCTGAACATCTTCTTCGGGTGGATCGTTGGTGTCGGGCGTTTCTGCGTCGTCGGTCGGGTCATCCGCATCCACCAGATCGCTGCCGTCGGGGGGTGGCTCCTGGGTGTCGGGCTCCTCAACCACATCCATCTGGCCGCCGTCGTCCTCGTCGGACACAGGTGGGTTGGTTCCGTTGCTGTCGCCGCCACCGCACGCAGCGACACAAAGCACCGCACACACCACCGCCCACTTCCACATCGAGTTGCCCATCACCGCTCCAGCCCCTTGCATCGCTCGCAACCGTTTGCTTTTGTCCACGTTGTGCCGCAATGCAGGCTTTGAGGTCGGTCTTCACATCTCCAAAGACCTGTCTGAGCGCCTGATTTTGCCCGCACGACCCGACAAGACAGCCCACAGGGGCAAGTCTTGCGCTATATTGATGCAGTCCACCGCCGATGGATTATGGAGGCTCGCGCTGAAACCCGCCACCCCCGAACCCCCAAAAAACAAAACCTCGGTCATGCGCCGCATGGGCTTTGCCACGCTCTTGATGGTGGCCTCGGTCTTTTTGAGCCGCATGGTGGGCTTCATCCGCGAGATGGTCATCGCCGCCCAGCAAGGCGCCACGGGAGCCACCGACGCCTATTTTGCGGCCTTCACCCTGCCAGACATGCTCAACTACTTTCTGGCAGGCGGCACACTGACCATCACCTTCATCCCGCTCTTCTCAGAGTATCTGGCGCGCGGCGACGAGGACGGCGGCTGGGATCTCTTCTCGACGGTGGCCACGGGCACCGGCTCGCTGCTGCTGCTGGCGACCCTCTTTGGGCTGTGGACGGCGCCTTGGCTGGTGCCGCTGCTGACGCCGGGTTTTGACGCCGAGCAGTTGGAGTTGTGCGTGCGCATGACCCGGATTGTGATGCCGGGCATGATCTGCTTTGGCATCGGCGGTCTCTTGCAGGCCACACTCCTGGCCCGCGAGCGCTTTGCCCACGTGGCCGCCATCCCCATCGTTTACAACCTGATGATCATCGCTGGCGGCGTCGTCCTGGGTCCCTGGGTGGGCATTGAGGGTTTTGCCTGGGGCGCGCTGGCCGGTTCGGTCATCGGACCGCTCTTGATCCCGGTGTGGGCCAGCCGAGGGCAGCTGCGCTACAGCCCCCGGTTCAATTTCCGGTCCAAGGGCTTTGTCCGCTACCTGAAGTTGGCCTTGCCGCTGATGATCGGCGTCAGCTTGATCAGCCTGGACGAGTGGTTTTTGAAGTACTTTGGTTCGGAGTTGGACAAGGGCACGATCTCCTGGCTCAACAACGCGCGCCGCTTGATGCTGGTCCCGGTGGCCATCGTGGGTCAGGCCGCCGGTCAGGCCGCCATGCCCTTCTTGAGCCGTCTGTGGAGCGAGGGCCGCACCGATGAGATGGCCCAGACGCTGACCTCAGCGGTACGCTCGGTGCTCTTTTATGCGGTGCTGGCGGCCACAGCGTTGGCGGCGCTGGCGCAGCCGGTGGTCTTTGTGGCCTTTCACCGCGGCGAGTTTACGGCAGAGGATGCGTCGGGCACGGCGGTGTTGTTGGCATGTTTTTGTGCGGGGATCGCGTCCTGGAGCGTTCAGGGGTTGGTGGCCAGGGGGTTTTACGCCCGACATGATACGCTGCGCCCCATGCTGCTGGGGACCACGGTCGCGGCGCTGAGCTTGCCGCTCTATGCCTGGTTGGGTCAGACGATGGGGGGTCCGGGGCTGGCGCTGGCCTCGTGCGCAGGGATTACGCTCAACACGTTGACGCTGATCTTCTTCTTTCGGCGTTGGTGTGCGCCCATCAACATTGGCGCCATTGCAGGGACCCTGGCGGCCGCTTTGGCCTGTGGGCTGCCAGCGGGCGCAGCTGCATGGGGTTTGGTGCAATACCTGAGTCAGCATCTTTCGCTGGAGAGCACCTGGCAGGGGACGATCATTCTGGTGGTGAGCGCGGCGGCCTTTGGCGCGATCAGCCTGGGGCTGGCCTTTGCCATGAAGCGCGATGAGTTGGCCTTCCTAAAGCGCATCATCGCGCGCGTGACGCGACGCAAAGCAGCCGCACCGTGAGGGTTTTGCCTGACAGATCGCAGCAAGGTGGCCTTTCAGGTCCGCCGTTGAAGCCATTTACGAGCCAACAAACCGGATTGGAGCACATTCAGGGCTTGGCAGCGGGCGCGGTCTTCTTGGGGTTGCGCGGATAAATGCTCAGCACAGGCACGCCATCATAGTCGCCCACAAAAGAGGGGTTGCGGGTCTTGTAGACCTGCCACATCTCGATCTCCAGCGACCGGGCGGCCATCTGATGGTGGATGAGGCCGTACTGTGAGCCGCGCATGGAGCCGTAGCGGATGTCTTTTCGCAGCAGACCGTCGCGCTGGTACATCTGGTAGCTGTCGCGGTTGGTGTTTTGAAAGAAGACGCTGCCGTTTGGCTTCACATTGTCATTGAGATAGGGCAAACCGTTGCGGCTGGAGAAGCCCCAGAACTGCCGCATCATCTTTAAGTCTGCCGCGCCTCGGGTGCCGCCCACCAGGACGTTGTAGAAAGCGGTGCCATGAGGGTGGTTGTGGACTGTGGCGGTGATCGCTGGCGCCAACACAAGCACCAGGAGCCCCGCCACCACCGCGTGGCGCAGTCTGGGCTTGGCCGCCGCAAACCGCACCGCCAACGCCTCACCGGCAGCCACCACCCCGACCCCCGCCACAATCGCCATAAAGGGCATGGCGGGCATCCAGTGTTTGATGCCTCCAAAGATGGGCGTGCTGGGCTGGGCGATGACCAAAAACGGGATCAGCGTTCCAAAGAAGAGCCACCAACCGGTGCCACGGCCATCCTTGTCTTCGACCTCACCAAGGCGCTGACGCACGGGACGGCGCAGCGGCTCAAGCCAACCCACCCCGCCTTTGCGGCGCAGCCACAGCGCCACCATCATCATCGTGCCCAACACAAAGGCCACCAGCGTCACCGGCGGCATCGTCACCAAGCTCATCACAAAGGGAAACTCGATGGGGAAAGGCGGCTCGTAGAGGTTCTGGCCAAAGTAGTATTGAAAGTAGTGAACGTGCTTGAGGTGGAAGTTGAAGTACCAGGCGATGCGGTTGTAGGTGTCAAACCAGTGGCTTGGCCACAGCGCGTACCACACCAGCGGCCCCACAAAGGCCATGGACACAAAGGACACCGGCACAGGGGGCAGGCGCAGGCGCCAGTGGCCGCTCTCACGGAAGACGGCGATCCGCTGGCCATCGACCATGAGCCAGTGCAAAACCAGCATCGGGGGCACAAAGAACATGTTGTGCTTGATGCTCAACGCCAGCCCAAAGATCACCCCCGTGGCCCACGCCCACCCGGTGCTGCGCAGACCCTTCCAGTAGGCGTACATGGTCATAAACCACATGGTGCTCACCGGAGCGTCAAAACAGGCCATGTGGGCGTGAAAGAAGGGCCGGGGCATGGCAATGGTGGCGATGGCGGCGAAGATGCCCTGCCAGCGACCAAACGCCTCAGCGCAAAAGACATAGACCAGGTAGATCAGCCCGCCGGAGAAGAGCATCCCGGGAAAGCGCATCGACGTGGAGGCGTCCATCCACCCGAGCCCTTCATGGAAGATCCAGTAGCTGAGCGAAAAGAGCATTTTGGGCAGGACGGGGTGTTCCTGGTTGTAGGCAAAATGCTGGTCGATGTTGGCTTGGGTGAAGCTCTGGGCGAGTTGGCCAGCCTGGAGGTTGGCGGCCAGGTCTTTGAACCAGCCCAGGTAGTCGTAGCCGGCGTGAAAGTAGAAGCCTTCGTCACGGGTAAAACCCATGCCGGTGGTCATCATCAGCACGGCCACAAAGGCGGCGGCCAGGCCCAGCCCGATGGCGTGGTCAAACCACTGCAACCGCCCTTGGGTCACCGGGCGCTCTGGCAGCCCCGCATCGCTCACGCCTGCTCCTGACCAAGTTGGGCGCGAATGGCCTCGACAAGACCGTCCAACGCGAGGGTTTCTTGCTGACCTGTGGCCAAATTCTTGAGCACCGCGTTGCCCTCTGCAGCCTCGTTGGAGCCCGCAAAGGCCACCAGCGACACGCCGCGCTGTTGGGCGTACTTGAACTGCTTGCCAAGGCGCGTGTCTTCGGCGTGGAGATCCACGCGCAGCCCGGCTTGGCGCAGTTTGGAGGCGAGCATGGTGGCGTGGCCCAGGTCACCAAAGGTGGCCACGCAGACGTCCACAGCGGGGCCGACCTGGGGGGTGATGCCCAGCGCGTCCATGACAAACTCCAGGCGCTCAAGGCCAAGGCTAAAGCCCACGGCGGGGACATCGCGGCCCAGGAACATGCCCACCAGGCGGTCATAACGGCCCCCAGCGGCGATGGAACCGGCCAATTGGGGCGTTTTGACCTCAAAAATGGGGCCGGTGTAGTAGGACAGGCCTCGGGCCAGGAAGGGCGAGATGTGGATGTAGTCGGCGGCGGGGCTGTGGGCGCACAGGGCCAGGAGTTGGCGCAGCTCGGCGACGCCTTTGGCGCCGCGCTGGCTGCTGGCCAGATCGCGCTCCAGGCGGTCGAGCACGGCGTCGTTGCTCTGCTTGCCGTCGGTCTCCAGCATGCCGCGCAGGGCGGCGATCTGGGTGTCGTTCAGGCCGCGCTCGGTCAATTCTTTGGTGACCCCATCCCAGCCAATTTTGTCGAGCTTGTCGACGGCCACCAGCGTGGAGCCTTCGAGCGAGGCGTCGATGCCCGCCGCCTCGATGAGTCCAAAGAGGACATCGCGGTGGTTGGTGTGAAAGATGGCGTCCTTGAAGCCCAGCTCGCGCAGCGCCGTGGCGGCCGCCGAGAGGACTTCGGCGTCGGCCCCCAGCGAGGCGCAGCCGACGATGTCGACGTCACACTGAGAGAACTCACGGAAGCGGCCTTTGGCAGGGCGGTCCGCGCGCCAGACCTGCTGGATCTGGTAGCGCTTAAAGTGTTTGGGCAACTCGTTTTGGTGTTCGGCGGCGACGCGCGCCAGAGGCACAGTCAGATCGTAGCGCAGTCCCAGGTCGGCCAGAGCGCCCTGGTTGATGGGATCTTTGCCAAGGGCGCGGGCCAGGTTGGCGCCGCGCTTCATGATCCTGAAGATGAGTTGATCGCCTTCGTCACCATATTTGCCAAGGAGCGCGTCGAGCCGCTCGATGGAGGGCGTGGCCAGGGGCTCAAACCCATGGGCCTGGTAGGCGCGTTCGATGACATCGACGATGGCCTGGCGCTGCCTGGCAGCGGTGGGCAAGAGATCTTTGGTGCCTTTGGGGGGCTTGGTGCTGGGCATGGGCGACTCCTGGACACAAAAAATGGCCTGCGGGGCCGAAGAGGTTTCGGGCGCAGGCCTATCAGAAGCGCGAATGAAAGCCAAGGAGGCGTTTTGGGAACCGGACCCTGAGGTTGCATCAAACGCGTGTCCCGTTGTGGGGCCACATGTCGGATGCGGTCGAGAATTGAAGAACCCGTTCAGGATCGAAAGCCGCCCGAAACACCGGGCTTTGATTCAAGGGCAATGGGTGGGGACCAGAGATGAGGGTTCATCCTGGAGGGTACAAAAGCTCATGGATGGGAGCCTTGGCTCACCAGCGGTTGCCACCGCCGCCGCCGCCATAACCACCGCCGCCACCGCCGCCGTAACCGCCGCCGCCGCCGCCGCGTCCGCCGCGACCGCCGCCGCCGCCACCACCGCCGCCGCCGCGACGATCGTGGGCCAGGTCAACACGGATGGCGCGGCCGTCAAGGCGGGCGCCGTTCATGCCTTCCACGGCCCCTTCAGCATCTTCTTCGGAGCTAAACGTCACAAAACCAAAACCACGGGAGCGCCCGGTATCGCGATCGGTAATGACCTTCGCGTCGGTGACCTCTCCAAACTCCTCAAAGGCGGTGCGCAACCCCTCATCGGTAGTGTTCCAACTCAGACCACCAACGAACAACCTCTTCGACATGTCTGCCTCTCTGGTGCAATGACGGCCACCACCGGCGTCTGCGGCATTCTTCTTTGTTTGGCCGCACACACAGGCCTCTTCACGGAGACCGCCAATCAAGCGAACTTGTGCGTCGTTGTCGAAGCGACACACAAAAAACGAATGGTTCAACCCATCAAGCAGGCTTTGAACCCATGCCCAATGAGATGACCCAAAATTGAAAACGTTTCTCGGGCAATGTCACAAAGGCCCGCAAGCCCGCAACTTTCCGAAGCTTATGTTTAAGTTAAGGAGGTCGCCGAAAAAGTCCTCGTATAAATGAGTTAGCACATCACCTGTCTAAATACGAGGAAAATCCCCTCTCAGTGGCGGTCCATCTTGATCAAGGACAGCCTTGTCTCAGCCACCCTTTCTCAACAACTCTTGCAAGGCAGTCTCAAAAGCCTGCTTGTCGGCCGCCGTGCTGGCCAAACGCAGCGCTTCACCCACGCTCCCGCTGCCCTCAAGCCCTTTCAAAACAATGCCCC
>CAKZKQ010000183.1 GCA_937123825.1 uncultured Pseudomonadota bacterium
TCGTTGAGCACCTGCGACGACGATATGCTCGTTCTGAACCGCCAATGACTGTGCTGAACTGGCTGAACTCACCCCAGAGACCTCGGGATGAGCGAAGCTGTGGCATCGCCACCGCAAGCGAGTTCCGTGGTTCCTGGCGCCGTTAGGGCCGTCACAAAGTAAGTCGGACGTCTGCAACTTGGTATGACACCCCTGCCTCCCCGGCCCCCTTCATGGTAGCCTGACCGCGCTCGACACTGCGGACCACACCCCACGGCGACCATGACCACCACCGACGACGACAAACCCGCGCGCGATCCCCTTGAAGCCCTGCGCTTCATCCTCCACAACCCACCACGGCGCGCAGCCCTCGACCACATCATCGACATCATCCACCAGACCTGGCTCACCGAACCCTCGTTGGCCACCGACACCCTGGTCCCCTACGCCCAGGAGCACCTGCGCCGGTGGTACCAGTCCTCTCCCATGGGCTGGGAGCCCAACTGGTCACACCCCGACTCGGTCGCCTTTCAGCGTTGGCACTTTGCAGACCCGCTCTGCCTCGACGCGCGCCGCTGTCCCCAGGCCCTTGATGCCCTTCGTTGGTGGCTTGACTTCCCCGCCCACCACCCCCCGCCGCCCTGGGTCCGGCTGCTGCGCAGCCTCGACACCCAGAGGCTCTCTCTGCGACCTGACAACCTCCCACACCTGCTGGCCACCGGCGCCCTGGACTCACTCGGTGCGCTATGGCTCGACTACCAGACCACCACCGACGACTTGTGCCACGCGCTCTCATCCCCTCAGGCCCCTCCCGCGCTGCGTCACCTCTCCCTGTGGGGGGAAAACATCGGACCTGCGCTGCTCATGGACCTCTTTGAGGCCCCATGGACCCAAACGCTGACCTCTTTGCAGCTTGGGGACTGCCATACGCTGCCCTTCGGTGCCCTGAGTGATCTCCTTGACCGCCTTCCAGCGCTCCAAAGCCTCAGCCTGCGCTCTTGCACCGGCATCCACAACGCCCTGGACGCCATTCGCCACTCCAAAGCGGCCCCCCGACTGCGACATCTTGATCTAGACGGCGCCGAAATGGATGATTTAATCCTCGAATGGCTCGCCGAAGGGGACCTCTTGCCTTCTTTGGAGCTGCTGGACCTCTCCAACAACCCCTTGACCGAAGTGTCCATGCGTGCGCTGGCCCAAAGCCGCGCCCTCTCGCACCTCAAAGCCCTCAATGTGCGCCATCACCTCGACAGCAACCCGGTCCAACACCTCCTTGAGTCGCCCATTGACCACAAATTGGACGCGCTCTTCCTCGGTCCAAGGTCCGTGGATGGCCAAATGCTCCGCGACATGGCCCATGACCCGCGCTTTGAAGCCCTGAAATGGTTTGGTTGTCACGAAGAACTGTGGTCTGGAGACATGTTGGAGGCCATGGGAGACCTGCTCGACCGTGCCAAACCCCAGTGTGTGGTCTTCAACGACCGGCAATGGCACCTTCACGACCCCGATGGTGGCGATCCTGGCGCCCAGATGGCCATCAAAGGCCTCATTCAACGCCCCTGGTGGCACCACATCGAACACTTGGTGACCTGGGGGCTCGATCCAGAGCCTCACCAAGCCCATCAAAACATGCATACGGCGCTCAAAGCATCGCCCAAACGCCTCGTTCGCCTCGAAATTCTGGCCCACCCAGGCCCCTTTGACGTCAAATTGGACACGATCAACCCGTCGCCATCACTCCAGCACCTGGGATTGTGCTGGGACGCGGAGGAAGAACCCCCCAAAGGGCTGCAAACACCGCCCAAATCCTGGCAAAACTGTACGATCGAGACAGACTGGCGCCAGATCTACCGCTGAGCGCTGGCCTTGACCCACCCCAACTGCGTCACACCCCAGTATCCCACCAGAATCGCCTCAGCGGCGTCGTGTTTCAGAGCCCCCTTGGGCCTCGGCGCCCCCGAAATTTCAATGATCTCCCGCGCCCTGGTGTCTGCAAAACGCTTGGCGTCTTCGCCGCTCCTTCGATGGCGCGCATAAAGCACATCCGCGCGCCATGTTTCGGCCCCTATGATGCGCACCTGTGCCCCAAGCCGTTCAGCCTCACGCGTCCAGACCTCTCCCAGGGTCCGATCCCCCTCGGCGAGCAGGTGCGAGAGCGGCGAAATCTTCCTCAAAATCCCTGGCACCCCCTTGCGCAGACGGGCCCGGCTGCCAAAATTCTGAGACTTGTACCAAAGCAACCGCCCACCACCCCCGAAATAGGCCAAACCGGTCTTGACGCCCAGGTCCACCGCCAACAAACCCAGCGCGAGCTTCCCTTCCATCTCGTCCATCACCGCAGCCCCCTCTTGTCGCGCCGACGTTTCACTTCCCTGACCCAATATGATCAGAGCGAAGGAAGCAGCTTGCCCCACATCACCTTGTCCGTGATCAGCCGCACCGCCATCGGCCCTTCCACCCGCACCTGGCACGAAAGCCTGGGGTAGCCGTACCGGGCCGCCGCCCGATCGTGCCAATGCACAGGCTCAGGTCCCTGCTCCAACCATACCCCACACGTTGCGCACAGTCCGCGGCCCCCGCAATTGGCCTTGCGCGTCAGCACCCCATAAGGCGACAGCCCCGCGTCCAACAAAGCCTCCCTCAGGGTCGTGCCCTCCACCACCTCCAGCACCTGCACCGACTCGCCCGTCTCCACCCTCACCGACCACATCCGCTCTGACATCCCCAGGTCCTCCCGTCTGCACATCCACACGCTGATCTTACGGATGTCCCCTGGCCCCCCTGGTTGTGCACCGTCCCCAAAGCCCCGTGCATCCTCAAATCAAGCAGAGGGCGCCGCGCAGGGCTTGTCACTGCTTTCCGGGTTGACGGCGCCCGGCAATTTGTCCAGCCTTGGCCCATGGACACCAAAGCGTGGCAGCTTGCTCCAAGGCGAGTCGGGCATCTGGCGCTTTGGTACGAGCGTGCATCTCTTCAATCCAACGCGTCCTATACCCACCATGGCATTCACCGCCCCCCATGAAAGATCTCTTCGCTTTCGCATCACTTCCTTTGTGCCGCTGAACCACAAGGCGGAGAGGACTGAGCCCAAAGTGCGCCTCTTGCGGTGCGAGCAAGGGATGGGGCGTGTGTTGGGAGGGAGGCCAGCCGTCAATCTTGCGGCCATGGCAGGGGTTTGTGCGCTGGCGCTGGCCAGTTTGTTGGCCTGCACAGGGGACAAGCCCAGAAAAGAGGTGCCAGCGGCTCCCAAAAGCGCTGCGGAGAGTCCAAGTCCCCCTCCAATACCAGTCGATACGGTCCAGGACACCCCTCAACCGCCTCCTGCACGGTTGCCTGTGGACCTGGTGGGCAGCATCTCGCGCTTTGAGCGCGCTGAGTTGAGGCCAAACCCTTCGGGGACTGGGCCATGGGGGTTGCAAGACGTCCCTTTTGAACTTCAACACGACGCTCTTAAGCAATTGATGGAGGCATTTGCGCTGCCGCAAGCCCCAGCGGCTGAATGTCCGCGCTGCGAACCGGCCTTCAGCCTTCATTTGTGGTCACAGGGGGAGCCTGCAGGGCGTCTGGAGCTGCTCTGCGCCAACACACCCGACGTCCACCTGCTTAAAGAGCCCGCTCAGGAGCGTTGCTGGCACCTTCCCCATGCCCCCAAAGTTCTCGAAGTCCTTGAACGCCACGCGCCGGCGCCGCCTTCGAGCAGATCAAGCGTGCAAACGCAGCCCGATGACTCGGCGGCGTTGGCTCAGAGCGTCAACAAAGCCTCGCTGCGCCTTCTGCAAACGCTCCCCAACACAGACACCGGCGCTTTCATCAGCCCCGCCGCGCTCGCCGTGACCTTTGCCGCGCTTCAACAGGGCGCCGAGGGTGTTGTTGGCCAACAACTGCGCGCCGTATCGGGCCTCAAGGGAACCTCTCCGCGCCTGGACAACCTCTTGATGGCTTCGCTGGAGGGCTCCAGGGGGGCGTTGCCCGGCCTTGTGTCGATTCGGATGCGCCTTAGCGCCCCCGATGCCATCGATGCGGGGTGGTTGGCGCGCGTCAAGGCCGCTTATGGCGTTGGTTTTGTGGTTGAAGAGGCCAACAACGACGGGCAGACGCCAAAAGATGGGGCGCAGATCGAGGTCATGTCTGCATTGACTCTGGAGATGGGCAAGAAGAAAGGCGACTCGGGGCTCGGTGGGTGGTCGATGGAGGCTTATGAAGACGCCTCCGGGCGCTTTGAGGTGCTCTTGATGTCCGCTGGGGAGTCCAAGGCGTTCAAAAAACGCTTTGATGCGCTCAATATGGCCACCATTGCATCGCTGATGAAGGCCATAAAGCCCTCAACCTCTCCCAAACCGGCGCTGACTTTGGGTTGGGAGGGGGCAATCGACGTTGCCGGGGCCCTGAATCGGTTGAAACCTTCGAGTTTTGATCTGTCCCAGACCCCTTTGCCTGCCATTTATGGACAGGATGGTGGGGTCACAGCGGCCTTGATGCACCCTGTGACCTTGAAGTTGACGTCGGCGGGGGCCAAATCGCCCAAAGGGCCCATGTTTGTGTGCGTGAGAGACCCGCAGTCGGGAATTTTTCTGGCACTCGGGGTCTACAAGGGCCCCCGTGGGTGAAATCCCCGGCATGATCGGTCCATCCGTATGCCCACCAGACTTGCGGGTGGGGGCGAGCACGTAAATCTGAAGATCGACCCGATGGGGTGAGCCACGCAGGGTGGGCCCATTTGTGGTGCAAAGGCAGCGATGGGGTCACGCCGGTTTTCATAGTGAGCGGGGGCTGTGTATGCTTGAGGGGTTTCCAGAACGTCTCTGGCTGTGCGGCGCGTGTTGGTTGGTGAACCGCGCACGGTCGGGATGAGCATTGAAGGATACGGGGCAATGAAAGACTGGGCGTTATGGGGCTCGGGAGTGGTGCTATTGGGCATGATCGGGGTTTTGGGCATGGGTGTGCCTTCGGACGCCATCACCAACCCCATCAGCGGCGCCGTCTCCAAACCCGGAGACTTTCAGGTCAGCTGGCCCTTTGAAGACGGCGAGCGCGTTTATGTGACCGCAGGCTATGGTCCTGGCGGCGGCTCATCGCTCCACAACCACACCAGCGAGGCCGGGCGCGCCAACGATTACTACGCCCTGGACCTTGTCTTGCCCGACTACCCCAACGGCGGCCTGGGCCGCCCGGTGCTCTCCATGGCCAGCGGTACAGTGCTCAAAGCGGGCTGGGCCACTGCGGGATGGGCCAACTACGGCCTGCGGGTCATCATCCGCCACGATTACACCAACAACGGCGACACCTTCGTCACCCATTACGCGCACCTGGATGAGCTTTCGGTCCAGGAGGGGCAGCGCGTCGAGCGCGGTCAGCAGATCGGGACGCTGGGGGACTCCTGTCAGGGGGACGCTCAGAACCGCAGTTGTCCGTTCTTCAACGCCCACCTCCACGTGGCCATGCATCGCAACGCCAACGTGGGCGGCTCGGGCACGGGGGGCTCGTATGGGGGCAACGCAGTGGTCATGGAGCCCATCGATGGGGCCGAGAACATCGCCGGCGGCCAGACCCACACCTCGGGCAACAACGGGCAGCCCCCTGCGCCGTGTCAGGTCATTGGTCGCGACGAGGCGATCATCTCCGACGACGGACCCTGCTTGAGGCGCTTTGGCCCGCCCCAGTACTGGCACGAGGAGAACCAGGGCCACAACAACAACGCGTTTTGGACCTACACCATCGACGCCCCCCAACCCGACAACCACGTGCGTTGGGCGTTGAACTTTGAGCAGGCAGGCCAATACGAGGTCTTTGCCTACATCCCGGCGGCCTTTGGTCAGTCCGAGCAGGCCCGCTATGTGGTCCGCCATGACGGTGAGCAGACCAACGCGGTGCGCAGCCAGCGCTCGGCCCCTGACAACTGGCTGTCGTTGGGCCGCTTTGACTTTGCCCAGGGCGGCGACCAGTGGGTGATGCTGGAGGACAACACCGGCGAGCCCTACGTGGACGCCAACAACAACCGCAAGATTGTGTTTGACGCGCTGCGCGTGGTGAGGGCCGACCCCAATCAGTGTGAGTGTGAGGGCAACCAGAGCGAGTTTGCGGCTTGCGGCCGCTGCGGCACCCAGGAGCGCACCTGTGATGGTTGCAATTGGGTCTTGGCCGGGGAGTGTACGGGCCAAGGTGTCTGTTCTCCTCAGGACCTCGAAGAGCAGGCCTGTGGCATAGGGGGCGTGCAGCGCCGCGTGTGTGACGACGCCTGCCAGTGGGGTCCGTTTACGGCCTGCAATGAAGACGGTGATCCGCCGCTGCCCGACGCGGGGATGGAACCCGATGGGGGCATGGCCCCCGACGCAGGTCCGCAGACAGATGTTGGACAAGGGGACGACGAGGACGTGGTCGAAGACCGACCGGACTCCGGTGACGAGGTGGACCCCGACATGTTCATGGGTTCGGACGATGATGGCGACACTCGCCGAAGCGAAGTCAAAGGCTGCGCCACGGCGCCCGGTGAAGGCGCAGGTGGTGTATGGTGGTGGGTGTTGGGGCTGGTGTTGTTCTGGCGACGGCGAGCGTTGGTGTGACGAAGATCACCTTTAAGGGTCAGGTTGTGGAGGTGGGGCCGGAGCAGACGGTCCTGGAGGCGTTGCTGGACGATGGGCACGACGTGCTCTACTCGTGCTTGAGCGGTGCCTGTCATACGTGTGCGTTGGTGGCGCTCGACGGCGACCCCGGTCCGCGCGCCCAAAAGGGGCTCAAGGTCACCTGGCAACACCAGGGGATCTTCCTGGCCTGTCAGTGCCATCCCACCGAGCCCATGACAGTGTGCACGCGTCTGCCCCAAGACGAGCCCTTCTACGTCCCCGGCCAGCCCAATCAGCCGCTTTTGTGTGTGGCCGGGGGTGAGCAAGGTGTCGAGGTGATGGCCGAGGTGATCCAGTCTGCGCTCCAGGCCGGTCACCATGGTCCGATTTGGCTCCTGCTGCTGGACGAGCGCGGGTCTGATGGCCTGTCGATGTCCGCAAAGAACCTGGAGATCCACACAAAACCCCCCGAAGAGGCCGCCGAAGACTTTGTACGCGTCTTTATGGACGGTGTGGGGGATCTGAAGGCGGCCAGGGTCTACGCCCACGCGCCGATCATGGCTGCGCTGGGGGTTCAGCGGCTGGCTTTTGTCGCTGGGGTGCCCAACCAAGAGGTTCTGGTGTGGTTCAAACGCAACTTCCGCACCTGAACGGGTTCCACGTCACCGATTTTCGATGCAAATCCGATTTGATTCACCCTCTTGGCGCGCCTGGGTTTCTTCAGCCTGCCGATGCGGCGACTTGGCAGAGGTAATCGCGGTATTTTTGCAGTTGATCGGGGCCGTAGGGCGCTGAAATGTGCCGCCGATCCGCGCGCAAGACTGTCTCACCATCGATCCATGCCTTGCACATGGCCTCAAGGCGCGCGATCAGGTCGTCTTGATCGCGGTAAAGGTGCTCTTTGGGGAAGATCTCGGGGTAGGAGAGGCGGTCGGGGACCAGAACCTGTGTGCCGTGGTGCGCCGCTTCGACCCTGGCGATGCCAAAGAA
>CAKZKQ010000184.1 GCA_937123825.1 uncultured Pseudomonadota bacterium
CATTGGGTCGTCATCACTGAATGCTGACTCTGCAAGGATGGCGGTGATGTGCTCCATGGCGGCGGTGGCGGCCAAGCACCCCGAGGGCGATTTTCACATCATCGGTCACTCGACCGGCGGGCTGGACGCGCGGCTCTTGTTGATGCCGGGGGTAGAGCTTGAGCAGGGCGGCGAGCTGGAGCCTTTGGCGGCGCGGGTGCGGTCTTTGGTGTCGGTGTCGACACCGCACCTGGGGACGCCTTTGGCGGATTTCTTTGATGGGATGATGGGCAAGAAGCTCTTGAAGCTCTTGTCGGTCTTGACCATGCACGGGATTCGTCTGGGGAGCATCCCGATTCCGGCTTTGGTGGCGTTGGCAGAGATGATGCCGGGCGCGGATTTTCTCATCAAAGGCAGTATCGTGGACCAGATCTACCGGGATTTGCTGCGCGACTTTGATGAGGAGCGCCAGGAGCAGATCTCACACTTCTTTGAAGACGTGGCCTCGGACCAAACGCTCTTGACGCAGTTGACGCCAGCGGCCATGGACCTCTTTCACGCCAGCACCGCCGAGCGTCCCGGCGTTCGCTACGGCTGCGTGATCAGTCGGGCCCGCACGCCGCGCCTCTTTGGGCACCTGCGCGTCGGTCTAAGCCCCACCAACCACGCGATGTACGGCCTCTTTGATGTCTTGCACCACATGGGCGAGGCGCCTTCGCTGCGTCACAGACCCTTGGAGGAGGCTCAGCGTCAGCAGCTCATCATGGCCTACGGCGAGTTGCCAGACCATGAGGACAACGACGCCATCGTGCCGACGCTCTCGCAGGTTCACGGCGAGGTGGTGGACGCGGCGTGGGGCGACCACCTGGATTTGATTGGGCACTTCAATGATTTGGACGCGGAGCCGCCCCACATCGACTGGCTCAAGACGCTGAGCAACTTTGACAGGCCGCGTTTCCTTGAGGTCTGGGGCAACGTCCTGGACTTTTCGCTGCGCAGTTGAGCCCCCTGCTTGTGCCGCCCAAACTTCGCCATCTGGCCATTCACTGCACGAGTTCGTCCTGGGGCGACAGTGCCATTGGGTTTGTGGGGTGCCGTTCGCCGTTGAAAATGGCGCCTTATCAAGGACGCTGCTTGGTATGATCCGTGCCAAAATGCTGGTTGAAGGCTTTGGTGTCAGGTGCTGAGCCAGTTCATGTCTTTCCAGAGCCGTTGTTGAGCGCTTTTGAGGCGTTGGACGCCGTCTGGGCTCAGATTTGTGTCCGAGATGTCGAGCCACTCCAGGTTGGGAAAGGCCACGGCGGTGGCCAGTGTCCTGGCGCCAGCGTCGTCGATGGGGTTGTCGCGCAGCTCCAGGCCGTTGACCCTGTAGTAGCGGTATTTGCACAGTTCCCGGACGCCAGCGCTGGTCAGACCGCAGTGGGACATGTTCAAGACGCGCAGGTGGGTGGGTTTGCTGGAGGCGACGTGCTGGGCGCCCACATCCCCGATGCCGGTGCCAGAGAGGTTGAGCGACACCAGATGGGGTGAGAGGTGCCGCAGGGCCGGGGCCAATGGGCGCAGCGGCAGAGTGTTGCCGGGCAACTCAAGGCAGACCTCCAGGTCGTCTTCAAAGGTGGCCTCAGAGAGCGCTTGGAGCGTCAGCGCTCCGGCGCCGGTGTTGTTCAACTCCAGCAGCTCCATTGCCGAGAACATGCCCGAGGCGACCAGACGCGCGGTGACTTCGTCGCCCAGCGGGTTGTTGTGGATGTATCCCCAGGCGTTGGGGCTGCGTTCTTCAAAAAATTGGGCGAGCGCCCCTGCGCCGGGGCCGGTGATGTGGTTGTGGGTGACCCAGAGCGACTCCAGAGATGCGGGGGCCAACTCCAGGAGGCGTTGGGCGCCGGTGGCTTTGAGGTTGTTGTAGGAGAGGTCAAGGAGTTTAAGCTTGGAGAGACACGGTGCGCCAAGGAGCAGGCGCAGCGCAGAGGCGTCCAGTCCGGCGTCGCTCCATTCGAGGTGGTCGAGCTTGAAGGGGGCGTCAGCGAAGGCCTCAAGCACCGCCCGGGTGCCCCTTCGCGGGGCGCCTTTGATTTGTAGGGTCTTGAGCCCGCTCAGGTGAGGGGCCCGCAGGAGCGCGGCGAGGTCTTTTGGGTCGGTGTGTTGTGCTTCGGTGATGTAGAGTTTTTGCAGGCAGCAGGCGCGCTGGGTTTGTGCCAGGCGTTTGATGGCGCCGTTGATGGGGTGCAGTTGGGTGTGTTCCAAAAAGAGGTATCGCGCCATGGCCAGCCCTGGGTGAACGGGCTGGCGCGGGTTGTGGAGTGAGTGGAGCCATTCTTCGGGCATGTCGATGAGGTCCTCTGGCCAGCGTGCGGTGTGGTGCTGGGCGTACTCCAGTGCGATGTCCAGTTCGGGGCCTTGGGGCCAATCGTCCAGGAGCAGGACCAACTCAAGCCACGACTCTTCATCGGGGGCATCAAAGACAAATTGGCGCAGCGCGTCCATGCGTTTCATGGTGGACCTCAGTGGGATTGGGCGTGGTCGAGGATGGTGTCAGGGGTTGATTTGGGTCAAGTGCGTTGTGTGGAGGCCTTTGTGGTGAGGGTGTTGGTGGATTGGCGCGGGTGTGTGGCGTTGGGGGAGGCGGCGTGGCGATGGCGAGCATGATGAGGGTGTTGGTGGTGTCACTGGCGCTTGCGGTGGGGTGTGAGGCATCGGTGGAGCCCGGCGCCCGGGATGTGCCGGTGACGCAGGAGGCGTGGCGCGTGACGCCGTCATTGTACCCGGTCAAGGCGGCGGAGCCAGGGAAGGGCGATGTGGTGTTGGTGGTGGCTGAAGATGGGGGGTTGCAGTTGGACGGTCGCCGGGTGGACGGCGATGGTTTGGTCAAGGCGTTGGGGCGCGCATCGGGTGTGAAGGAGATGCTGTGGGTTCGCGGCGCGGTGCCTGAGCCGGAAGCGTTGATGGGGTGGTTGAGGGCGGCCAGCGACGCGGGTTTTAAGGGGTTTGGGGTTTTGGTCTGGGGTGAGCCTCGTGGAGGGTCCGGAGAGCGGGCTTATGGGCGCGTGCATCGCTTTGCGGGCGTTGAGTCAGGGGCTGGCTTGTCGGTTCGGATCGCGCCGCGTCTGGCCGAGGTGCACGTCGACGGCTGTGAGGCCGGTTTGGAGTGGTGTCAGCGCACCTCGACGGGGGTTGTGGAGGGGCGGATCAAGGCGCACAACGGGGTGTCGCTCTTTGAGGGGTTGCGCAGGGCAGCGCCGCATTGGCGACGGTCTGCGCAGGCCTGTGTGGAGGTGGTGGTCTTGGAGGCGGTGTCTGTGGAGCATCTGCTCAACGCCACCGCGATCGCGGGGTCGGTGCCGGTGTCTGGCCAGCGCGGGCAGGTGTCGCAGATGCCTGCAGATCGGGCGGCGCTGCACAAGGCGCTGGGCTCGATGGGGGCGTCGGCGCACTGCGTTCGGGTGCGCTTGCCGCGTTGAGGTTGGAAGCATTGGTCATTCTGTATGTGCTGGCGGCGTTTGAAGGGGCTGTGGAGGTGTTGGGTAGGTCTGTGGCCAGACAGAACCTGGGGGGTGGCGCTTCGGGACCTTTGTGACAATGGTCCCAAATTCCGATTGTTGGTCAGGGGGCGGCGCCTCGGGGCCATGTGGAGGGGGGTTGCCCGGTCAACGCCAGCGCTTCGCACCGCAGCAGCGCCGCGTCCAGGCGCTCATCGACCAGCGCGCGGCGCAGATCAAAAATGTCTTCGGCGGTGCTCTGGGCTTCTTGCGGGGTGATGGAGCGCGTCTTCATCCACTCCAGCAGCTCCCGGTGTGCGTCTTCGGCGTCGTTTTCCAATTCCAGCAGTTCGGGGATGCGCGCTTCGTGGGCCTGGAGGGCGGTCAGCGCGTCTTTGAGGCGTTGTCGGTGCAGTTCAAAGACCGATCTGGCCTCCCACTCGATGGCCTCTGCCTGGGCGTCGTAGCTTTGGGCCCGCGCGCGCTCTTCGAGTCCAAGCGGGAGCGCAAAAGAGAGCAGCGCCGCCACGCGAGCCTCGCGGTTGTCGGTGGCGGGCTCAAAGTTGAACGAGAGCCATTGAAACCAGGGGATCCGCCGGGCCTGAGCTTCCTGGGCCATGGCCATGAAGTGTTCTTGCTGGGCCTCAAACGTGGACCAGAGTGGGTGGTTGAGCAAGAGCGCCTCGACCGCAGGCGCCGAGGTGTCCAGCGGCGTCGTGGGGGCCTGGAGGGTCATGGAGGCTTCGTCAATGGGTTCCGGTTTGGTGGGGGCCGCTGGGGGGCGGGTGCGCAGCAGACGGCTTTTGTGGGCCAGCAGGTGGCTGCGCAGGCGCGCGTCGGTCAGGTTTTGGGTCTTGTTCAACTCGGTCAACCAGCGCTCAACCTCGACCAGGTCATCGCGCTGGGTCTTCCAGGCTTCGGTCATGAGTTGGTGGGCCACAAAGCGTGCGCTGCGCGTGCAGGTGGTCACCTCCAACTCCAACGCGTCCTGGGATAGTTGGTGCAGACCCTCGGCGACCTGCGCCATGTGAATGTCCGAGTCTGCGCCGACCCTCCAGGGGTGTTGCAGCGGCAAGCGCACCTCGAATTGAGGCCCTCGGTCAGAGCCTGTGTCGGTCAACTCTGCGCCCTCCAGGCGCAGCTCTGCGCGCCTCACCCCCGTCATCACAGGTTGGGCCTCCAGTTGGGCTTGAAGGGCGCGACGGCGGGCGTCCAGGCGAGGATCTCCGCGATCATCAAAGGCGCTCAAGGTCTGGCGCAAGTCGCTGCGTCTGGCGCTGTCGGCGCAGCTCGCCGTGCCCACCATCACCATCGCAGCGAGCAGGCAGTTTGTGGTCAAGCGCTTCATGGTTGGATCTCAATGGGAACGACCATGCCGGGGGTCATGGGGCAGTTTTCAGAGAGCGTCACAAAGACCGGCAGGCCGTGGATGACCTGTCCGGGGATGGGGCCGTTGAGTTGGGCAGGGGCAAGCTCAACGGCGGCGCCCAGGCGCGCCACCTGGCCGCCGTCTGGGCAGATGAGCCCCAGCGCCACCGTTTGGCCCGGCTGTGGGAGGTCTTGTGCGGGGGTGGTGGCCGGCAGGTGGGCGACCACGGTGGTGCTGTGGTTGGGCATCAGCCGCACCAGAGCCGCCGACATGTCCGCGCGGCTGCCCACCGGGGCCATGTACGCCACCACGCCAGCGCGCGGCGCCCGCAGCTTTGCAGCGTCCATGACGGATTTGAGGTGTTCAAGCTGTGCGGTCAGCCGGTGGTGCTCGGCTTTGGCAAAGGCATCGAGTTGGGTCAGGAGTCGGTCCGAGGGCAGATCCCCTTCGAGGGTTTGTTCAAGGACCTGGGCCTGGCGTCTGCTGGTGGCTGCGCTGGCGCGGGCCTCGCGGGCGGCGGCGCTGGCGTCGGCGAACTCTTTTTCGGCCTCCAGCAGGGCGCTGCGGGGTTCGACGCCTTGTTCCACCAACGCTTTGACGTTGTCGCGCCAGCCTTTGGCGGCCCCGAGCGCCAATCTGGAGCCCTGGGTGCGGGCCTGGGAGGTTTGCAGGGCGTATTCGACCGATTGGCGGGCTTGGAGCCACTGGATTTCGTTGCGCTGGGCGTTGAAGCCAAGCTGTGTGCGCTCCAAGGCCATTTGTGCTTGGAGGCTGTGGAGCTGGTTTTCGATTTCGGCGATGGCCGCAGCCGTGTCGGCGGTGTCCAGCGTCATCAGCAGGTCACCGGCGGCGACCTTCTGGCCCGGGACCACGTGGTGGGTCAAGACGGTGGTGGTGGCGGTGGTGCTGAGTTCTATCGGGTCGGCGTGAACGACGGCCCGGGTGGAGATGCCGCGGGCCTGTCGCACGGCGCCCAGTGAGATGAGCAGCGCCACGCTGAGGGCAAAGATGACGGCGGCCATGGGCCGAGCCGAGAGGGCGTCAAAGAAGCGCACAGCGCTGCGGCGCGCGCGGTTGGGTGGGGAGTACGTCATGGTCTCAGTACTCCAGTGTGGCGTCCTGGAGCAGGACGCGGGCGTCGGTGGCGCCAAGTTCATGGTTGAGGGCGCTGATCAGAGCGCTCTTGGCTTGTGTGTCCCAGAGTTTGACCTGGTAGGTGTGTTCCAGCGTCTTGCCCTGGGTCAGTTCGGCCACGCTGAGTTGTTCAAAGCGGCGGCAGTGTTGCTCCAAGATGGCGTTGAGCAGGGTTTCGTCGGTGTCGACGGGGAGTTGGAAGCGCAGCAGGCCATCGTAGCGACGGCGAGAACCCAGGGGGCTGTGGTGGAGATAGAATGCGGCCAGGCAGAAGCCAAAGCCGCCCAGCGCGGCGCTGGCCCAGGCCGAGACGCCCACGGCGACGCCCAGCGTGATGCTCCCCATCAGAAAGACCAGATCGCGGGGGGCCTTGAGGGTGTTGCGAAAGCGGATCATGGAGAGGATACCAAAGAGGCCGATGCCCGCCAGCAGGGATTGTCCCATGGATTGGACCAGGATGACGGCCGCCACGGGGGCCAGGACCAGCGTCTGGGTGAACCCGCGCGAGTAGCTCAGGCCCCGGTAGGTCATCTCGTAGGTCCAGCCCACCATTTGTCCAAAGACAAAGGCGCCCACGACGCCCATGGCGGCGCTCAAGAGGTCGGTTTGTGATGTCAGGCTCAACCATGGAGGCATGTCAGGGCCTCCATGATGTCAGGCGCTGTGAGGCGCCCAGTCCGCAGGCCTCGACCCCTTCGGAGTATTTGGAGAAGCCGGTGGAGCGCAGGTTGAAGTGCCGGATGAGCGATTCCATCCAGCGAGGCACAAAGGTTTCGCATTTGAGTTCCAGCACGATGGTGGAGGAGACGCCGTCGGGCAGGTGTCCGGCGCCGTCGATGCAGGTCCAGCCGTCGCCCTCGGGGAGGCTGCGCAGGGTCCAGTCTTCGGGGGCTGCTGCGGAGGCTTTGATGTGGCGGTCAAAGGTGACGCGCGCGTAGTGGTCTACGACGCTGGTGTAGGCTTCGCGTTGGTAGAAGACGGTCAGGCGCGGCGCGGCGCCGCATTGCTGGGCCAGGGCGACAAAGCGGTCGGCGACGTGGTTGCCGGGTTGGCCCCGGCGCATGACGTTGGGGACCGCCTGGCGAGGGATGCTGGTGCGGACCTTGTGGATGATCTTGCCGGTTTTGCGCTTGATCTCCAGGTGGGCGGGGCCGTGGGGGCCGTAGGTGCGTACGCGGAGTTTGAAGCGGTCGGCGTCACCGCGCATGCGGGCGTGGTGGCAGAGCAAGCCCGGTGTGTCCAGATAGAGCGAGGAGATGGGGTAGCCGTTGGTGCCGTTGAAGGCATCGGGTTGGCACCAGGGTGCGATGGCGCGGCGGATTTGGCCGGCCAGCACGTTGGACACGTGGAATTTCAACTCCAGGCGCTCAAAGCGCTCGGTGGTGGCCATGGTGGAGCCCTCCTGAGCGCTTCGGCGGCTTGGCCGGGGTGGTGTGTTGGTCTGTGGCGCGTCGGTGTTTCACCGAAACCTCCCCATAGGTACGGACCCTCTAGCTTATCATAGACGGCGTGCGGGAAGAACTGTCTTCCAATTCGATGCTCAGGACGCCCTTGCTGTGGGCGCATTTGTCGCGTGCACCCTCGTCCATTCAATGTGTGTTGTGGTGGACGAGGTGCCAGGTTGTTTCACAGGCTTTATCGGGCGATCGGGCGATGCCTCAAGGCCGTTTTTGAGTGCCGTGGTGTGGTGTGGGCGGCGTGACGCCGCGGCGCACCATGGTGGTTTGCCGTGGTGTCATCGCCTTCAGGGTTCGAGGAAGTCGAGCACGGCCTCTTCGCGGCTTTCGAGGTGGCCTTTGAGGCCATCGACGGCAAGCTCAAAGTCGCCGTCCTGGGCCAACACGGTGAAGTAGGGCTGCTCGCCGTTGTCGCCGACGACGTTGGGTTCGATGAGGTCTTTGAGGCGCTCGACTTCGGCCAGGATGCGCTCTTGCTCAAAGGGGCCTTCGATGATGTCGGCCAGGTGGGCCTGGTAGCGCTCAAAGTAGACGGGGTCGTCTTTGATGCGCTGGAGCAGCGGCCACTGTTCGTTGAACTCGGTCAGGTCGAGGCTGGAGGTGTCTTGCATGGAGAGGTCAAAGTCCCAGGGGATCCAGACCAGGCGTCCGTCGTTGTTGGGGTCGCTGTAGAGGTAGTAGTTGTGGGCCAGGGCGCCGTAGGTGTCCCAGTTGACCATGGCCTGGTTGGTGGCCAGAAAGCGCAGGAAGATCTCCATGTCAAAGGTGTCTTCAAGGGCGGCGCGCCAGGCGTCGGGTTCGAGGTCGGAGTTGTTGAGGGCTTCAATGAAGGCCTCGACGTCGCTGTAGTCGCCGTCTTTGTTGGTTTTGCGGTGGAAGGACTCCTCGTAGAAGGTGGCAAAGCGGGCGCCAGCGCCGTCGCACTTGTAGAGCGTGCCTTCGTCATTGCCAAATTGTGCTTCAAGCATGGGGCTCAGCGGGACCTCGGTGACGGTGTAGAGGCCCATGTACTGGGGCTCCTGGCCGTCAAGAACAAGTTCCATACGGTAGAAGGCGGTGTGGGGTGTGGGCACGCCGGCGGCGCGGAAGATGTCTGAGGCCATCTTCTGGCGCATGAAGCTGTTGTCGGTCAGGTTGTTGGTGGTTGAGAGGTGTTTGAAGCCGTAGAAGCGCTGGTCGTCGATCTCGGGGTGCTCGTCCTCAAACTCATCAAAGTCAAAGCGCAGCGGCAGCTTGAGGGTGTTGCCGGTGGAGAAGGCGAGCGTGGAGTTGCCCTTGAAGCGCACGCCGACGTGGCGCCAGGTCTTGCCCTCAAAGCCAATGTCGCACTTGAACCAGTTGGGTTTGCGGGGCCAGAAGGATGCGGCGCTGTATTTGTCGTCTTCGCCGCCTGGGCCGCCTGGGCCGCCGTCGCCGTCGAGCCAGGCCTTGGGGATGCAAATCAGGCCGCTGGGATCGTCAAGGCAGATGCCATCTGAGCCGCCGTCAATGCTGGCCGAGCAGTCGTCGTTTGCAGAGAGGCCTTCACAGTCTTCAAACGCGACGGGAGGCAGGCCGTTGTCGCCCTGGGGTTCGCAGGCCAGCCCCTGGCCAAAGTCAGTGCAAATCCCATCAAAGCCGTCGAGTTCGCAGTCGTCGTCTTCTTCAAGGCCTTCACAGGCTTCAAAGGCCTCGGGAGGGGGGCCTGCCTGACCCCCGGCGTCGCAAAAGAGCGCGTCCTCACCCACGTCAATGCAAGCGCCTTCGCTGCCGTCGAGTTCGCAGGCGTCGTCTTCTCCCAGGCCTTCGCAGGCTTCAAAGGCGGCGGTGTCGTCGGGACCGTCAGGACCACCGGGGCCGCCGCTTGGGCGCTCGCCAGCACCGCGTGGGTCAACACCGGTCATGTCCTGCAAGTCGTCCAACATGCTGTCCCAGGTGTCCTGGGTGCAGCGGATCTCCATGCGGTTGACCTTGTCCTGGGGGAAGACCATGGCGTAGTTCGGGTCGGCCTTCTTGCTGTGGCTGTCGTCTTCCCAGCCTTCAGGGCGTTCGTCGGTGTCGTTGTTGGCGTCGTTGTTGGTGTCGTTATTCGTATCGTTGTTTGTGTCGTTGTTTGTGTCGTTGTTGCCGTCGTCCGGCGTTTGTTGGTCGTCCTGGTTGCTGGCGTCGTCTGAGCAGGCCATCAGGCCTTGCGTCATGATGATGAGGAAGAGGAGGGTCAGCGTGCGCCTCATGTGGATCCCCTGTGGCTTGGTGGTGAGCGGTGTGGTTGAAGGCCGCGAAGGTGTCGCGGGCTGTCCGGTCGGGTGCAGCGTGGGTGGGTCGGCGTGCAGATGTTTCACGCCTGTGATGTGGATGTGAGTGTGGTGTGGCATCTGTTGTGGGTGGTGGTTGATGGGTTCCCTGCTCCCTGTGGACCGAATTTCAAGACCTGTCTGTGACGCAATGGCTTGCGCTATCCAAGATCTAGAATGGACCTTTGAAAATGTTTCACAAGACGCGTTTGTGTGCGTCTGGAGGGGGCGTGATTTTCCACGCCTCCATAATTTCAGGGAAATCTCACTTTGATGTGGGTGACCACTGGGGATGTGGGGATTGGGGGTGGGATTATGGCGCGTTGGGTGTGCTGAGGATGAGCAGTATTTCGGGGCCAGCCAATTTGGGGTCTGGCGAGATGACTTTGTGGGGTTTGGTGAGGGTGGGCTGGTATTTGGGCCAGCGCTCAGCGGGTATGAGGCAGGCAAACGAGGGGGCTTGGTTGAGGCGTTTGGCGATGTCCCCGGGTTGGAGTGTGGGGACGGTTTGGGGGCCAAAGAAGGGCCGCAGGACGTCGCGAGAGCGGGTGTCTTCGGTGAGGTAGGTCACGGGGCGCCTGGTGTAGAAGACCGGTGAGAGGTGGTAGAAGTCGATGGTGCACAGCAGGGTTTCGGGCGCGGCTTGTGCTTGGACGTTGGCCAGCGCGGCGGTGCGGTCGTGGCTGTGGTGAACCCATGGGCCTGCGTTGGCGATGGTGCCCAGCATGGCCAGGGTGATGACGGGTGAGAGGGGGGTGAGCCAGGGGCGCAGTTGGGCGAAGCGAGCGAGCGTGAGGCCGCCGAGCAGGGCCATGGGCATCAGGATTTGGAGGGTGTAGTGGGGGAGGTTGGTGCGCATGGCGGCCAGCATGAGCGCGGCCAGCGCTGTCCAGCACAGCGCCAGTTGATCGAGGGGGTCGCGGCGCGCGATGCAGAGTGCGCATCCGGCGATGGCCAGCAGGGTCAAGAGCCAGCCTGGGAGGCCCTGGGCAAAGATGACCTCAAAGAAGTTCCAGGCGCCGGCTTGTCCGGTGTTTTGCCCGAGCCCGTCAAGGCCAACGAAGAAGCGTTGGTAGAGCTCATCCAGGACGGTGGTCATGCGTCCGGTCAGCAGGAGGAAGCTTGCGGGGATGCCCAGGGCCACAGCGGCGGCTGCCCAGGGGGGCGGTGTCTTGAGTTGTTGCCGTTGTGTGAGCAGGAGGTGAAGGCCGATGGCGGTCAGCGGCAGCAATCCGGCGCCGATTTTGACCAGTGAGGCCAGCCCGCAGGCCAAGCCTGCGGCCATGAACCAGGGCCAGGCGCTTTTGTTGGGGGTTTGGGTGTGTGCGGTGTGGCCTTGGAAGTAGGCGCCGAGGGCCATGACGATCGTGGCCATCAGCAGCGTGTCGTGCATGACGCGCTGGGACAGTGAGAAGAAGAGCGGTTGGCTGGCCGTCAATCCCAACGCCGCCAGCCAGGGCCAGTGTTGCGGGGTGTTTGTCGGGGCTGGCCTCCAGAAGAGCCCCCAGGCCCCCAGCGCGATCAGCGCAGCCAGGAGTGAGGGGAAGCGCAGGCCCCACTCGTCGGTCCCTGAGAGCGTCGAGATGAGCGCCATCCACGACATCCCCAGCGGGTAGTTTTTGCCCACGTCGTAGTCAAACCACGATGGGGCCAGGCCGTAGCTGCCGCTGTCGATCATCTGACGAACCAGGTGGCCGTACATGGCGTCGTCCGAGTTCCACAGGCTGCCGCTTCCCAGATGAAAGGTGTAGAGGAAGAGGGCCGCTGCAGCGGTCAGCGCCCACAGCGCCCAGTGCAGTTGGTTGAAGAGCCCAGTGCTTGGTCGGGGCGCGGAGTCGGATGGAGGTGATGTCATGGGTGCTCTTTGGCTGTGGTGCTGTCGAGCCATGGTAGGACATCCAACGATCCAAAGCGATTTACCATTGAATTTGGCGCGTGTGTTGCGGGTTGGGGCGGTGCCCGGTCAGGGGGTTGGCCGGCCAGCGGCCTGCTTGGATGTTGTTGCTGGTCATGATAAAGCCAGAGTTGCCCGTCGCGCGGGATAGCTCAAGGTGCGGCGATGACATGGAGGATGTTCATGATGAGCAAGTTGATGTTGGGTGCGTTGGTGATGGCGACGGCGCTGATGGCGACCGTGGGCTGTGACGGCAAGAAAGAGGATGCCAAGGCCAAGGCGCCCGCGGCCAAAGCCGCCGACAAGGCTGGTGCGGTGAAAGCGCCTGCCGACAAAGCCGCCGACAAGGCCAAAGAGCCCGCCAAGAAGGCGGACAAAGAGATCGTCTTTGATCCCAACAACCCGCCGCCCGGTTACAAGAACTGTCACCGCAACCACTGCCACAAGATCGGTGGCGGGATCGCCTCCTACATTCAGGTGATGAACGAGATGGGGGCCACCAAAATGGTCGGTGGTCAGAAGATGATCGAGATGCCCAAGGCGCCCGCCGACGTGGCCAAGGCGCCAGCCGACGCCGAGGTCACCGCCAGCGGTCTGGCCACCAAGGTCCTCAAGCCTGGGGACGGCAAGACTCACCCGCTGCCCAACAGCGTCGTCATCGTGCACTACACCGGCTGGACCGCCGACGGTAAGGCCTTTGACAGCAGCATCCCCCGGGGCAAGCCGGCCAGGGTGCCGCTTGAGCGCATGTTCCCCGGGTGGACCGAAGGGCTCCAGTACATGTCCGTGGGCGAAGAGCGCCGGCTGTGGATCCCGCAAGAGCTGGCCTACCAGGGCCGCCCCGGCAAGCCTGCCGGCACGCTGGTTTTTGATGTGGAGTTGATCGAAATCAAATGAAGGCGCTCGGCGAGCGCCCGAGCGTCGCAAGGTGCGCATCAGCGCGTCAGGCGACCAATGCGGCGCAGCCCCGGTCTGGCAAAGACCAGCGCCGCCATCGCCAGCAGCAAGAGCGTCAACACCCCGCCCAACACCCTCCAGGCCAGAACCCCCGCGGGCTCCTCCTTGAACTCAAAGCGCGGAATGGCGCCCATGTCTGCGGGCGTCATGCTTTGCCCCGCGCGCACCTTTTGGACAAAAAACGCCCTGTAGACGTCGTGGTAGTCGTCTGCCTGCGCTTCGAAGTTCAGTTGGCGTTGCTGGCCCGAACCGGCGATGTCCTCCAAGCCCATTTGCACAATGAGCGCTGGGGACAGGAGCCGGATGGTGGCGTTGATCTCGTGGCGCTGGCGCAGCTTCTCGTGCAGGGCCTCTTCGGCTGGGTCGGTCAGCGCCAGCAACTCCTCTTCGGCCTCCACAATCTTCTGGGCCTGAGCCATGGAACCTGGATCGACGTCGTGGCGCCCCTGGAGGCTGTTGAGCTTTTGCTCGACGCTCAGCGACGCCTCACGGACCTCGTGCAAGAGTTCGACGCGCGATGGTGGTGGGTAGAGCGTGTCGACGGCCACGTGGGTCAACCCCGGCACGACCACCACCAGGAGCAGCCACAGCCCCACCAGCGTCAGCGCGTTGCGCGCCGAGGTCTGTCCTGTGGAGTTGACCGCCACTGCCGTGGCAAACCAAAAGAGCGTCCAGGCCAGCAAGAGCGCCCCATAAAGTGCGCCGTGGCCCCACGCCGCGCCCGAGCCCAGGTCTGCGCCGGCCAGCACCAGCCCCACCAGGGCAAAGACCACAGTGACGGCCATCAGCCCCACGGCGCGCGCTCCGGCCTTGCCCATCACCAGCGCTCCCTGCGAGATCGGCTGCGACAAAAGCATCGCCAGGGTTCCTCGCTCTCGCTCACCGCTGAGCAGCTCGTAAGACAAGGCGATGATGACCAGCGGAAAGAGGACGACAAAGAGGAAGGCCGGATCAAAGGCGCCCGTCATCAGCCGGGTGGGGCCAGACATGGCGCTCTCAGAGCTGTGCTCGGCGGTGACGTGGACGCCGGTGGTGATCCGCACCGCCTGAGGGCTCAGGTGGCGCTTGCCCACGGCGACGGCGGCCAGCGGCGCCGGGGGCAGGGTGGCGAGCTGCGCCGCCCCATCCTGCCCCATCCAGACGGGGTCGCGCGGGTCTCGGGCGCTGGGCTGAGCGTCCTGGGCGATCATCTGGTCGAGCTTTGTGCCCAGCGCCTCCATGTGCTCATTTTGAAGCTGGGTCTGGCGCTCCAAACCCCCTTCAATCTCTGAGGCGTGGCGACCGCCAGCCAGCGCCGCCACCACCAGGAGCACGGCAAAGATGGCCAGGATCAAGAGCGCCGAGCGATCTTTGCGCAGGATGCGCCACTCAAGGCGAAAGACTGTGCGCCATGTACTCATCAAGAAACCCTCACGCGTCTGGCCGACCACAGCGCCAGGCCAAGGGCCAGCGCCAACCACACCAAGAGCGCCAGGGCGCTGGCGGCGTGGGTTTGCAAGGCAAAGGTGGGTGATGGGGAGGTGTAGGTAAACGGCGGTGCCTTCTTCCACAGCTCGGGGCCCGCGCGGTACTCCCAGCCCTGGTCGCCGGCGTTCTTGGCAAAGGCGTCATTGAGCATGCCCACAAGCTCCTTGCGCCACTGGCCGGCGCGGTCGGTGAAGTGTCGGTGGTGGGCATAATCGGTGCCGCACAGCCCCGCTGAGAGGGCGCGCATGGCGACGTAGGGCGACAAGAAGCTGGCCCAGGACACGGCCGTTTCCTGGGCGCTGAGTTTGTCTTGGAGGGTTTCGACGTGGTGGTCGTAGATGGTGTCCTCCCACTTGGCCTCGGCGCGCAGCTCAAAGCCGCTCAGGTCCGTGTCATCCATGAGGATGCCCGCGTTCTCAAAGCCCTCGGCGGCCATCATCTCCTCGGTGAACTTGCCGATGGTGGCCTCGCGGTCGGTCTTGCCGTCGATGCCCTTTTCGAGGCTGTGGGCGACCTCGCGCTCAAAGGCGGCTTTGCTGGGCAGTGGCACGGCGGCGCCGGCGATCTCGGTCGAGAGTCTGGGGGCGATGATGCAGACAGCCCCCCAGATGGCGATCATGCCCACCAGTGCCGCCCGCGAGGACCGCGCGGTGGCCGAAGCGTAGAGGGTCAGGCTGGCAAAAACGGTGAAATAGACGCCGTACCCCAGCGCCAGGAGCCCCAGGCGGATGAGCGTGGCGGCGTTGCCGCCGCCCAGCGCCCAGAGCACCCCCACGATGATCATCCCGGCGGGGACCAGCAGCGCCGAGGTGACGGTGCCGAGTGCCAACGCCTTGCCCCAAAAGAGCGCGCGCCTGTCCACGCCGGTGCTCAAGACCTGGCGCAAGGTGCCGCGCTCTCGCTCTGCGGCCCACATGCCGTAGCCGAGCGCGATGATCAGCAGTGGGACAAGCTGCAAGAGCACCATGGAGACCGAAAAGGAGCCCAGCAGCGAGACGCTGGCCGAGTCCTGGGCCTGGGTGTGCGCGGCGAGGTTGCGCTGATGGGCCTCGATCTTGACCGAGCGGCCCAGGTAGGCCGACACGCCCGGATCGATGGCGGTGGCGACGCTGGTGGGTGCAAAGACGTACGTGCCGTAGTGGGCGGCCACGTGGGGGTTCTTTTGCCCCTGGCCCTGCCAGTTGTCGCTGGCGCGCTGTCGGGCCTGGTCGCGTGCCTCGGCGGCGCGGTGGGTCTGGCTGGCGCCAAAGGCCAGCGCCGCCATCGCCAGCGCCAACACGATGGCGCCCAGCAGCCGCAATCGCCCATCGCGGACGATCTGGCGGATCTCCTTGCGGGCCATGAAGGCCACCGAAGGGGAAGGGGTGTTTTGCATGGGGTTCTCAGTCTCGCATGTGCTCAAGGTAGAGCTTTTCGAGGTCGTTGTGGGAGACGTCGTCGGTCTTCATCTGGGCCACGAGTTGGCCGCGCTTCATGATGCCGATGCGGGTGCCGACCTCGCGGGAGCGGAAGAGGTCGTGGGTGGCCATCAAGACCGCCACGCCCTCCTTGCTCAGCGACGAGACCAGTTGGGAGAACTCGTTGGAGGCCTTGGGGTCAAGCCCCGAGGTGGGCTCATCGAGGAGCAGCAGCGCCGCCTGTCTGGCGATGGCCATGGCGATGCCCACCTTCTGGCGCATCCCCTTGGAGTAGGTCCCCACCGGGCGCTCCACGGCGTCCTCGGGCAGGCCTGCCCGAAGGAGCGTCTTGCGCAGCGTCTGGGGGCTGGTGTCTGAGCAGCTGGCCAGGGTGGCGAAGTACTCCAGATTCTCCAGTCCGCTCAGGTTGGGGTAGAGCATGACGTTTTCGGGGATGTAGGCCAGGTGCCGCTTGGTCTCAAGCGGATGATCCACGACCTCCATGCCCTTGATGCGGGCGCTGCCGCTGGTCGGCTCGATGAACCCCAAAAAGAGCTGAATCGTCGTCGTCTTGCCCGCCC
The DNA here is from genome assembly GCA_937123825.1 of uncultured Pseudomonadota bacterium. GTDB lineage: Bacteria > Myxococcota_A > Bradymonadia > Bradymonadales > CAKZKQ01. The sequence goes on from CAKZKQ010000184.1 coordinate 15,985, forward strand.
CGTTGGCGCCCAGCAGGCAAAAGACCTCTCCGCTGTCCACCTTCAAGTCCAGCCCCTTGAGGGCGACGTGTTCACCGTAGTGTTTGACCAGTTTTTCGGCCTCAAGGACCATCGCTGACTTCTCCTCATGGTGGCTGGCGCTGTCTTCCTTAACGACCCGGTGTGGGCGTTGGCGCCTGGCGTTGACAGGGCGCGATGGTATCCCGGCTGGTGCGCTCTGTCAATCGCCCCATGAGCGGCCGCTCGAAACTGTGCCCGCTGGTCTTGCGCGCAGCGCCTCCAGGAGTCCGGAGGCGTTTATTCGGTGGGGTTGGGAAACGCCTGTTGCAGCGCTTGAATGGTTTCCTCGTGCCAGATG
>CAKZKQ010000185.1 GCA_937123825.1 uncultured Pseudomonadota bacterium
TGAAGAAGGCATCGCCTCGGCCCAGTCCAACTACCGCTACGACGCCCTTGGCCGCCTGGTCGAGGCCCACCTCGACGCGGGCCGCTCCCAGTTTGATGAGATGTTGACCATTGAGTACGACGACATCGACAACATCATGGCCAAGCGCTCCAGCCTGGGCGACCAGCGCGCCGCCCACGTGGGAACCTACCAGTACAACGGCGCCGCCCCCCACGCAGTCACCCAAGCGGGCGAAAGGGCCATGGAGTACGACGCCGCCGGTGCCATGGTCCGCCGCGACAGCCAGAGCCTGCTCTGGGACGCCCAGGGGCGCCTGACCGAGGTCCAGGAGAACAACGACACCCTGGTCCGCAACATCTATGGCGGCGGTCAGGAGCGCGTGCTCAAAGACACCAAGGACGGCACCGACTGGACCCTTGTGCCCGACTTTGAAATCCGCAACGGCGTGGCCTCCATCCACATCCAAGACGGCCCCCGGCGCCTGGCCAAGATCGAGACCCTGACGCTGGCGCCGCTGGTCCTCTCGGACCTGGCCCCGCTGAGCGACGAAGGCGACGCGCTGCTGCCCGATCCCGACGCTGAAATCACCGCCGCCGACGCCTGGGTCGCCCACGCCGCCACCGAAGGCATCCTGCCCATCGAGTTGGACCCCGACGAAGACGTCGACAGCTCTGGCGCCCTGCTGAACGCCGCTCTGGAGCGCCTGCTGACCGAAGAGGGAGAGACGACCTACTACCACAGCGATCTGGCGGGCGTGGCGATGTCGACCAACACCGATGGGGAGAAAATCGGTCAGGCGGTCTATTACCCCTACGGCATGGCCCGCGACTCGGCGGGCAACATGGGCGAATACGGCTTCGGCAACAAAGCCCTGGACGAAGAGACCGACACCCTCGACTACGGCGCTCGCCACCTTGACCCCTGGCTTGGCCGCTGGCTCTCGCCCGACCCCGCCTTCCGCGTGCTGAACGACAGCGACATCCAGCACATCGCCGAAGAGACCGGCGCCTACGTGGCCATGATCAACAACCCGACGTCGAGCCGGGACGTCAACGGCGAGTTCATCGAGTTCCTGGCCAACGCCGTGGACCACGTGGCTGGGGCCATCATCGGCGGCACCGTGGGGGCGATTGGGGGCGCGTTGAACTCGTATCAAGAGGCCCGAATCCGTGGATACACGGCCGGAGAGAGCCTGCGCTCCACGCTCCTTGGTGGTCTGGCGGGCAGCGTCACAGGCGCTGCGTTTGGCGCCACCTCAGGGTTGATCGGCAGCGCGCTGGTGGTCGCAGGCCAAGCCACGGCTGAGTTGGCAGGCGGGATCGCCAAAGGCGCCAAGGCCAAGACGCAAAACCAACTCACCACAAGGCGAATTGCGTCGGCGGCGACCATCTTTGGGCTCAGCGTGGCCGTTGGCATCGCCACCATCGCCACCGGCGGCATCGCGCTGGGCGTGATTGGCATCGTGGGCGCCACTGCGGCCCTGGGCGCCAAGCTCTGGGCCATCAAAAAGGCCCACAAGAGCAAGTTCAGCCGAGGACTCTTCAAGAAGTTTGGGATCAACAAGTTCACCCGCATGCTGGGCGCCCCGCCCGAGCAAATCTTCAGCGGCTCAGAATTGGCCGCCATGAAGGCCAAGACCATCCCGCGCGGTGAGGTCGACTTCTCCACCAATGCCGACGGCGACGTCATTGTGACCAAGGGCACGGGCAAAAAACGCAAGCCCAAGAAGCCCTCCAAGCTCAAGCAATTCTTCAGCAAAAAGAAGAAGTAGCCTCACCACCTCCCAGCGCTCGCCAAACCGCAAAGGTTTGGTGCAGCCCCAAACATCCACGTCACCGGTACCAAACCTGCTTTGGTACCGGTGACGTGCTTTTTAAGCGGTCTATCAGATGATGGATGGGTTTGCATTTGAGGCGTGCCATTCGTACAACGCCCGATGAGCGACACCCCTTGTCGTTCTTTTTCGACGGTTGAACGTAGATTTGTACGAATGCGCCCTGGCGCGCGCTGCACTAAACTGAGCACCGTCAAAGCATCAGAGCTTTTGTGAGGACGGAGTATACATCATGCAATCCCAAACCAACCTTCTGCTGGCCGCCGCAATATTCCTGGCGCTCTTTGCTGCCGCGTGCGACAGCTCCAACAACAACAACGACAACCCACAGCCGGAGTGCACGGCAGGTGAGCAAGGCTGTGAGTGCCTGGAAGCCAACGCCTGCAACGCCGGACTGATCTGCGTCAACGCCATCTGCATCCCGGACGACACCGACGAGCCCGACGCGGACGATGAACCGGACGTGATTGATGAGCCCGACGGCGACGACGACCCCGATGTGGATGCGCCGGTGGACGGCCTGGGGTTGGCGGTGGACAAGGACAACGCTCGGGCCTGCGAGGCCGTCTTGACCGACGCGGCTGGCGGCATCGAGGCCGTGGCCTTTGGCGAGGGCGTCAAGGGGCGCTTTATGCGCCGGGGTGAGCGTCTGGCGGTGGCCTTTATCGCCGACGGTGATGCGCCCATCGCGGACAACGCGGTGGAGTTGGTTTTGAAGGATGGCTTTGATGATTTGGCCAGCATCCAAATCACCGTCGCCTCCTGCTCGGATGCGGGCGGCGCCCCCATTGAGGGCACCCAGATCACCATCAATGACCAGCGCTGAATGCCAGCGGGATGGCAGCCCTGTCCATGGACGATTGCATTAAGAATCATTTCTGAAGAACACATCGGATATAGATCATGAGCAAAAGATTGAAACGTTCGAAAGTCGTCGCCTCGTTGGCGTGCGCGCTGATGGCCACGGGAGTGGCGGTGTCGGCGCAGGCGCAGACGGGTGTGTCGGAAGACCGCGTGAGCTTGCCGGAGGGGCCAGGGAGCCTTGAAGGTGTGGGCGAAAACGTGGACATCAACACGAACATGGGTTCGATGACCCACTCTGTGAAGGTGAAACTGCCCCAGGGCTTTCCTTCGGTGACGCCGTCGCTGGACCTGAGCTACTCGTCATCTGCGGGCGAGTCGATGCTGGGTGTGGGTTGGTCGATGCCGATGCCTGCGGTGGAGCGGATGACCTTTAAGGGTCTGCCCCAGTACACTGGCAGCGACGACTTTTGCGCCAACGGCTCTGACCAGTTGATTCGTCTGCCGGGGAGCAACCCGCCGGTGTATCGCAGCCGCTTTGAGAAGGGCTTTGTGCGCTACACCTGGATGGACGAGGGCGACGGCACCGAGGGTTATTGGGTTGGCGAGATGCCCGACGGCTCCAAGGCGTACTTTGGGGCCACTGCTGACGGCACTTTGGTCCCCGAGGCCCGCGTGGGCCAGTCCGAGGGCACTTTTCGCTACCACATGGTCGAAAAAGTCGACGTCCACGGGCATCGTGAGGTGTGGAGCTACCAGAAGTTTGGGAATTACGCCCTGCCTGTCTCAGTCGGCTACGTCTTTGTGGACGATGCGCCCACCTACGAAGTCGAGTTGAGCTACGAAGAGCGCCGCGACGAGAGCGAAGTGGCCTACATTTCGGACGGCGCGCCGGGCTTCAACCTGCTGTTGACCCAGCGCCTGACCCGCATGGACATCAAGAGCCGCGGCGTCACCATCCGCAGCTACGTCCTCAACTACGAGCCCTACGCCGACGCTGGCGGCTTCACTCGTCTAAGCCGCGTCGAGACCCTTGGCGCGCGAGGCAACCTTTACCCGATCGTCTTTGACTTTGAGTACTCCCAGGCCCTGGGCGGTCAGTGCGACGGCCAGGACTGCGAGCGTCCCTTCATGATGGACATGGGCAACCTGGGCGTGAACGTCGGCGTGGGGCGCACCACCCTCATCGACATCAACGGCGACGCCCTGCCTGACGTGGTCGATGCCAGCTTTGATGGCCCTCACCGCTTCTTCATCAACGTCGCCAACGTCGATGGCACCGCACAATTTGCTCCCGAGCCCATCGAGAGCGCCTCGGGCACCCGGTCGAGTCACCCGCTGGGCAACGCCACCGTGCAGACCCTCGACGTCAACGGCGACGGCTTCTCTGATCTGGTCAACGCTGGCACCGGTCAGGTCCTCATCAACACCGGTCAGGGTGACTGGGACGCAAACACCTCGGCGGTCGCCTCTGACAACATCGCCACCGCCCTCAACGAGGACTTCAATCCTGCTGAAGGCGGCCTCCAGGCCCTGCGCTTCATCGACTTCAACAACGACAAGCGCATCGACCTCATGCGCGCCACGCGGGCCGCGACGGTCTTCTTTGAGAACAAAGGCGAGCGCGGCTTTGAGGTCTTGAACGACTTTGAAGAGATTGAGGCGGGCTTTGAAGAGGACAACCTGCAGCTTGCCGACATGAACGGCGACGGCAACCTGGATGTGGTTCGGGTTCAGCTTGGTTCGATTGCTTATCGCCTCAACTTTGGTTGGGGCAAGTGGGGCGACTGGGTCGATATCACTGGTTTGCCCATCGGCGAAGGCCAGATTGAGACCGCCGAGCTTGAAGACATCAACGGCGACGCGCTGGCCGACCTTGTGGTGGTGCAGGGCACCTCGGTGACCTACGCCCTCAACAACAACTCCACCGATTTTGATGCGCCCATCGTTCTGGAGAGTGACGACGTCGAGGGCGACATCCCCCAGCGCGACGCCACCACGACGGTGATGTACGCGGACATGAACGCCAACGGCTCCTCGGACGTGGTCTGGATCACGGCGCAGGGCGAGGTGCGGGTCTTGGACCTCTTCCCGGTGCGGCCCAACCTGATGACGCGGATCACCAACGGCATCGGCATGGTCACCGACATCGAGTACACCACCGCCGCCCGCGAGATGGCCCGCGACGGCGGCGTGGACGCTTGGCGCTACAAGCTGCCCAGCCCCATGAACATCGTCAAGCAGCGCGACCAATACGACCTGCTGACCGACCTCCACGAGATCACCCGCTACGACTACCACGACGGCTTCTATGACGGCGTCGAGAAGCAGTTCCGCGGCTTTGAGCGCGTCGAAACCACGTTGATCGGCGATGAGACCATCGAAGAGGGCTTTACCCGCGAGGTCTACGACGTCGGCGCCGAGGACGAGTACCGAAACGGCCTGCTCCTGTCCACCATGGTCGCCAGCGACGGCCGCGAACTGTCTGAAACGCTCAACATCTACGAAGACTGCCCCGTGGCTGAAATCGTCAATGGCACTGCCGAAGACATCCGCCACATTTGCCAGACCAGCACCCGCACCATCATCAAAGAAGACACCGACGAGGCCGACTGGGTCCACACCCTCAAGACCATGGACTACGACGGCTATGGCAACGTCATTCTGGACGCTGATTTGGGTGTGGTGGGCACCGACAACGGCGGCGCGGCCTGTGTTTCCTGCGGCGACCGCGGTCCCGATGACTTTGGCGCACCGTGCAGCGCCCAGTGCATCGGCGATGAGATGTTCACCCGCACCGAGTTTGTCCCCACCGACAGCACCAACGGACGCTGGATCATCAAGGCCCCCTTCCGGGTCCAGACCTACGGCCGTGAAGGCTCACCGCTGACCACCGAAACGCTGACCTACTACGACGGCAACGCCTTTGAAGGCCTGCCCCTTGGCAACCTCGACAAGGCCAACGTCACCCGCACCACCGTCCGCGTCAGCGCTGACTCTGACGACGTCATCCAAAGTGCTCGCCATAGGTTCGACGACCACGGCAACATCATCGAGCTGCTCGACCCGCTGGGGCAGGCCGAAGGCACCACCCACCGCCGCGCCTTCACCTACGACGCCGAGAACCTGCGTGTCGTGCGCGCCGACATCTTTGTCGAAGACAAGCAGGGCAACCCCTACGTCCTGCGCCGCGATCGTGAGTATGAGCCCCTCTTTGACCAGGTGGCGCTGGCCACCGACTGGCTGCGCGTTGTGAACGGCACCGTGGAGTCCAACGAGCGGACCTTCTCCTACGAGTACGACGAGTTTGCCCGCATGAGCGCCCGCTTCCTGCCCGGCAACACCACCGCCGACGCCGACGAGGCCTTCGAATACGACCTGCAGAGCCCCGCCAGCCGCATCATCACCCACACGCGCTCCCAAGTGGGTCAGCCCTTCAACCTCGAATCCATCCAATGCTTCGACGGCCGTGGTCGCGGCTTCCAAACCCGTACTCGCCTGGCCGAAGGCGACTACCAGGTCACTGGCATGAAACGCTTCAACATCCGCTCTCAGCCCGTTGAAGTCTTCCAGCCCTACCTGGGCGACAGCGGCCAATGCGATGTGTCGGCGCCTGTGAACGTGCTCTCGGAGACCTACCGCTACGACGCCACTTACCGGCTCATTGAGCGCACGCTGCCCGATGGCGACATCTACGACGCAGCCTCGGTCTTGCGCACTGCCTATGCGCCCCTGACGACCATTGAATTTGATGCTGAAGACAGCGACGCCAACAGCCCCCACTTCAACACCCCCACCGTCACCCGCAAAGACGGCATGGACCGCACTGTGACCATCGAGCGAGTTTTGGAGGCCAATGGTACCCCGGCGGTGGTGCAGGTGCGCTACGATTCACTGGGCCGTGTGACTGGGTATGTGGACCCGCAGAGCAACACCAAAGAGCAGTTCTTTGACTTGCTTGGCCGCGTCACTCGCGTCATTGACCCCAACAGCGCCAATGACACCACCTTTGAGTACGATGATGCCTCCAACCTCGTGCGCCAGACCGACGATCGCGGTGTGGTCACCGTCAATGAGTACGATGGCCTCAACCGCAAAGCGGCCAGCTACGACAACGCCGACGAGCAAGGCACCCGCATCGAGTGGACCTACGACTTTGACGCCGACTGCGAGCGCTGCGGCAACGCTGAAGGCAAACTTGTGACGGTGTCTTTCCCCGGGCTTGGTGGTGAGCGCGCTGTGGATCACACCGGCTATGACCAGCGCAACCGCACCACGTTTGGTGCTCGGACCCTGGCCGGTGTTGAGATGCCCTTTGTGACCGAGTACGACAACGCCGACCGCGTGGTGTCCATCACCTACCCCGATGGGCGGACCATTGAGCAGACCTACGACGACGCCGACCGGCTGACGAGCGTGGTGGACCTTGTGCACACGATCACCTACGACGAGCGCAACCAGATGGACGCCATGGGCTGCGCCGATGGGACCTCCTCGACGATGGCCTACGACGACCGGATGCGCCTTGTGCAAGCCAGCGTGGGCGGCGCCGGTGGCCCATTGCAGGGCTTTGGCTACGAGCTGGACCGCCAGGGCAACTTGCTTGGCATCGAAGACCTGGCCGCCGACACAGGCCGCCCCGCTTTTGGGGCTCGCCACAGCTACGACGCGTGGTACCGCACCACGGGTTCGACCTATGGCCAGAACGCCGAGTCGCTCAGCTTCGACTTCGACACGCTGGACAACATCACCTCGGTGACTTCTTCGCTGGGCAACCAGAGCAATGCCCACGTGGGACAGCTTTCCTACGACTCCTTTGCACCCAACGCCGTCACCCAGGCCGGGGCCAACATCATCGGTTACGACGAGGCGGGCAACGTCATCGAGCGTGGTGACCAGAGCTACACCTGGGACTTTATGAACCGCATGACCCAGGCCCAGCGCGACGACGAGGTCATCGCCCGTTTTGTCTACGGCGCAAACCAGAGCCGTGTGGCCAAAATCGAGGGTGACGCCCAGGTCTTCTACGCCTCCAAGACCTTCGAGGTCCGCGACGGCATCTCCAGCCTCTACATCAAGGTGGGCCGTCACCGCGCTGCCCGCATCGAATCGGATGCGCTGGCGACCTCGTTCTACGACGACCTCAACAACGATGACCAGATCGGCGCTGCCGACGCTTTCCTGGCTCAGGAAGATGGTCAAGAGGCTGTTGGCGGCGTGTTGATGTCAAGCGTGCGTCGCTTGTTGATGGAGACCGGTCCCGACGATGGCGTCACCTTCCTGCACCACGACCACCTGGGCAACTTGACGCTGGCCACCGGCCAGGTGGATGGGGAGCAGGTTGTGCTGGGCCAGCGCAACTTCAACCCGCTGGGCACCGAGCGCGCCGATGGCTTTGGTTACGTTGATGAATATGGCTTCACCGGCCAGGAGATCGACCGCAGCACTGGCCTTGTCCACTTTGACTGGCGCTACCTTGACCCCCAGAGCGGCCGTTGGCTCTCCATTGACCCCGCCTTTGGCACCACCACCGCCGACAACATTGGCAAGATGGGCGAGTCCACCACAGGCTATGCTTATGTGGCTGGCAACTTCATCAACGCCTTTGATCCCACCGGTTTGGCCAAGAAGAGCGGCGGCAAGGGCTTCTTTGCCAGGATGTTCAGCCGCAACAAGGGCAACAAGAGCAGCAAGAGCAGCACATCCAGGTCTGCCAAGCGTGGCTACAAGATGAGCTTTACAGAGAAGGTCAAAGCCTTCTTTGGCAACGAGTCTCAGGTGAAGATTGTGGTCAGCAGCAAGCCCAAACCCAAGAAGAAGATGTACAGCATCCGCCGCAAGAAGAAGATCACCAAGGCCGACTACGAGCAGACCCCCGGCGGCCCCAACGAGAACTCCAACTCCAAGTCCTCGTTGAGCCCTGAGCAGCGCGATAAGTTTGCCCGTCAGGACAGGATCTTTGGGCAAGACCTGAAGAGCTTTGGGCTTGGCCAAACGCTGCAGATTGATGACATTGTGAGCCTCATGGCCAACTCCCCCAATAGCTTCTGAGATTTGGGGTCTTTGGCCACCTATCAAAGGCGCGTTCAGGCCCGAGATGGGCCTGGGCGTTTGAGTGTGTTGGTTCAAGCAAGCTTTTGCATGGTGCTTCAGGTTTCGACACCTTTTGGGCGCTCAATGCATGTCAAACCCCGCTGGATATCCAGTGGGGTTTTGTTTTGGGGCGTGATGTGATGGCCGCGTGTTGAAGCAGTGGTGTGGGCAAAATTCAGGTTCGACAGATCGTTTCGGGGTGGAGGGCGTTTGTGTTGCAGTGCAGTGCGAGTCCGAGGCCAACAACCAAGGTGAGTGTGAAGCTCACCGCTGATGTATGGGCCTTGATGGATGGAGAAGAGTTTGATGATGAACAATTCCCTGTGGTGGGTGACGCCGGTGGCGTTGTTGATGCTGGGCGCATGCGTTCAGGAGACCGAGCCGCCGATCAATAAGGTCATTGGAGAAGAGGCCTACGAGGCGCTGACCGGGCGCGAGCCTGGAGACGGGTTGGATGAAGATGCGCGCATCCAAATCCATCTGTCCCACGTCGAGCGGACGTTGCGTCATCGCAGCGACGCCCACTTGTCGCCCGAGCTTCAGCAGGCCAGGGCCAGAACGCTGACGCGGCTTCGCCAGTACATTCAAGCGCGCCAATTTCCCCGCAACGACGATCACCCCGATGCTCGCCGTCCGACCTTTGTGGACCAGGAGGGCAATCTCTGCGCGGTTGGGGCGTTGATGGCCCACGATTTGGGGCGGCCTGCGGTGGCCTCGCTGGGTGCTGGGTTCAAATACGCTTTCATTGAGGACATCGAGCACCCAACCTTTGGGCGCTGGGCTGCCGGCAGCGGTCTGACGCGCCGTGAGCTGGCCATGATTCAACCCAGCTACAGGGATCGTCCCCCAGTCAGGCCGCCATTTCGACCTCCGCCGCCACCGCCTCCGCCGCCGCCCGTGTCTCAGATCGACACCGCGATGGATATCTTCAAGGACAATCTGGGGGTGTGCTTCAATAAGCACCTGCCTGACAACTTTGAGTATCCCGAGCCGTGGTTGCCCCTTGAGGTGACCTGGAACACGTCGGGGACGGTCAAGCGCCTGGATTTTCAGCTCAGCCGCACGCCTGAAGCGCTCGACACCTGCGTGCGTGGGGTGGCCCCAAAAATGGCCATTGGGACCCAGCGCCAGGAAGTGGTTCGTTTTGAGTTGATCAAAATCCCTTGATCTCCACATCACCCCCCGTGGTACGTTGTGCCCGTACAGAACGGCGCTTAGAGATTGGGCGCAACGCAGGGGGTTTGCATGCCCCCAACATCACACGCTTGTCCTTAACGGCGAGCAAACACACTCACAGGGGGGTGTCATGTCGAAGGTAGAGGTCAACCAGGCCCACAGCCTCGGCGCCGAGCAGGCGCGCAACAAAATCGGTGCTTTTGAGGACATGCTGTCCAAGTACGGCGTCAAGGTCAACTGGAAGGGCAACACCGGCACCCTCAAGGGGACCGGCGTCACTGGCCAGATCGACGTCACGGACACCAACGTCAAGGTCGAGATCAAGCTGGGCATGATGGCCCGCGCGGTGGGTGTGGATCCCGTCAAGCTCAAGGGCTCGATTGAAAAACGCCTGGGGCCGGCGCTCTCGGGCGAGTGAGCCAAATGGCTGATTTGGTCAGCACGTGGGAGCCGGGTTTGATGTTGTTCAATCCCGGCTTTTGTTGTTTTTGATATCAGTCGGGCTGGTAGCTCTTGCCGGCGATCTCCATGCAGGCGCCGGTGACGCTCTGGGCGCCGTCCGAGAGCAGGTATTCGATGGTGGCGCCGATGGCGTCGGGGGTGACCCACATGGAGTGATCGGCGTCGGGCATCATGGCCAGGTTGGCCTCGGTGGCGATCATGGTGGGCAGGACGGCGTTGACGCGCACGCCGCGCTCGGCCAGGTCTGCGGCTGCCGAGCGGACCAGGCTGTGCACGGCGGCTTTGGTGGCGGCGTAGGGGCCGTGGTCCTTGCCGCCGGAGCGGCCGGTGACCGAGCCGACAAAGATCATGGCCTGAGAGCCGTCTTGCTCGGTGAGCAGGCGAGCCCCGGCGCGCATGATGAGGAAGGCGCTGGTGAGGTTGAGGGCGATCATGCGTTGGAGGTCGGACAGGGGGGTCTGATCGATGGGCGTGCCGCCAGCGTAGCCGCCGACGAGGTGCACGACGCCCAGGACCTTCTGGTCGCTGTAGTCTGCAAAGACTTTGGCGACGATCTCTTCGTCGGTGACGTCGATCTTGTGGCATTCGAGGCGCTCGGCGGCGTCGGCGTCGAGGCTGGCGCGCATGGCGTCGAGCCCCTTGCCGCTGCGCTCCAGCGCCGCGACGCGTGCGCCCGTGGCCAGCAATCGGCGCGTGACGCCCTGGCCAAGTCCTCCGGTGGCTCCCGTGACCAGATAAATCCCCTTGTCGCTCATCGTCTGTTTTCCTCCGTGGGTGTGTTTACAGCGCGTGGTCCTTTCAAGTGGGCCACACTATCAATGAATGCAGGCCTGGGGGCAACGGCGCTCCAGAAACTTTTGAAAGCGGGCCATGCCATCGAGCCACTGGGCGCCAACCGGCAGGGGGTCGTCGCTGCACAGGTCGTCGATGACAAAGTGTTGGCCGCGCCAGGTGCCTTCAAGGTGAATGGGGCGCACCGAGGGCTTGCACCAGTTGCCGCGAACGTAGCGCAGGAGTCTGGGGCTCCACAGGTGGCGCTCAAAGTAGTCTTCGTAATGGGGGATCTTGCCCGGCGCGATCAGGTGGGCGCGGTCAATGCGGACGTAGTCGTCCAGGACGCGGACGCGCTCGGGGACCAGGAAGCTGTTCCAGCACCCGGGGTCAATGCGCAGGTTGCTGAGCATGGCGGCGGTGTGGTGGAACTGGAGGCCGGTGTAGGGCGTCATGGCATGGAGCGTCAACAAGGTCAGTCCGGCAGCGACGGTCATTTTCCAGCGGTGTCCCGAGGCTTTGGGCTGGGGTGAGCCGCGGCGCCACAGCGGCAGCGCCAGAGGCAGATAACACAGCGCCGTCCACAGCAACCATTCGCGCGGGATCATGGTCCACTCGGGCAACCCCTGGTGCGCCCAGAGGCTGGCGGCGGTCAGGAGCACACCTGCCAGCGCCGAGCCGGGGCCAAAGCGTCTCAGGCCGCCGCGCAACAAGTTCAGATCGTCTTCGGTGGCGAAGGCCGAGTGGCCGATCAACATCACAAAGGCAAAGGCCGGGGCCATGGTCAGCGTCAGCGGGATGTGGAAGGCCACCGCCAGCACCCAGGCCCACCGCCGCAGCCCAACAAGGAGCAAGATGGCGATGCCGCCCTCAGTCATGAGGGTGGCGTGGGGTGAGAAGTCGAGCAGCCACTGAGGAAATGGGCTGGTGTGCCAGTAGTTTTGGAGCTTTTCCATGCCGTAGACGGCGCAGCTCCACTGGGGGTCAAGGAAGTCGCGGTTGGATTTGTGGAAGGCCGCCATGGCGTAGGTCAAGACCGTGGTGCCCTGAAAAAACCGCGCCATGGCGACCGCGCACCTCTGAGGGGCATCCGAATCCTGATGGTAGACGCGGCGCCAGCCGGCCACGGCCGTCGCAACGCCGCCCGCCGTGGCCATGGCAAAGAGCAGCACCGATTGGGTCAGTTGGTCCTGGCCAACAAAGAGCGGCAGCAGCGCGCCCAAAGCGGCCAGCGCCCAGCCCATCGCCGCGCGTCGCCACACCAGCAAGCCAAGGCCCGCCAGATAAAGGAGATTGGGAAAGAGCCACGACCACTGCCAGGCGTCCAGGAGCCACAGGTGGGCCAATGAGCCGCCAATAAAACACCAGGTGATGGCGTTGGCGGTGGGTCCAGGCAGCCCAAAGAGGGCCACCTCCAGCGGACGATCCTGACGAAAGGTGTGGGGACCCGGGTCGTGAGAGGGAGAGCGCGAGCCTGACCCTGGCTCGCCTGTTGGCCGGTCACCGACCATGGGGATTCACTGCTCGCTTTGTTGTTTGCGGATGAAGAAGACGATGCCTGCCACCACCCCTGCAAAGAAGAGAAATGAGCACAGGCAGCTGCCACCAATGAGCGCAAGCTCGGTCACTCCAAGACCCACCATATCGACCTCCATGAGGAATACCTCTTTAAAATGTCAGTTGCTGACGGCAATGCAACATAGGCGGACGATATCAGAGCTGTGGTGCTTTACAAAGCGTCGGTGGGTTTTCGCCGCTCAGGAAGGCGTCGCGGGTGTGTTTATGGGGCAAAGCACAGCGGCTTGGCGTTGGCGTTGAAGAGGCGCAGGCGTATGCCCTGGTCCATGGTACTGGTTCGGTCGGCGGTGGCCATGGAGAACCAGTTGATGTCATTGGTTCGGCGCAGTGGGGCGGCGGTGACCGCCAGCGAGTCGACCAGCACTTGCAGCCCCTCCTGCAAGGGGATGATGCCACCCAAAATGGTGTTTTCGCTGGGGCGGATGGGGACGCCCTGGATGTCGGTGCCCGCAGCCCAGATCAGCAGGGCACGGTCTCCGTTGGGCAGCAGGGTCATGCCTTTGTGGTCTCTGGCGTTGGGGGTGGCGTTGATGACGTTGCCCAACGCGTTGCTCTCGGTCAAAAGGCGGACCTTGACCGGGTGGGGCTGCTGGGGCGGATCGGGGATTTCGAGGTAGGCGATCATAGCGTTGTTGTCGCTCAGCAGCGCGGCCTCGTAGCGCCTCAAGGTGTTGGTGACCGGGACGACTGCTTGCGGCAGGAAGTTGGTCTCAAGTGCGTTGTTGAGCATAAAAACCCGAATGTCGCTGGCCAGCCGGACGGTGACCATGATGCGCTCCTGGTTGGAGGCGATGGTGGTCAGGTTGGAGGCCGAGCCCAACTCCAGCATGATCGTCAGGTTGCTGATCTCCTGGCGCATGGCGTTGAAGGCGTAGAGCTGGAGCCGGCGTTTTTCCTGGCTGCGTTCCACCACAGAGAGCAAGAGGCGACCGTCGGGGTGCACTGTGGCCCCAAAGTCGATGACGTTCTGGTCCACGAGGGTGAGCGCGGTGAGGTTGGCCAGTGAGGTCCAGTCATTTGCCAGCACCACGGCCTTCAGGGCCTCGTCAGTGGTTTTGTAGAGCAAGAGCACCTGATCGTTGTGGCGCACCAGCATGTGCCTGCCCGTGAGGTTTTCACCGGGATCAAACGCGGTGCTTGGGGCTTGTTCTTGCCCCTGGCGATCGTAGCGCGAAGCGCGAAGTTCGATGGTGCTGTCTTCGTTGACCTCTCGATTGCTGCCATGGCGCCAGACCACGGTGATGTTCTGGTTGTCGGGGTGCACGATGGGGTGGGGTGTGGAAGGCAAGGGCAGTTGTCCTGGCGGGCTGACGTCAATCCGTCCGCGGTTGACGTCTTGACCGGGGCAGCAGTTTTCATCAACAGAGCCGTCGCAGTTGTTGTCGAGCGTGTCGCAGACGACCTCAAAGACGGGTTCAAAGCGTCCATCGGCTTCGTCTTCGTAGTGGTCTTCGGTGCAGTCTTCCAGAACGCCGCCGTTGCACAGAGCGTTCACGCCCTGGCACACGCCTTCGGTCAATGGGCAAGCGACGTTGGCGTCTTCATCGACTTCCATGTCACAGTCGTTGTCCTGGTTGTCGCAGAGTTCATCTTCGGTGGGGCCACAATCACAGCCGTCGGATGGCTCACTTTGGAGGTCGTCGTCGGTGTCCACAAAGTTTGGTTGGCAGGCGTAGACGCATTCGCCAGCGGTGCACTGCGCGGTGGCGTTGGGTTGTTGGGGGCACGAGGCTTCGGCGCCCATTTCATCGATGTTGCCATTGCAGTTGTTGTCGACGTTG
>CAKZKQ010000186.1 GCA_937123825.1 uncultured Pseudomonadota bacterium
CGGCGAACTTCTGGCCGGGTCTTTGCCATCATCATAGGTTGTAGGCGGGGTGTCTGCCGCCGTGTGGGTCGATTGACACCTTTGCGCGCGGTGTGCTAGAAGCCCCCGAAGGGTGTCGTCTTGAAAGAAGACGCCCGTGCCGACGTAGACGGACTCGAAGATGGATTTCGAGTGGCAACCGGTGGTCGCCTGCCTGGTTCGATGAGAAGGTCCCGCTGTATTGGGGCTTGCCGGTGTGTGTGCGACCCGTGATGTTGAAGGACTTTCTCCGATGCTCAGTCAGTATGTGCCCCTCTTGTGGCTCTTTGGGCTGGCAGGCTTTGTGGTGACCATGATCATGGTGCTGACAAGCGTGCTGGGTCCAAAGAAGAAGACCGCGACCAAACTTGAGCCCTTTGAGTGCGGCAGTGAGAGCATCGGCTCGACGCGCACGCGTTTCTCGGTCAAGTTCTATCTGGTGGCCATCACATTCATTGTCTTTGATGTTGAGGCGGTCTTCGTGATCCCGTGGGCCGTCATCTACAAAGATTACTTCATCAACAACGGCTACGCCCTCTATGGGTTGCTGTCGATGTTGACTTTCCTTGTGGTGCTGACCCTGGGGTTGGTCTACGAGTGGAGAAGCGGAGGTCTCGAATGGGACTAGAACAAAAGCTCCCCAGCTTTATGACGACGCGCCTTGAGAGCGCGGTCAACTGGGCTCGCAAGTTTTCGCTCTTTCAGTACCCCTTTGTGACGGCGTGTTGTGGCATGGAGTACATGGCCACGGCGTGCAGCCGTTACGACATTGCCCGTTTTGGTGCTGAGATTCCGCGCTTTTCGCCCCGTCAGGCGGACCTGCTCTTTGTGGTTGGCACGGTCAACCACAAGCTGGCGCCCTTTCTGCAAACGGTCTACGAGCAGATGACCGAGCCGAAGTGGGTCATCAGCTTTGGCGTGTGCGCCAGCACCGGCGGGTTCTACGACAACTACGCCACGGTGCAGGGGATCGACAAGCTCATCCCCGTCGATGTCTACATCCCGGGGTGCCCGCCGCGCCCCGAGCAGGTGCTCGACGGTCTGATGATGCTCCAGCAGAAGATCCAGAACGAAAAGTGGGACAAGTACGCTTTTGAGGAGCGTCAGGAGGAGGCCCGTCGTCTGGCCGCCGCCGGTGTCCTTGAGAGCCCGCTGATCGGCTCTTGATTCGAGGCTGGGGCTATTGGGGATGGCCGCGGCGGTGAACTTCACGCATGCAAGGACCCTGGCATGAGCAAGTCTGATATTAAGAAGTTGGCGCGCAAGTTCCGCAAGGCGGTCCTGGGCACCGGCGAGCGCCTGGGCATGGACTCGGCGCTGATCAAAAAAGAGAACCTGCGCGAGATCATCCTCTTTCTGCGCGACGACGAGAAGATGCAGTACAACTTCCTGCGGGACATCACGTGCGTGGACTACCTCCACCGCCAGCCCCGCTTCGAGGTCGTCTACGTGCTCTACTCGATCGCCAACAAGCAGCAGGCCGTCATCAAGGTCCCGCTGGATGAGGATGACACCGAGTTGGCCTCGATCCACGACCTTTACGGCGCGGCCAATTGGGGCGAGCGCGAGGTGTGGGACATGTACGGCATCAAGTTCAAGGGGCACCCGGACCTTCGTCGCATCCTGATGTACGAAGAGTTTGAGGGTTTTCCCCTGCGAAAGGACTACGCCAAGCAGGACTCTCAGCCCCGCACCGAGCTTCTCAAGCCCGAGCGCGACGCCGTGGAAGAGTTTAAGACCTTCCACCTCGACAAAGACACCACCGGCTCTCGCGTCGGTTGATTGACCCAGGGCGCGCCGCCTTGCATCGCGCGCCATCGAGGACGTCATGAGCGAACTACTCGAAGACCTCGACACCAACTCCATGCACACCGAGCCGATGGTCCTCAACATGGGCCCATCGCACCCGGCCATGCACGGCACCGTGCGCATGGTGTTGACGCTCGACGGCGAGACGGTCGTCAAGTGCGACCCGGAGATCGGTTACCTGCACCGTGGGTTTGAGAAGGAGTGCGAAAACGCCACCTGGACCCAGTGCTTCCCCTACACCGACCGCCTCAACTACGTCTCGCCGTTGCTCAACAACTTCGGCTTTGCGCTGGCGGTTGAAAAGCTGCTGGAGATCGAGGCCACCCCCCGGTGCAACTACATCCGCACCATCATGGGTGAACTCAGCCGCCTGTCCGACCACCTGACCTGCCTTGGCGCAGGCGCGATGGAGCTTGGCGGCTTCACGGCCTTCCTCTACGCCATCGAAGGCCGCGAGCTGGTCTGGGACCTTACCGAGCTGGTCACCGGCGCTCGCCTGACGGTCTCCTACGGTCGCATCGGCGGCGTGAAGGACGACCTGCCGCCCGAGTTCTGGGACGCGTGGAAGAACGACGTGCGCCCGCGCCTGCAGGAGATCTGGAAAGACACCCAGCGCCTGCTGACCCGCAACCGCATCTTCCTCGATCGCATGCAGGGCACCGGCATCATCTCGCCCGATGACGCCATCAGCCACGGCTTTGTGGGCCCGTGCTTGCGCTCGACCGGCGTGGATTACGACATCCGCAAGGATCACCCCTACTTTGCCTACGGCGAGGTGGACTTTGACGTGCCCGTGGGCAAGGTCGGAGACAACTACGACCGGTATCTGGTGCGCATGGAGGAGATCATCCAGTCCATCCGCATCATCGACCAGTGCCTGGAGAAGATCCCCGGCGGTCAGCACAACGAAAGCAAAGAGCCGGTCAACTGCGACGATCCGCGCGTGGTGCTGCCCGAGAAGGAGAGCGTCTACAACTCCATCGAGGGGATGATCAACCACTTCAAGATCATCTTTGAGGGCATCCAGGTGCCCGCCGGGGAGATCTACAGCTACACCGAAGCGGGCAACGGCGAGCTGGGCTTTTACATCGTGTCCAACGGCACCGGTAAGCCCTGGAAGGTCAAAGTCCGCGCCCCGAGCTTCTACATGATGAGCGCGGTGCACAAGATGGTCGAAGGCGGCATGATCGCCGACATCATCCCCACCTTTGACACCATCAACATGATCGGCGGCGAAATCGACCGCTGAAGAGCAACCCTACGACGGTAGGAAAGTCACCGCGCGCTTGTGGCCACCATCTTTGGTGGTTGTATGGCGGATGCGCTGTGACAGGCAAGCACGAGGTCTGCGAAGAAGAGGCCCTCTTGTACGATCAACGGCCAGAAGATCACGGTGGACCGTGGCACGACAGTGCTCCAGGCGGCGGCCGAGCTTGGCTTTGACATCCCCCACTTCTGCTACCATCCGGCGTTGTCCATCCCGGCCAACTGCCGCATGTGTCTGGTGGAGGTTGAGCGCGCCCGCACGCTCCTGCCCGCCTGCTGCACCCAGGTCACCGACAAGATGGTGGTCCACACCGAGAATGAGACCGTCAAGCAGGCGCGCCGCGCCGTGCTGGAGTTCATCCTCGTCAACCACCCCGTCGATTGCCCCATCTGCGACCAGGCCGGTGAGTGCAAGCTCCAGGACTACTACCTGGCCTACGACGCCCAGGCCTCGCGCGTGCGCACCACCAAGGTCACCAAGGTCAAGGTCTATCCTTTGGGCCCGGAGGTCGTCTACGACGGCGAGCGCTGCATTCTGTGCACCCGCTGCGTGCGCTTCTGCAACGAGGTCACCGGCACCGCCGAGTTGACCGTCGTCGAGCGCGGCGACCGCTCCGGCATCCGCACCTTCCCCGGTCAGGAACTCGACAACGCCTACTCCATGTGCACCGTCGATCTCTGCCCCGTGGGGGCGCTGACCAGCCGCGACTTCCGCTTCAAGTGCCGGGTCTGGCTGCTGTCGAGCGCCGACTCCATCTGCACCGGCTGCTCGCGTGGCTGCGCCATCCATATGGAGCACCACCAGAGCGAAGTCCAGCGCTACCGTCCTCGCTACAACCCCGAGGTCAACGAGTACTGGATGTGCGACGAAGGGCGGCTGTCCTACAAGGAACTGCACCGCGAAGATCGCCTCACCAAGCTGCAGATCAACGGCGCCAGCTTCACCTGGCCTCAGGGTCTGGAGAAGGCCGCCTCGATGCTCGGCGGCGCCATTGAATCCCACGGCAAAGACGGCGTGGGCGTGGTCTTCAGCCCGCAGGCCACCTGCGAAGACCTCTTTATGGCGCGCCGCTTTGCGCTTGAGGCGCTTGGCACCAACAATCACTACGTCGGCGGCAAGCCTGGCGGGCAGGGGGATGACTTCCTCATCACGCCCGACAAGGATCCCAACCGCAACGGCCTGCTGGTCATGTTCCCGCGTCGCAGCCGCCCCGCGCCCTTTGAGCAACTCATTGAAGACATGCGTTCGGGCAAAATCCGCGTCCTCTACATGATGGGCTCGGAGATCCCCGTTGAAGGGCAGCTGCGCGAGGACTTCCTGGCCGAGGTCGCCAAGCTGGACCTCTTTGTCCTGCAAGCTTCGCGAGGCGGTGAACTGGCCGACACCGCCAGGATCATCCTCCCTGCCTGCACCCACGCCGAGAAAGACGGCACCTTCATCAACGTCGATGGCATCGCCCAGAGCGTGACCAAGGCCTTTGAGCCCCACGGCCGCTCCAGGGCCGATTGGCAGATCTTCATGCGCCTGGGTCGCAAGATGGGCGCCGAGATGTCCTACACCTTCTTCAAAGAGCTTCGCGAAGAGATGGTGGCGCTGATGACCAAAAACACGACCGAGGTCGATGAGGAGCCTCCCGCCGAGGAGGAGCCCCAGCAGCCCGAGCAAGAAGAGAGCACCCAGGAGGCCGCCGGGGCCGACGCCTGAACCGTTGGTGGTGAGTTCAAGACATGGAATTTCTGGAATCGATCTGGGAGCCGATGCTGCTGCCCATCCTTAAAGTTTCGGTGGTGGTCTTTGTCATCGGCATGGGCATCGGAACGCTCCTGACGCTGGTGGAGCGCAAGCAGTCTGCCTACATGCAGCGCCGCATCGGCCCCAACCGCGCCAATCTGCGCATCGGCGGCCTCAACCTGCGCCTCAACGGCCTGGTTCACCTGGCCGCCGACGGCATCAAGATGCTCCTCAAAGAGGACTTTGTGCCCGCCGGCGCCAACAAACGCCTTCACCTGCTGGCCCCGATGATCGGGCTCATCCCCGCGATGATCATCTTTGCCATCGTGCCGTTTATGGATTTCTGGTGTGATGGCACCAACATCGTCGTCGACGGCATGGACTACTGCCTCCCCGAAGGCGCCGCCGCCAACGGCAGTTGGCAATTGGCGGAGTTGGCCAACCCGACCTACAACCCGCTTCTGAAGCACTACTTCCAGATCGCGGACATGAACGCCGGGTTGCTCTACATGTTTGCCATCACCGGCATCTCGGTCTACGGCACGGCGTTGGCCGGTTGGGCCTCCAACTCCAAGTTCAGCCTCCTGGGCGGTCTGCGCGCCAGCGCCCAGATGATCTCCTACGAAGTCTCCATGGGCCTGTCCCTGGCGGGCATCCTGATGATCTACGGCTCCATCGACGTCAACGACATGGTCCGCGAGCAGGGTCAACTCCTCTTTGGTTTCCTGCCGATGTGGGGCATCGTCGTGCAGCCGCTGGCCTTCATCATGTTCCTGACGGCCTCCATTGCCGAGTCCAAGCGCGCGCCCTTTGACATGCCCGAGGCCGAAAGTGAGCTGGTCGCCGGTTATTTCACCGAGTACAGCTCCATGAAGTTCGCCGTCTTCTCACTGGGCGAATTTGTGGCCATTGGCTTCATCGCGGCCATCACGGCGACGCTCTTCCTTGGCGGCTGGCACATTCCGTGGCTCTACGCTGACGGCTTCCACTTTACCGACGCCGGCATGATGGCCGAGAGCGTGAGCGTCACAGGCCAGGGTGTGGCCGACTACATCGCTGGCGCCAAGGACCACGGCCCCGACATCGCGCTGCCCTACTGGATGGTGGTGCTGCTGCGCATCGGCGGCTTCCTGGGCAAGATCGTCTTCTTGTGCTTCCTCCAGCTCCAACTGCGCTGGACGCTGCCCCGCTTCCGCTACGACCAGATCATGCACCTGGGCTGGAAGATCCTCCTGCCTTTGAGCCTGCTCAATCTCCTGGTTACCGCCGTCATCATGGCTTTCATTTGATGACTGCCTGCGCCTCGACTTGAGGCCCCCCCAAAGCCCTTTTCCCTCAAAGCCTCGCGATAAGCCCGCGAGGCTTTTTGCGTTTTTGCTTGCCTTGCCAGCCTGAGCGAAGTGGGTGTAGGGGGCGAAAAATTGGAGGTGGGGTGAAAATTGCATTGGAAAACTAAGTTTTCTTGTGTATATGGCGAACATGATTCGCTTTTGGGGCCGGTCGTCATGGGTCTATGGGTTTAGAGGGTCCCTGGAAATAAAGCGGTGTGGATGACTTGGATTGGGGGAGTGGGTGTCATGTATTCCAGAGTGTTGTGTGTTGTGCTTCTGGCAAGTGGTTTATCGGCGTGCGTGGACTCTGAGTCTGTTCCTGTGCCGCAGCAGGCCGTGGAGCAGGTCGAGCAGGCTGTGATTGGTGGTCAGCAAGACACAACCCACCCGGCGGTGGTGGGCTTTGTCAGCGGTGGGATGAACGCCACCTGTTCGGGGGTCATTGTTGAGATGGAGACCGACGGCGACCACGGCTGGGTGTTGACGTCCCACAACTGCCTGGCGAGCGTGGGTGAGTCTGCGCTCCTTTATCGAGGCTCCGACACGCGCGACATCAGCTCCATGGCGGACCTGAGCACGTTTCGGATTTATGGCATCCGCAGCGTTCACCTCTATCAGGACTACGACCTGATGGTGGATCCCACGCTCAACGACTTTGCGCTGGTGCGGTTTTCCATCAACCGCGATGCGCACGAGTCGTACGCCGAAGAGATCGAAAGCCGCTCCACGCCGGTCATCCCGTTGGCCGAGGCCGATCACGCGCTGGCAGCTGGCGATTCAGTGGTCACGGTTGGTTTTGGGGCCACGCAGACCCCGTTGGAGGGGGCGGATACCAACACCCAGCGCCACATGGCGACCAATCTGCTCTCTGGGGTGACCGACACAAAGCTGCTCTACCAGAACATTGACGGCACCGAGACCCGAGGCGCCTGTACTCGGGACCAGGGAGCGCCGGTGCTGGCCACGATCGGTGGTCAAGAGGTGGTCGTGGGCATTGTCTCGGCCGAAGGGGAAAACTGCCTGGGTGAAGTGGTCAGCGGTCGCGTGCACGGGGCGCTTTTGAGTTGGATTGGCGAAACCATCGCTCAAAATGGGGTCAGGGACCCGGAGACGGTCTGCAATGAATGCCGCCGCTCCCAATTGACCGAATCTTGTCAGGTCGAAGCCGGTTGGTGCCAGGAAGAGGGCTGCGACAATGTCACAAACTGCGTTGAGGCTTGTGGAAGCAGCGATGAAGACTGGGATGTGTGCATCCAGAGCTGCTACCGCGAAAACCAAGCCGCGTACACCGCGCTCAACATCCTGGAAAACTGCCTGTGCAACAACGCCTGCCTCAACGAGTGCGATGGCATTGGTGCCTGCATCAATCGGGGCACCTTCTGGTACGACGATCCGTCTGATGGCTGTTACGACGGCTGCATGACCTTCTCCTGCAACGAGAGCGAAGGCGATGGGCCAGGTTTGCTCGACGCCTGCGCCCAGGACAACACCTGCGCCCGCTGCGCCAGTCAGTCGCTGGGCCGCCCCAAGAGCGACTGGAGCGCTGAGTGTCAGGCCAACGCCGCCCTCAACGCCCTCAATGGGTGCCGCTCCAGTGATGAGTGCAAAGATTACTGCAAAACCTCCGGCAAAGAAGACGACATCATCGAGGACAACAACGGCGCAGCGTCCCAGGACGACGCTGGCCCACAAGTCGCAAACGGCGGATGCAGCACCGCCGCACCGGGACAAGACCGCGCCCCTGGCCATGTTTGGTGGCTGGTGTTGGGCCTCCTGGGCGTTGGCATTGGTCGCCGCCGACGCTGAGGCTACTGCAGACCAACGGGCCCTTCGGCGGCGTGTCTCAAAGCCCAGCGCGCCGCCGTTCCAAGTCCCATCGTGCCGTGCTCGCCCTCAGTTCAGGCCTGAGGGCGAGCACGGCTTTGGTGGCGGGCGCATGGGCGACCCAAAGCTTGAAAAAGCGGTAGGGCGCGCGCCACCAAGGACGCGCACCCTACTGCCCACATGCACCGCGACCCGTAGAACGCTCACCTGCTCACCCCACAAAGGGGGTGCCGGGTAAACTGGAGTCCTGAGAACGTAGCGCCGAGCCTGTAAGTCTCGCACGCACCCTCTCCTCAAGTGACCTTGGGCGGAAAAGGTCCCTTGCAAACGGCGTGTGATTCGCGTCTGGATGGCTTGCCGGGTCGGGTCAACGCGTCGCCTCCTGGCTCTTGCTTTGACCAACCTCTTTGGCTTGCCTTCAACCCCTCAACCGCAAGCGGTCTTCTGGGGTGTCCATCAGGGTCTCTTGTTGCGATCCCAGCCAAGCCACTGCTTTGGGCCCAAAGGCCACCGGCGCGTCCGGCGCGTGATCACAAGGTTCGTTCAGCGGCCCCAGGCTCGCCGTTGGCCCACGCGGACCATCCCAGCGAAAGAAGCCCACGCGCCCCTGGTGTCGCAGTGACATCATGCACACCGGCATGCTCCACCGCGACGCCACCTCCAAAGCCCACAAGCGGGTCTCGTTGTGCTCCTCCTGGGTGATGTCGTAGTCAAAATCGACCGTCTCCATGGAGCGCTTATGGAAGTGATGGGGTTTGCCTTCGTAGGGATCATCGGCGGCGTCTGCATCTTTGAGCGTCACCGTCATCTCCGACTGGTCCTTGCAAGCGACCTGAAAACCAAGCTCGCCGGCGCCAGACGCCGTGAAGACAAAGCGCTGTGTATGGTTTGTGTCCGACCCGGAGAGTGAGAACTGCGCCGTGTGGACCGCTTCGTCCAGCACGATTCGCGGCTCCTGGGCCATCACCTGGGTCGCCCCAGCGATGATCAGCAGCCCTGTGGCTGCGCCTATGGCCCTTGTGTCTCTCATTGGTCGTCTTCCTCCTCCTTCTTCGTAGCCGGGTTTCTTTCCCCCGGTTGTTTGTCTATCGGAACCGTCCCCGATGGCTTTAGGCCTTGATGTGAGAAAAATACGGCGAGAAAAATGGTGTTTTGGATCCAAAAAGCTACTTTGGCGGTCAAAGGGGTGTTGTGCGTTGACAGTAACGACAAATCGGGAGGACTGCGGATGGGCAGGGAAGCGTGGCTTGCGGTGTTGATGGCGTGCGGTTTGGGAGCGGTGGCGCTTGGTTCGATGGGGTCAGCGCTGCAAAGTCGCCCCGCCGATGACATGGTCGAGGTGCCCGCAGGGCGCTTTACCATGGGTGTGGACAAGCGCCCCGGTCAGATGGATTGGGGGCCTGTGCGTCAGATTCACCTGGAGGCTTTCAGCATTGATCGCCACGAGGTGACGGTCCTGGACTACCGCGCGTGCGTTAAGGCGGGGCGTTGTCCTGGGCCCCGCGGGGTCACCGGCGAGTGCAACTATGCGGTCAAAGGCCGCGAACGCCATCCTGTCAATTGTGTGCCGTGGGAGCACGCTGCGAAGTACTGTCAGTGGGTGGGCAAGCAGTTGCCGACCGAGGCTCAGTGGGAGAAGGCGGCGCGCGGGACCGGCGGTCAGCGTTACGCCTGGGGTGACGGTCCGGCGGCGGACTGCGACCGGGCGGTGATGAACGATGCGGGGCACGGCTGCGGCAAAGATGGGACCTGGGCGGTGGGCTCCAAGCCCAAGGGCGCCAGCCCCTACGGCGCGCTCGACATGGCGGGCAACGTCTGGGAGTGGACCGCCGATTGGTACGCCCCGGACGCCTACGAGAAGAACTCCTTGAGCCCACAGAGCCCTGCCACAGGCACCGAACGCGCTTTGCGCGGCGGCAGTTGGAGCAGCCGCGATGGTTACCTGACCGCCTCGGCGCGGCACTCCATGAAACCCCAGTGGGGTCAGAGCGACATTGGCTTTCGCTGTGTTGCGCCCATCCAACCCTGATGCCAAAGCGCAGATGAAGGGCGTTGTTGGAGCAGGCGACGGTCAAGTCACCCCTTGTGCATCATGGACACCGTGCACACCCTGGCGACTCCCGCGGCATGGAAAGGTGTCCAATGAGATGAGAGTGATCCTCAAAGACGGCCTGCTGGTCGTCACTGCCCTGTCCGAAGAAGAGCGCGCCGAGCTGGAACAATGGGCCAAGCGCAGCCACAACCACGTTTTTGCGCTCCAACATCAGGACGCACAGACCTTTCGAATGACCGATCTGGGTCCAAGGGCGGATGCTTGCCGCGAGCCCATCAACGTGACGTCCAAAGCCAGCGATCCCCAGATCCGTTTGATCTCCAACTTTGCCCACACCCCGTTTTTCCTTGGCGAGCAGCACTATGCGAGCGTTGAGGGGTTCTGGCAGGGGTTGAAGTTTGCCGAGCCTGCCGATCGCGAGCGTCTGGCGGCGCTCTGGGGAGGTCACGCCCGCAAATCGGGCTCGGCGGCGCCACGCTCCGAGGTCTTTGAGTTTGAAGGCAAGCAGATTCGGGTGGGGACGGCGGACCATCGCGCGCTTATGTGGCGCGCGGTGTGCGCCAAGTTTGAGCAGCACAAAGAGGCGCGCGAGGCGCTGCTCAATACTCGCCAGCGGCCGTTGACCCACAAGACACGGCGCGACAGCCGCACCATCCCAGGGGCGGTCATGGCGCAGATGTGGATGCAGATCCGCGCCAGACTTCAAAAGCAAGAACTGGCGCTGGAGGCGAGGTAGGGAAGGGGGTCAGGCGTGCTCAAGCGCGTCCGAGAGGTCCTTGACCAGGTCATCGATGTCTTCGATGCCGACCGAGAGGCGGAAGAGGCCATCGGTGATGCCCAGCTGCGCGCGGACGTCCGGCGGGACCGAGGCGTGGGTCATGATGGCGGGGTGCTCGATGAGCGACTCCACGCCGCCAAGGGACTCGGCCAGCGCAAAGAGGTGCGTGTGGGACAGGAAGTTGCGGGCCGACTCCAGGCCGCCCTTGAGGGTGGCGGTGATCATGCCGCCGAAGCCCGACATCTGGCGTTTGGCCAGCTCGTGCTGGGGGTGGCTGGGCAGGCCGGGGTAGATGACCTGCTCAATCTTGGGGTGTTTCTCCAGGTAGTCGGCGATGACGGCACCGTTCTGCGCGTGGCGCTCCATGCGCACGCCCAGGGTCTTGATGCCGCGCAGCACCAGGAAGCTGTCCTGGGGGCCAGGCACAGCGCCGATGGAGTTTTGCAAGAAGGCCAGTTTCTCACCAATGGCATCGTCGTTGGTGACCACCGCGCCGCCGACCACGTCCGAGTGGCCGTTGATGAACTTGGTGGTGGAGTGCACGACGATGTCGGCGCCCAGATCCAGGGGGTTCTGGAAGTAGGGCGACATGAAGGTGTTGTCCACGACCACGGTCACGCCGTGTTTGTGGGCGATGGCGCAGATGGCCTCGATGTCCACCAGCTTCAGCAAGGGGTTGGTGGGGGTTTCGAGCCAGACCATCTTGGTCTCGGGGCGCAGGGCGCCTTCGAGAGAGTTGGGGTCGGTCAGGTCCACAAAGCTGAACGAGAGCCCACGGTGGGCCATGACCTTGGTAAAGAGTCGGTAGGTGCCGCCGTAGACGTCGTCGCAGGACACCACATGGCTGCCTTCGGCCAGGGTGTGCATGATGGTCGTGGTGGCGGCGCAGCCACTGGCAAAGGCCAGACCGTATTTGCCATTCTCCAGCGACGCGATGCAGTCCGCCAGCGCGCGTCGGGTGGGGTTGTGCGTGCGGCTGTACTCCCAGCCCTGGTGAACGCCCGGGGCGCTCTGGACGTAGGTGCTGGTCTGGAAGATGGGCGTCATGATGGCGCCGGTGGACGGATCGGGCTCTTGACCGGCGTGGATGGCGCGGGTGTTGAACTTATGCATGGCTCTTACTCCCTGAGAAGGACGTCACAGTAGTAACGCACGGTCTTGACGACCTTGCCGAAGTTGTTGTCGTGGATGTTCTGGCGCAGCTTCAGGAGGGCTTTGCGCTGAATGCGGTAGGCGTTGAGGCGTTCTTTGGGCGGCGGCGCGGCCCCGCCGGTGCGGCGCAGCTCATCAAGGGGGTCAAAGATGGTCTCCACCGGGTAGCCCCAGGTGGCCAGGTCTTCGGGATTGAGCCCTGCGATGATGTCGCGCGCCATGGAGAGCTTCTGGGCGTCGTTGGCCAATTCGCGGGCCCACTTGGCCACCGAAGCCGTCACCGGGCGTGCGTTGTTGTCGACCTTCGGGTCCCCAAAGCTCTTTTTGACGTGCTTGAACTTGCCGTAGTTGGCCGCCTCTGGCTCATGCTCCAGGCCCATGTGCTCAAAGATCCGCTTCAGATGCGTCTCGGGGCCCGACACCACGTCCTCGTAGCGCACGTGGACCTTGGGGACATCCTCGCGGCGAATGAACCCGGCGATGGCCGGCACGTAGCGGTCCAGGATGGGGTTGAAGTCGTAGGCCTGGCGCCAGTCGCCCTCAAAGAAGCTGTTGGCGTAGCTCGACAAGATGGCCAGTGGGTGACGCGTCAGGGCCACGTAGCTTGCGCCGGGGTAGATCCGCGCCAGGAAGTTGGTGATGAGCGCATAGGCCGGGGTCTTGTCCAGAAAGAAGTCCACGTCCTTGCCGCTGAGCACCCCGCCGTAGAGGGCGTCGGAGTAGGCCTTGCAGGCGGCCACGTAGTCGTCTTCCTTGCCCGGCAGCTCCTCGACAAACTCTCGGATGGCCTTGGCGGCGTTGATGTGGTCATAGGGCGCCTTCTCGACGTTGTCGAAGTAGCCCAGGTGTGCCAGCGGCGTCATCAAGTGCGGTTCGGGGTGGGTGAAGATGCGCGAGTGGCTGCCCACCATGCGCTGAAGCATGGTGGAGCCAGAGCGCGGCGAACCAATGATGAAAAGGAGCTTGTCTTCCATGACCTTGTGTCTTCCCTGTGCCGATGGATGCCGATAAACCCTGTACTGACGGGGTCGGCAGACCTGAACGTGGTCCCCACGGCGTTGTGTCACCGGCGCCCGTCAATGCCCCGGGGACTTCTTCTCCTGTGTGCTGCTTGCCTATGGCCCTGGCAAAGCGCAGCAAATGACTGCTCAGGCACAAAGCGCGTGCCCTGTCAGCCCTCTCCCATCCAGCGCAAAACCGCTCGGCCCCGCACACTCCAGATGGTCTCTACGATCGTTTCTTGTCTTCAATGAGGTCCTCAAGCGCCCGCCGGGTTTTCTCCGGCAAGCGCTGGCCCTCTGCCGAGGCGAGCATGCTCTGTGCGTCCTGCGAGCGCCCCAATGTGGCCAATGATCTGATGTGGGTCTCCACAACCATCGGTGAACGCGGCGCACGCTTGAGGTAGCCCAATGCTTCCTCATACTCGCCCTGACGCGCTGTGGAAATCGACAGCAACTCCCAGACCTTGTCAAGGAGTTTGTCCGGCACATTGTTCTCTGCGCGGATTTGGTGGCCCAGCCGGGCCGCTTCTCGCCAGTCGCCAGCCTCAAGGGCCACCTGCGCCTTCTGATAAAGTTCGTCGGCAAACTTGTTGCGCCGCCGCACCGGGCCCGAGCCCGAACCTCGCTGCATGGCCGAGTAGTTCTCCCACCCCAAAAAGAGGCAGAGCATCGGCATCAAAAAGCCAGAGAAGAGCCGGTAAGAGATGATCCCTGCCACCACGGCCAGCACAATGCCCAAAATGTGGGTCACCTGCTCACCGCGCCTGGCCCCCAGCCAACGCACCGCCCCCAACCTGAAGAGCTGCCCGCCATCGAGCGGCCACAGCGGCACCAGGTTGACGAAGTTCCACACAAACCCAACGTACCAACTGTACGTCAGCAAGAGCGTCAACTGCCTGCTGTTTTCCAGCACATGTGGGGCCGCCAACGCCAACCCCAGCTCCACGCCGCCCACCAACAAGGCAAATGCGATGCCCACGCCCGGCCCCGCGATGATGATCCACACATCGTGCAGATCGCGCTTGGCCTGCTTGTGCATGCACAAACCACCAAAGCCGTGCAAAAGTACCTGGGGCTCCAGGTCATAATGCTTAGACACCAACGCATGACCAAACTCATGCACCAGCAAGCTGACCGTCACCACCGCAATCCAAATGAACGCCTCCATCGGATCGCCCACCATGAACGCGTAGTAACCAAGCAGGAGCAGATACATCGGACTGACAAACACCGGGATGTTCGCCAACGTAAAAATCTGAAAACCGCGCATATCCAACCCAATCCGACTTCAAACCCACTTCCATCGCACCACTGTCGCACTCAAAACCCACCAAAACTCCGCGAAAATCCCAGCCCGGTCAAGGCTCCCTCGCGGGGCGAGGGAGCGGTTCGCGGCGCCGGCGCTGCGCTTGGCTTGCTTTTGGTTCGCTTGCTGGCACTGCGCTTGTGGTTCGGTCACTTCGTTCCCTTTTGGTGCGGTCGCTGCGCTCCCTTATGGCATTTGCGATGGGTTGGGTTCTTGGCTTCGC
>CAKZKQ010000187.1 GCA_937123825.1 uncultured Pseudomonadota bacterium
GGCGCCGTTAGGGCCGCCCAAAACCGCTATTGCGAGGGAGTTACGTGAGTCCTGGCGCCGCCGGGGCCGCCCCAAACCGCTATTGCGAGAGAGTTGTGTGAGTTCTGACGCCATTAGGGCCGTCCCAAACGTCAGTAGGTCTCGGGGGGGGACTGAGTCACCAAAACAATGGCGCGTTCGCGGGCTTCGATGCCGCGTGATTGGCCGGCCTTGATCACGATGAACTGGTTGGGGCCCATTTCCACCTTGCCTTCACCATTCATGACCACAACACGGCCACTTTCGACATAGATGGACATGTCGCGTTCGGATTTGTGGGGGGTCAGCTCCTGCCCTTCATCAAAGCAGTAAACCACCACGCTCATATGGTCGGTACGGGCAACGTCGATCTCGCTGGGACCGTCTTCTGGGTCTTCCCAGCTGGCCACGCCGCGGATGCTCAGTGGATTCATGTCATCTGCTCCATCACATTCAAGGCATCGCTCACAGGACAAACAACCCCCACACACATCGCAGCGGGGGGCCTGCGCGGCGCAGGTTATAGCCCGCACCTATGCGACCTTGCAAGCCAACACCGCCATCAAACGCTTAGAACCCGCCCCAACGCGCTCAAAGCGATCATGACAGCGGCAATCATTGCATGTTCTTAAATCAAAAGACGCCCTGGACACGGGCGCGGAAGGAAAACCATGGCGGCAGTTGGGTCAACGCCCGATTCATCCAAGCCACCAAGGGCAAAGGGCCTTTGGGGCACTGGACCATGGCAGTTGATCAACGGTAGGGCACAAAAAGACGCTCGCCAAAGAAGCCCTGTGCCCCCCCCTCAAACTCCAACGTCTGGGTCAGGTTCAGCGCTGGCACGTTCAGGCGCATGGTCGCAGAGAGGGTCGTGAACGCCTTGGGATCGATCTGCAGACCCGCCGCTTCAAGCTCAACCTGCCAAACCCCATCGATGATGTCGGCGATGAAGACCACGGACTTGCGCAGCAGGCTGCTTTGGAGCTCATAGTAGTAATTGCCGCCCAGACGGCAGGTCATGCGAATCAACTCATCGTCTGGCAAGGTCCCATTGGCCGACACCACGCCGCCCAGGTGCACCACAAAGACGGGCAGCCCCGCCAGCTTCTCGTCCACATCGGCGATGCGCAGTTCGCTGGAGGTGTCCGGGCCACCGGTGATCACCACCACGACGCTGTTGCGGCGGCCCGCAGACCTCAAATCATCGGCGGCCTGACCCATCGCATCAAAGAGTGGGCGGTCCCCGCCAGAGGGCTCAAGCGTTGTGGCCGTCCCCGCCAGGAACGTGTAATCCTGGGTGTAGTCGATCACCCGCTTGACGCCTTCGGTGCCTTCGCCCCCAAACGTGTAGAGCGCCACCTCAACGCCCGGAAATCTGGGCGCCAACGCCTCAATGAACGCCTTGGCCGCAAAGTGACGGTCGCCGGCAGGATCCTGGGAGTCGTCCCCCACCCCCATCGCCGCAGACTCATCGATCAAGACCGCCACGCTGAGGTTCTGAAACGACACGCGGTTGGGCACAAAGCGCACCGAACCAGGCGCAATCGTAAACGACGCCGGACGCTCGCAGAAGTTGGTGTTGGCGCACGTGTACCCATCGGGGCACTCCACGTCCTCGGCCCCGCACACCGTGCCATCAAAGCGCGGCACCACCAGGCGCGAATCCTCATCGAGCGAAATGGAGCTGTCGACCAGCAGCGCATCCATGCGCGTGCCGTTTTCACTCTCGGCGTTGGGCAACACCACCCGCGAGTTCTCCTCGTCATCGGCCCGGTCGCGCACGCGCAGGTTGACCACCACGCGCCCATCGCCCCAATCGCACACCGACGGCGGACCTGCGCCCACAAACTCGGCCTCCAAACGCCCCTGGACCTCAATCACATCGCGCTCAGGCAAAGGCCCAATGTCATTGTTCCCCGCAGAGCCCGACCCCGTGCCGTCGTCTCCACACGCCCCCAGCACCACGCACAGCACCAAAGACCAACCCAAGAACGCCTTGCCCATACCCAAACTCCTCATCCGCGCCCAAAGGCCCCAAACGCGCTCTCCTGCGCCGTCCAAAACCCACACGCGCCTCACATTGACAGATGCCTCACGATACCACCGCCACAACGCTCCTCACAAACATCCACCGCACACCCCAAGAAAAACAAAAGGCCCGCGCACCAGCGCAGGCCTCCCTCAACCCAACCGGGCGTGCCTTCAGGACTCGGGCGTAATGTCGATCACGTCCCCGTCCACAGCCCCGCGCCCCATCGGCGCCGACTCAAACGACACCCCATCGCTGAACCCATCCATCCCCACAGGATCGTAGGGAGAAGGCCCCGAAGGATAATGCCCCGCGTCGGTCGCGATGTAGGTCTGTGCCTTGCCATCAAGCCACTTCATCGACCGCTTCTTCACATACGCACGCACCGGCCGACGCACAAAGGGCAACAACATCGACAAACCAAAGACGTCCGTCAGCACCCCAGGCGTGATCAACATCGCCCCCGCCAACAACACCAACACGCCATCAAGGATCTCCTCGCCCGGCAAGCCTCCCTTGCCCAACGTCTCCTTGATCCGCGCCAGCGCCTCAGTCCCCTGCCAACGGGTCAAAATCGTCCCCGAAATCGCCGTACAGCATATCATCCCGATCGTCGCCGGCGTCCCAATCGCACCATGCAACGGAATCAGCAAACTGATCTCCACAATCGGCATCAGCGTAAAAAGCAGCAGCAACCTGGCCACAATCGACATAAAACCCTCCCACATCCACCAGCAACATACGCACGGGCTTGCTTTCGGGCAAGCCCGGGCTCTAGCGCAGGGCGCTAGAGCGGTTCGATCGCCTCGCTGCGCTCGTCTCTCTTTTGGTGCGCCTGCTTGGGCAGGCTTTTGGTTCGGTCGCCG
>CAKZKQ010000188.1 GCA_937123825.1 uncultured Pseudomonadota bacterium
AGGCTGCTGCCATCCGTTATTGCTCGCCTCAAACCAAGCCTTTCGTCTGCATCTTGGTATGATGCCAGGATGCAGTTTCGCGGACGGTTTGGGTTGGGGGCGCGAGGTGCGTCTCTGGCAGGTGTCGCGGTGTTGTGTTCTGGGGTGGGTCGTTCAACCAAGAGAGTGCCATGCTGGCCGACGTTCGACGATTTTTGGCGCTGTTGCATCCGCAACGGTGGCGCTACACGGTGGGTTTGTTGTGCCTCTTTGGGGTCAACTTTGCCGATGTGATTTCGCCCGTCTTCATGGCGGTGGCGATCGACTTGACCGAGGCGGCGCTGACGGGCTCGGAGGCGCGCACGCCGGTCTTGCTTGAGTTGGTGGGGCTGAGCAGCTCGGACTTTGGGCTCTCGATGGCGCTGGTCTTGTATCTGTCGTTGCAGGTGCTGGCCAACGCGCTTCGTTACCCGATGTTGATGAACACGGCGGTGCCGTCGCATCAGCTTGGCAATGACGCGCGCAATGCCTTGGTGGGCCATTTGCTGAAGTTGGCCAGGCCCTTTTACGACAGGGCGCGCTCTGGCGACTTGATGAGTTTGCAGACCAACGACATCAACGCGGTGCGGATGGCGCTGGGTCCGGGTGTGTTGGTGGGCAGCGACACGTTGATGATCCTGGTGTTGGTGATTCTGGTCTTGTTGGGGCTCAGCTGGGAGTTGACGCTGATTGCGTTGTTGCCGCTGCCGTTCATTGGTTGGATCACGAACAAGCTCTCTCATGCGGAGTACAAGACTTTTGAGGCCGTTCAGGAGGATCTGGGCTGGCTCACCGAGCGTGTGCGCGAGAGTTACGCGGGCATTCGGATTGTGCAGGGGTATGCGCGCGAGGGTTTTGACCGGGCGCGGTTTGAGCGTTACTCGCTGCGGCACCTGGACAAGAACCTGCAGTTGGCCAAGGTGCGCAGCCTCTTTGACCCGACGTTGAACCTGATGTTGGGGGTTTCGACGACCCTGGTGGTGATTTTTGGGGGGTTGGCAGTGGTTCGCGGCGAGATGACGCTGGGGACCTTTGTGGCCTTCATCTTTTTGGTGCGTTATCTGGCGGGGCCAATGATTGGTTTTGGCTGGTCGGTGTCGCTTTTCCAGCGAGGGCGCGCGTCGCTCAAGCGTCTGGACGCGCTCTTGTCGGAGCCGGTGGAGATCGCCGATGCGCCCGATGCGGTTGAGGCCGGTGGTGCCGGTGCGGTGACGATCGAGGGGCTGACTTTTGAGTATGCCGGGGCGCCGCCTGTGGAGGATGGTGACGGTGCGTCGTCGGATGAGGTGGTGGCGCGCGGTCCGGTGTTGCGGGACATCAGTGTGGAGATTCCAGCGGGCAGCAAGTTGGGCGTGATTGGTCCGGTGGGCAGCGGGAAGTCGACGTTGGTGTCGTTGCTGACGCGGTTGTACGAGCCGCCCGAGGGCACGGTGAAGCTCGACGGCGTGGATGTGCGCGGGTTGACCCTGGACAGTTTGCGGCGCGAGGTGGTGTTGGCGCCGCAGGACACGTTTTTGTTCAGCGATACGGTGGAGCGCAATCTGGCGCTGGGCGACGGTCAGGCGAACGGTGAGGCGGCGCGGCGTTATGCGCGTCAGGCGCACCTGCACGATGAGATCGAGGCCTTGCCGGAGGGTTATGAGACGTTGCTGGGTGAGCGCGGGGTGAATTTGTCGGGCGGTCAGCGCCAGCGCCTGGCGATTGCCCGTGCGTTGGCGGCCGAGCCGAGGGTTTTGGTGCTGGACGATTGTTTGAGCGCTGTGGATGCGCGCACGGAGGAGGCGATTCTGGACAAGTTGCAGAAGAGCTTTGAGGGGCGCACGGGGATCATCATCTCGCACCGCGTGATCGCGGTGCAGCGCTGCGACCAGATCGTGGTCCTGGAAGAGGGGCGCGTGACCCAGCGCGGGACCCACCAGGAGTTGATGGCCCAGCCGGGGTATTACGCGCGGATTGCGCACGAGCAGATGAACCAGGAGGGTTGAGCCGTGTCGCAAGTCAAAGAAGACCATGTGGCCAGCGTCGAGCAGGAAGTGTTGGACGCCACCGGGGACCCTATCCTGGAGCGGATGTTGGCCGAGGAGCGGGTGGAGTCTCGCTGGCGCGATTCGACGCTCCTGGGGCGGCTGCTGGGGTATTTGAGGCCGCATCGGAAGCTGGCGTGGGTGTCGGTGGTGATGGCGGTCTTTGAGGCGCTGATGATGACCTTGCCGGCGTACGCCATTGGGTTGGCGATGGACCGGGCGGGGGGTGTGCCGCCGCGCGAAGGCGATGGTCTGGCGCAGTGGCTCGACGCGATGGCCACGGGTTTTGTGCAGATGGTTGGGCCGTTGGAGAGCGGCGGTGAGCGCGGCACGGTGGTGGTCTTTTATGGGCTCCTGGTGGGCGCGTTGTGGTTGTTTCGCTGGGCGTTGGCGGTGGGGACCAGCTACATCGTGCAGAAGTTGGGTCAGTTGGTGGTGCACGACC
Organism: uncultured Pseudomonadota bacterium; assembly: GCA_937123825.1. Lineage (GTDB taxonomy): Bacteria > Myxococcota_A > Bradymonadia > Bradymonadales > CAKZKQ01. The sequence goes on from CAKZKQ010000188.1 coordinate 2,488, forward strand.
TGCGCGTGGATGTTTATCGCCATGTGACTGGGTTGGACATGAACTTTTTTCACCTCAACCCCGTGGGGCGCCTGGTCAACCGGACGACCTTTGATGTGCAGTCGGTCTCGGAGTTGTTTTCGGATGCGTTTGCGCAGGGCATGAGGGACCTGCTCTTCATCATCGTCTTGATGGTGGTGATGTTGTGGTTGGACGTGCCGCTGGCGTTGGTGCTGATCGTGTCGTTTCCGCCGTTGGTCCTGGTGGCGTTGGCGTACCGCAAGTATGCGCGTCCGGCGCTGCGGACCAACTCGGCGGTGCGCTCAAGGATGAACGCGTGGTTGGCCGAGAACCTGGCGGGGATGCGGGAAAACCACCTTTACCGCCGTCAGGCCTGGCGTCAGGCGGAGTATCGGACGTTGACCGAGGCTTATCAGAGCAGCATCA
>CAKZKQ010000189.1 GCA_937123825.1 uncultured Pseudomonadota bacterium
CAACTGCAACGCTTCATCGGCGCCCTGTCCAACCGACCACACCACATCGAGCCGCCCCTGCGATTGGAGCGCCGACGACGCACCGACCAGCTCGCCGTTGCAGACCATCACCACAGAGAGCCCCAACTCAACCTCTCCAACGACACCGTCCCAATCATGCTCCGAAAGTGCCGCCACAGGGCTCCAAACGTGGGTCTCCCGGTACCTTTTGGTCAGAAAGCGCACCCACTGCGCACGCTCCAGACCACTGTCAGCCATGGACATGACGCCAACGCTGCCCCACTGGGCAAAGGTGCCATCATCCAGACCAACGCTGACCTCGTGGCACCTCATGACCTCCACAAAACCAGCGGCGACAAAGGCAGCGCGATCAAAAGCGCTCGCCTCAACCAGAACATCCACACCGCGCAATGAATCGGTGCCGTCCAAAGCAAAAAACGCCGCCTTGATCGCTTCAGGATCCAGCGTCTGCGCCGAATCAAGCCCGCTGGCGTCAAACCGAGCAAAGTGGGGGTGGAGGCGATTGACCGACAGAGTGCTCATAGGCCCATGATCTCCGCAGCGGCGCGCTGCCCCGAGAGGTAGGCCCCGTGCACTGTGGAGGGATACTTAAGGGCGGTGGCTTCCCCTGCAAAATAGAGTTGGCTGGCGACGGGGCGAGCAAGCGTGCGACGGGTGTTGGCGTCGGCGCCGATGGCGTTGAAGGAGTAGGCGCAGAGTGCAAAGGGATCCTTGGACCAGTTGGAGCGCTGCATCTCGATGGGCTCGGGGATGTTTGGACCGTAGAGCTTGCGCAGCACGTCCATGGCGTCGGCCACGAGCGCTTCATCGCTCAACTCAGCAGCCTCCCGCGCATACCCTGCGGCGTTGAAGCCCAGTAAAATGGGCTCGCCGGTGTAGGCCGCAATGTTGAGCCACTCATTCCAACGGCCTGGTTTGACCGAAACCTGGCTGAGAAACTCGGCCTTCTGGTCCCAGAATACCGACGGGAAGCGCACAAAGAGCTTGTCCAGCAGCCCCGCGCCCATGGCCTCGATGGCCGCTTGCTTGGCCTGCGGCAGCGGCGGCTCAAACGCCACCGCGTCCGTCTTGAGCACCCCAATGGGCAAGGTCACCACCACCCGGTCGGCTTCAAATCGCCCGCTGTCGGTGACCACCACGACCTGCTCGGCGCTGCGCTCCACTCGCTGCACCACCTCTCCCAGCCGAAGATCGAGCCCACGGGCCAGATGCTCCACCAAACGCCCGTATCCATCGGGAAAGACCACATCGCCGCCGGAGAACGCCTCGGCGTCGTCGTAATTGAGGCCATCAAGCTCATCCAGGCCGCCCGAAAACTCGTGCTCGATGTTGGTGTTGAGCAAATGCTGCGCCCACTGACGCTCTCGCTCCGAGAGCGACTGCCAAAGCTCGGTCGCCACCAGCGCGTCCAACAAACTCTGGCCCTCTTCGGGGTCCGCCTCGTCTTGAAGCCGCCGCGCCAGGCGCTCCATCTCTTCAAAGAGCGCGTCCGCGGCCAGCGTCCCGTCCACGTCGTAGACCAGCCCATTGTCGTAATCGGTCGGGGCTGTCTCCACACCGGCCTCAGCGGCCATCTGGGTCAAAGGGTTTCGGGCCGTCCCATGGATCCAGGACGCCCCCAAATCCACCGGCGCGCCCTCCCAGGCCCGGCTCGTAAACACGCGCCCGCCCACGCGCTCGCGCCCCTCCAGCACGGTCACGGAGTAACCCACGTCGTGCAAACGGCGCGCGGCGCCAAGGCCCGCCATGCCTGCGCCGATCACGATGATGGTTTCGTCGGTGTTGATGGCATCCTCAGAGTTCGATGGGCAGCCGCAAGCCGTCCCCAACAGTACAAACCCACTGAGCTTCAAAAAATCCCTGCGCCGCATCAGCCAACCCCCCTCAAAAACCAAACAAAGCCGCCCACAAACACCTGAAAGCCAGCATGTCGTGGCCGGTTGGGTTTAAACCAAACGCTTTGCACGTTGCCAGGGCGTCGACACTCACAACTTGGGCGCAAATGGCTTGGGAGACAACTCCGATGAGATGGGCACTCTGGCCGCCTTGAGCACCCTGTTGAATTTGGGCTCTGGGCTGGTGCGGACGGGTTGGTGGGGCAAGGAGTCTCCCTTCCAGTAAATCTCCACGCGCCCGCACTCAAAGCAAATCACGTAGTCGACCGTTTGATCGCCTTTGGAGACGCTGATGGCATGGCGAGGATCGAAGCACTTGGCCATGCGCGCGTTCTTTGCCTTCATGCCCCCTTTGAAGGCTTCCATGATGGCGCGCCGTTGTTTGGGCTTGGAAATCTCGACTTTGCCAAGGTATCCGTGCCCACGAAATGTCCCTTTGTGTTTGTGCCCAACAGACTCTGGGCCACCCGCGATCGAGTAGAGCGTCATAGAGTCGGGCTCCAGCCAAAAGGGCGGCGGCTCGGCCTCCTTTTGCTCTTGCGATGGCTTGGAAGGCTCTCCCACGGGCATCGCCTTGGCGTTTTCCGCTGCGCGTGACGGCTTGACGACCTTGGGCGCCGGGATGGTTGGAGAGAGCTCGGGCGCAGGTGGGGGTTCGGGCACCGACGCGATGCGCGTGGGCCCATTTCCACAAGCCACAAGCGCGCTCATCGAGATCATCACGACGGCCAAACAACGGTGTGGGTTCATTGAAAACCTCTGTAGGATGGTTCCGACGCCGTGTTTCGCTTTGAAAGCCAGATCCGGCGAGTTTGAAGGTTGTGGATAAGACGCGCGCTGTCCTTGGCCACTGAGCAATCATTGCAAAGAGGCGCGTGGTGAGACCGCTGCTTTTCAGTCAGTGGCTCAGGGCGCCAGAGGGATTTTGGCGGTTTTGAGCTGTGTGTTGAACACGGACTTGGGCTTGCGGGTGATGGTCTCGGTTTTGGGCTTGTCATCGGTGTAGACCTGCAACTGTGTGCATTCAAAACAAATCACGTAGTCGGTGGTCTGACCGTTGGTGGACGCTCTGATGGCATGGCGAGGCCTGAAACAACCGGCGATCTGACCGTCACTGGCGTCCATGCCCTCTTTCAAGGCGTCCATGAGCGCTTTTTTGGCTTTGGCGTCGGTGACATCAACCTTGCCGATCACTGGATAGCCGCGAAACGCCTCTTTGTCCTTGTCCACGCTGGCGGGCCTCTCCTTACCGCCGTCGATGGAGTAGAGCGTCAACGTGTCGGGCACGGTCGCAAGCTGCGGCGATTTGGTGCTGCAAGCGGTGAGCATAACCATCAGAAAGAGCGCGGCTGTCAGGCATCGGTACACATCCATGGGAGTCCTCTGTGGGAAGGGTTGACGTCGCATCGAGAGCACTCTCGAAAGGCACCAGACCTTGGTCCATGGTCGGGCGCCATGATGTCAACATGCGTTTCGGCGATGCAGATGTGGCAAGCAACGCGCTTGTGGGCGTTGTTCATTCCAAGCCCAAAGGGAAATGCTCAAAGGAAGGACAAGTCGGGCTGCACCCACTCAAGTTCACGACACCAGACGGCGCTCCAGGGCTGCGGTGGCAATAAACAACTCGCCGTGCTCCGTCTCAAAGAAGAAGGCCCAGATCCCGCGTCCCTTGCCGTAGTTGTCGGGATCGCAGACCGAAGCTCCAGGCTCGATCCACCCATCGGGATCTTGGACCCGAAACCACTCGCGAAACTGCACAGGAGAGTAATAGCCCCCTTTGGGCTCTTTCTTGATGCCAAAGAACCTTTTGTCCAGGAACACAAATTTGGTGGCCTTGATGCGGTGTTTGGTGTGGTTGGTCACGGTGGTGGAGTAGTGATGGCGCGGATCGCCGCTCTGGCTGCGCGAGGGACCATGGACCACCAGGACGCCGCCCTCTCCATTGCGCACGCGGCGGCGATCAAACCCGGGGGAGCCGTCCTGGTAACACGGCCCTTCCATGAAATGCACGCCGTCGGGCAGTTCCCTCAGCGCGCCGAAATGACAAAGCACCTCCCCGCTGGGATAGGTCACCAGGCCGCCCCTGGAGCGCCGGATCTCATCGTCCGTGATGGACTCTGAGGCACGCCGCGTCCACTGGGTCTCCCGGAGCCAAAACGTCATCTCGGGATCGACCTGTGCGTGGTACCGGAACCGTTGCTTGTCGGGGTGCATGGCGAGTGTCATCCAGAGGCTTTGGCGCGCCCAAAACGTCCATGAATGCGTGGCGGCGCGCTTGCGGACTCACGGCCAGGGTTTGTCCACGCGCCAGTTCTGAACCTCACTGACTGTGGAGTGGAAGTAAAGCCGGGACGCCGCCTTGTCATTGCGAATCAGAAACACGCGGTCTGTGTCCGAATGGGGATCTGGGGTGTGATTTTTGGCGTCAGGGGCATCAAAGAACACCGTCAAGAGGATGTCGTGGTCGTCCAGCGCCTTCAAAACACTCTTGGAAGCGACATTGCCGTAGTATTCGACCCGATAGGTGCCCTCAAGGTGCCGAACAAAGAAGAAACGCTGACCCAGCGCTGGCTCTTGAGACGCCCCAGCCACAGGCCGGTAAACGTACCGACCACCGCTCAAACTCAGGTGACCAGTGGGCTCTTGCGCCCCACCATGATAAACGGCGTAGTCCCCTTCCATCGCCTGACCGACCTCGCCGCGGTTGGCTTGTGTCTTCACTTTGGCTCCAGAAGAAGTGCAGGCGACCAGCGCGCAAGCCGCCATCAAAGTCGCCACTAGCCAGAACACAAACATCCTGTCTTTCATCACTCGGTGCTCTCCACGCTTTTAAGCCCCTTCAACCGCCAGCGCCGAGTGTTCTCTTCCCCACGCAATCCAAAAATCAGCACAACCGCCACAAATTTAGCATCAAAATCTGGATTCCACGCCGAGCCCTGTGGCGTAGCTGGAGTCCAGATCGCCGCCGGGCGCAAAGACGCCCTCTAGCTTGATGGCGACGTGGTCGCCGATTGCAAAGGCCATGTGGGGGTTCAAGGTCACCTGCAAACCTGATGAACCGCCCTGGGGTTCGACCAGCGTGGGGGTCCACTGGGCGACCTGGGCGTCGATGCCGACGGCAAACCAGCGCCACGGCGCAAACCTGGCGTTCAAATTCAGGGTGGGCAAGACCCCCAGGTCTGAGGTGTTTCTGAGCGGTGAGGCGTCGTCTTGGATGCGGATGAAAACGGGCAGACGCAGTCCGGCGCCCAATTGCCAGGCAGCGTGCGTCGCCTGCAGCTCAAAACCAGCAAAGAGCGGGATGGCGTCGCGCTGGTAGAGCTCTGGGGCGGTCCACCCGGAGAGGGCGTTGGCCAGCGTGAAGGCGGCGCCGCAGTTGGCCTCTTCGTTGACGTCGTCATGGGAGAGGCACGCCAGCGGCACGCCAGCCCCAAAAGAGAGCTTGCCGTCCAGGTCCCAGTCGACGGAACCGTAGAGTTCCCACCGGACGGCGCCCTCCAGAACGAGGTTCCCGACGCCAACCTCGGTCAGCGTTGAGCCCCCTGGCTGCAGGACGCTGACGGAGATCAATGGCAGGCGCAGACCGGCTTCCCAGGCGTCACTGAGCCCAAAACGGGCGCCAAAGACCATGCTTGAGGCAAAGAAGGGCGGCGAGGAGGCGTTGGTGGAGGCGGATTCATCGGGGGCGTTGGCTTCTCCGATGGTGCCCTGGATTTCAATGGCGGTCTGGTGTTTGCCCAGGCCCTGGTCGGGCCAGAAGTCCTGGGCGTTGGCATGGAGGGAGAACCCAACCACAAGGAGCATCGACGTCAGGAGTGCAACTTTGAGAGGTGCGTTGTGGGTCTTGTGTTGTGCCTTCATTCCATGCCCTCCACCCACTCGCGCAGCAGTTGAACACCGACCTCATCGACCATTTCGGTGCCCAGCGGCGGCATCTGGTTCAGGACGCCGCGTCCGGACACCAAACGGATGAGCTGGCTGTTGTCGGGTTGACCGGGGGTGATGGCGTTGTCCAGGGCGCTGCGGTAGGCGGCCGTGCCGGTGACGTCCTGGGGTGGTGAGGCGGTCAGGTGGAACTCAAGGTTGTTGTCGGGGATGAAGCACCCGGCGATGTTGGGGCGCTCGTTGTTGTGGCAGTGGGAGCAGTTGGCGTGGAGGTAGCCCAGGGCGGCTCGCTCGACGTCGTTGCCGGGTACGCCCATGGTCTGGGGCAGCGGGTCAGAGAAGCGCCCGTCAGCCACCAGTTGGGCCAGGAGCGGGCCGTCGCCGTCGGGACCGGCCAGTTGGATCGCAGAGAAGCCCAGCACATGACTCTTGCGGCCGCTGTGACAGCCGGCGCACTCCCCGGCGCCGGGGACGTTGTGCGAGGTGCCATGGGCGTCAAAGACGCCGCGGATCGACGCCTTCGCGTCGTTGCCGTCCCAAACATAGGAGACCATGGCCCAGTCGCCGTCGCCCTGCCCGATCCGCTCCATGATCCGCGTCTCGATGCGGACCCCGTCGCGGGCAAACTCCTTCCAGACCTTGGTCCCCACAGGGAACTCCCAGCTGTCGACGTCCGAGGTGTCGATCTGGGTGTCGGGGGGCAGGTAGATCCACCGGCGCTTGTCGGCGCCGTCGGTCCAAAGCTTGAAGGCGGGCTCAAACTCCATGACACCGTCGGCCAGCGTTTCTTGCTCGATGTCGGCGTAGAGACCGGTTTGGGAGAGCAAGGACGGAAGCTGGCCGGTCTGGATGGGGTTGGCGGGGGGACACTCAAGGTAGTCTTCACATCCGCCAAGGCAGATGAAGAAGGCCACCCAAAGCCACGGGGCGGCAAACAGGTTTGGGTGCACGACAGGAAACCTCTTTTCGGATTGAACCCACGTCGAAGACTCCACGTCTGGTCCAAAACCAGACGTGAGCGGTTCGACATAGAGGAAGTCGCCAGTCCGCGCAGATTTTGTGCACTGCCCCCTGGATTTCTTTGAAAAACGTCCCGTTCTACGCCGCCAAGCCCCCATGCATCGGCCTCGCGGACACCTCAAGAGCCATCAAAAGACGCTCGCCAGACTTTTGAGCCCTCCTCGTGGCTCTCCACCCCGTCAAAGAACCAGCCAAAGGCATGGTCCAGGTCAAAATCTTCGCAGTGCTCCCAGACCATGACGCAGGGCTTGTGGATCTGAAACGGCCCGTCGCCTTTTGGGGTATAGGGGATGGCGATGGTGGCCACGGAGCGCGGGGAGAAGTAGGTGCGCAACTCAATGATCAGCGCGTCGGTCTTTTTGCCGTCGTCCACAATCTGGCCGTCGTAAAGCAACGCAGCGTCATTGGCGTCCATGGCGTTCGAGGAGAGCCGTTGTTGACCATATTCGACCGCCGCGCCTGACCCTTCAAAGACAAGGCGCTCCATCTGGCGCTCGTCGTCTTCGTTGGTGTACGCGAGCATGGGAATCAGCGCATCGCCCTCGGCGATGGACCCGATGGCGTGCGCTGCAAATGCGCCTGCCAGTTCAAATGCCTTGATCATGATGCATCCCCTTGGGTGTGATGTCTGACTGTGAGGGTGGCTCACGATAAGCGGATGGGCGCTGTGGCACCAAGGACTTTGTGCAGGCTCGACCCAACGGCTCTTCTGAAACCGGAATTTTTAAGGATTCCGGCTGTCATTGGCGGCATGCTTGCGCTTTAATGTGTGCCCTTGGTTGGGGCGCGTGGTGTAGGCGGCCATCCACATCCGCCTGGCAGCCCCAGATTCTCCACGCGTCCAGATTTGATGCCAGATGGCCTGTGAAGTGCTTGCGATCTGGTGTGGTCCCCTACGAGGTTTAGACGTGTCACACTCCCCCTGCCGCATGTTGTGTCTTCCATCATCCGCCTTTGGGCGCGCCGCGCTGCTCGTTGTTCTGGCGTCGCTTGTGTTAGCGGTGGGCTGCGGCGATGACGGCGACAAGAACACCAACGCCAACAACGCACCCAACAATGAAAACCCCGACGCGGGGCAGGATGAGCCCGATGTCGATGATGACGCCGGCCAGGACGACATGGACGCCCAGGAGGGCGACGTGCCAGACGTCGACGACGGACGCTTCCCCAACCAACCAGGGGGCAACCCGCTGGTGCCTGAGATCGCGGCCCTGCCCTTCCCCAGCGACTTCTACCTGGTGGACGATCCAAACACGCTCACTGGGCGGCGCATGGAGATGCCCGCCGAGGCCTTCCCCAGCTCAGCCCAACCCAACGCCGCCGAGTTCAACGGCGCCGATGGATTCTCATTCATCCCGCTTTTGGTGGCCTACCTGCCGGGCGGCGTGGACGTGGCGACCTTGCCAAGCCCCGTCGACCACGCCGAGAGCATCGCGGACGACTCCACGGTCTTTCTGGTGGAGGCGGACAGCGGCGAGCGCGTCCCGCTGCTGGCAGAGATCAACGCCAATCACCCCGAGTCGACCGAGGCCTCGCTCTTGATCCGGCCCTTGATCGCCCTCAAACCCAACACGCGCTACGTCGTGATCCTGCGCGAAGGCCTCAAGGCCATCGACGGCACCCCCCACGTGGCCAACGACGCCTTTGCGGCGCTGCGCGATGGGGTGCCGACCGAAGACCCGGCTGTGGAGTCCCAACGCGACGACTTTGTCGGCATCAACGCCGCCATCGCGGACCAGGGCCTTGAGCCTGCGGGGGTGGTGCTGGCCTGGTCGTTCCACACGCGCAGCGAAGAAGGGGCGGTCGGCCCCCTGCTGGCCGCCCAGCAGGTCGCCAACGAGGCACCCGTGGGTGAATACACCATCACCGAGGACTTCAACGACGGCACCAACCGACAGGTCCGGGGGACGTTCATGACCCCCAACTTTGCTTCGCCCGACACCGGCGCTCTTGAATGGGACCCGCAAACGGGCCAGATCACACAGTTTGGCCTGCGCGAGGTCGGTTTTGTGATGACGATCCCCAACGTGGTCACCGAGCCCAGGCCGGTCATCATGTACGGCCACGGCTTTTTGGGCACCAGCATCCAGGCCACCCGCGGGCGCTTCAACCGCTTCTGCAACGAAAACCGCTTCAGCGTGGTCGGCACCGAGTTTGGCTTCTTTGAGGACACGCTGACACCGCTTAGCGGCGCGCTGGGCGGAGATGGAGCCCAGTTTGACGTCCTCATCACCGAAGTCCTCCAGTCTTTTGCCAACACCACCCACCTGACGCGGATCGTCAAAGAGCGCATGGCTGCCGACCTGACCGTCGAGGGCGAAGGCGGCCCGGTCAGCCCCTTCAACACGGACGAGGTGCACTACCTGGGCATCTCCAACGGCGGCACCTTTGGCTACGTCCACGCGGCCACCTCACCGCAGGTCGAGCGCGCGGTCTTGTTGGTCGGCGGCGGCGGTCTGGTCCACTTCCTGGAGCGCGCCGAGCCCTGGAACAACTTCAAGATCGTCGCCCGCACCTTCTTCTCCAACCCGCAGGAGTTTCAACTCTTCCTGGCCATCGTGCAGCTCAAGCTCGACCGGGTTGACTCCATGAGCTTCGCGCGCCGGATGGTCTTCAACCGCTACCCCGGCTTGCCCACGCTCAAGGCCCAGATCCACATGGCCATCAACGACAGCCAGGTCCACAACCTCGTCACCGAGTGGGTCGCCCGCTCGGTGCCCTCGCCCATGGTGGCCCCCTCGCCCAAGGACGTCTACGGCCTTGAAACCCTCAATGCCGCACCCGAGGCCCCCGAGGACACCCTGACCGCCTTCTACGTCTACGATGAGGACGTCGAGCCGTCGCCCATCACCAACGAGACCCCAGACGAAGACAACGACACCCACGGCACCGTCCGCGACCTGCTGGGATACCGCTCGCACGCGGGCACCTTCCTCGAAACCGGCACCTTCACCATGGTCTGCGACGGCCCCTGCGATCCCGAGTGATGCCCTCCGCACAGATGGGGACAGGAGTCTCCATCTGCCAACCCCTCTGGCCACGTCAGGTGGCTACTCCACAAACCAGCAACAATGATTCCCAAACAAGGCAGCCACCCATGGGGTGTGGCATGGGCGGCCCTTGTGCAGGATGTCCGCAAGAAAAGCGAACCACATTCATGAACATGGTTCGCACTTTGCTTGAGTGGAAGGACATCGCGGCCCAACACGCCGCTTGCTCGCAGACACATCTGGTTGAATGGGTTGGATACACCACGGAGCACACAAAACCATGAAGTCCATCACGGTCCTGACCGCCATCATCGCTGTCGCTCAACTCACCGCTTGCGTCCCTGCGTCTGAAGACGCACAAAACGCCCCCGGCCAGGACAACGGACTGTCCGCCGGTGAAGACGGGACGCCAAACGACGGCAAAGCCGACGATGGTGTGACCAACAATGTTGAAGACTACTGCGCCGTGGGCGACGAGGCAGGCAGTTGGTACGGCGACGGCAAATGTGATGACTTCTGCCCCAAACCCGACCCGGACTGCGACGACCTTGAGTATAGAACCTGTTCCAAATTCAGCGGTTGCCGATTGGGAGAGTATTGCCACCATGACTACGAATTTGACCCCAGCACCAGCCAAGAGTCGTTCTGCGGCGGCCTGCGTGAAGAAGGCACCTGCCGCCCCAAACCCACCGAATGCGCCGACCACGTCCACCCCTACCTTGGCTGCGACGGCAACACCTACAACAACGCCTGCGAAGCCGCACAGGCCGGGGTGAGCATCGCCAAAGAAGGCCCTCGCGTTGCCGAGGACGAATGCGCGAGCGACGGCGACTGCCTCGTGGACGAACACTGCCGAACGGCTGTGGTGGGTTTGGACGACAACAACCACGAGATCTACCGCAACAGCTGCGCACGCTACGGCTGCGATGAGCGGTTTGGTGCCTGCGCCGAAGGCCAGTGGTGCACCCCCAACTCGGGCAACGACGGCCATGATTTGAATTGGGAGTGCTCGACGCTCCTGGGTGACAACGAGCCTTGTGGCACATGCGGCGCGGGCCAGCACTGCATCGACTACCCGGTGGCGCTCAGCAGCCACACCTGGGTTGGCTTCCGCTGCGAATACACCGAGCCTTGCGGCGATGGGTTTGGCTTCTGCCCCGAAGACCAGGCCTGCCTTGCGGTGGAACCCATCAGCGGTCAGAACAGCGACTACACCTGGGCCTGCGAGCGCGTCGTCGCCGAGGGCAACACCTGCGGCGGTGACACCTTTGGAACCTGCGCCGACACCCGGCAGACCTGCACCGACTTCCAGACCACCGACCGACTTGGGCGCCCCTCCACCGGCTTCCATTGCGAATGAACGCCCTGATGGGATGACGCGCTTCGATTCGCTGGCACCTTAAGTGGACGGTGGAGCACCGACGGCCCACCCCAAATGCAGCAAAAGCGGGCAACCTCCTGGTGGATGGTTGCCCGCTTTTGTGTGATTTGACGCCATGTGGACCTGAAGGGGCCTACATGCTCTCAAAAATGCTGACCGCGTCGCTGACGTAGAGTGGAAAATCCACTTGGGTGAGGTTGAAACACAACCACTCATTGGAGCAGCCAGGCCCCGATATCCAGTCAATGGCCTCTGGCACCGAGGCAGGCATCACGGCGATGTCACCCCCTTGGGGATAAAGCCCCAGCGCCACCGCGGCCGAAGCAGCGCGTTGGCGGCTGGTGAACGCAAGCAGCGCGGGGTTGGGGTTCATTCCCTCGGGAAACCGCCACTGCACCGGCACCCGGGCATCCTGGGGTTCACACAGAAAGAACCACTCCTTGAGCAAAAAGAGGCGGCGATACAGATCTCCAATCAACTCACGGGATCTGGTGGCCCGCATTTGGTTGACCACCGCATCAAACCCATCCTCCACGGGCGGCGGCGGCACAGCACCGATGACGGCCTCAATGGCCTCTGCAACGCCCAACGCAAAGACCCCGCCTTCCTGTGCTTTCCACACCGCAAACCCGTCTTCAAAGCCGTCGGGCACATCGATGCCAGATTCAAGCAACTCAAGCACACTATCGTCGATGGCCTCCTTGGAAAACGGCATGTGGCCAATCACAATGGGGGCATCAGAGCGCGGTGTCACAATCCCAGCAATCGTGATGTGAATCACCGACGGGCGGCCTTCCTCTTGCTCAACCGCCCCAATCAACAGGGTGGAGCCAACGTCCACCCCACGGGCGCGATACGACCATCGCTGTCCAACACAATACATTTCCATCACCACATGCCTCCATCATCAGGCACAACGGACACAGTGCGGCACAATCCATACACAAAGAGCATTGCGACACTGGGCCCTGATGTTGTGCGTTGTTCCCTGACACGGCGGGCGGATGGACATAAAGACAGACGTCTGAGTGCCAGCATGACACCGGCTGCAGATTCGTGTTGAGCACCATCAACGGCAAGCAGCCATGATCGATGCACTCAAACCCGTCGTTCAGGATGCGCGGGGGCCTTGTCCTTGATCCCGGAAGCCCCCATATGGCCTTGTGCCAAAGAGCGCCTGAACCATCAAAGTCTTTTAGAGGCCGCGAGGGATTTAATCAGCCCACATGCCTGACGCAAGGCCCCACCGCATCAATCAGACAATGGCCAACTGGCCCAGTAGATCATGGCATCAGGCGCTGCCGGGGCTCTGGGCGATGATGAGGCGGTAGCCAAAGTCCATCGATTCGCGCTCGCGCAGATGGGCATACCGCCGCTCCCAGGCGCCGGAATCCAGATCATCGGCAAGCCGTTTGATGGCCGCCGAGACGATGTCGGCAGGGAACTGGGAGAAGGTGGATATGACATGGCGAGCGTCGGGGTCGAGGTAACGCTCGGGGCGACGCCAGTAGGCCGTCAGGAAGCCGTCGGTGCAGTCCCAGGGCACCATCACGGGGTCCATGCGGCAATCACCCAGCACAGCGCCATAGCTTTCAATGGCCGGGGCCCGCGCTTTATCAAAATCCGCAAACTCGGGCAGGTAGTCGCGCACCAACCAGAACGTGTCCACCAGTTGGGGATCAAAGGTCAAAATGACCTGACGGCGAGAGACGCGCTGCATCTCTTTGAGGCCCTTGGCCTGATCCACCCAGTGGTGAACCGTTAGAACGGCCATGGCGACATCAAAGGCCCCATCCTCAAAGGGCAGCGCTTCGGCGCGGGCGCAAACCACGCGCTGCGGATCGTCGCGCTGCTGGATCATCCGCTCGGAGGGCTCGACCGGGGTCACGTTCAGATCGGTGGGCTCATAAGAGCCCGTCCCTGCGCCGACGTTGCACACGGTGGTTGCGTCACCGATGGCATCGCGGATCTGAGCAGCAATTCGGGGGTCAGGCACACGAAACCGGCGATAACCCCCGCCGATGGCGTCGTAGACCTTCGGGTGAGACAGTTGCTTCATCGTTGACCTCACGCTTGCAGCGGCCCCGCAAACCCAGCACCTTCCGCCAGCCAAATTTGCCCTGCCAGGCCTGCGCCGCTGCGCTTGCCCGGCACTCTATCCCGGCCTGCTCGCCCGTGTCCAAACCATAAAGCGCGCGGCCCCACGGCACACTCTGGCGGCAGTTGGTGCTCTGTCATATGGGCAAAACCAACAAGAGCGACACCACCGCGACCAATACAAAGAGCAGCCCCAGGGCTTTGGTGGGTGTGTTCATGGTCCGTCTCCTGGCGCTCCGCTGCCTTGCGAGTCGGTCGGTGGTTCATACAACGAAAAATACAACACATGCCGCCAGTCTCGCCATCGCTTTGCCGCGATCACCACAGAGACAGTCTCTCTTTCAAGCAGTCGCCCCCACCTTTGCGGCCCCACGGCACACTCTGGCGGCAGTTGGTGCTCCGCGACCGTTTGCGGTGTCGCCAGCACGCCCTCCAAAAACGGCGGCCCTTCCTGGCGACACACACAACCCCACGCCAACTTGTGCTCTATGCGGACATCCAGGAGCGTCCCAACCCTGGCCTCTTCATGAGCCCGCAGCCAATCGGCGCGTTTGCAATCCCGCGCCGCACGCGACAAGGCCGAAAGCTCGCTGAAAATCACTCCATGGTCGCCTTGCTCGACCACATAGACCTCAATGGTCTGCCCAATCCCGGCGTATTTCTGGCCTGAGCGCTCCCAGTTGGCCGTCAGCGGCGACATTTCGGGAACTCGAAGCTGTCCGACCAGCCCAGCCTCGGACTCAACGACAAACCCTCGGCCAAACCGGTCTACAATCCGCGCCGTCACGGCTTCTTCTACGGTCGTCGGGCGCTCCACCGCCACGTCATCGTCGTCATCATCGTCATCATCGTCGTCGGGCGGACACAGCCAGTGGGGGTTGAGGCCGCCCTCGGCGAGCATCTTGGTGATGGCACGCTCAAGGAGACCTCGATCAAGGCGAGCCACCAGCAGATCGGGTCCTTCAAGGTACTCTTCGGGCTCGCCGACGCCGGCCTCGTAAGACCACGCGTAAGGCGCGCGCCGCACAAAGTCGTACGTCCACACATCGAGCGCGTATCGGCGCCCGTCGGCCAGAGTCACCTCGATGTTGCAGAAGTCATCGGTCGGATCGTCCTCGGGGCCAGACTCCCACGCCTCAAACTCCAACCAAAGCTCAAACTCCGGCACCTCAAACATTCAATTCGCCCCCACAAAGTATTTCACCATCGTGCATCATCAGTAACAACGTTTGATGGCCAGCCACGCACGGCTCTCACCGCGGGTGTGTGGCAGTGGATGCTCAAAATGAGACCCAGGAGAGATTACACCCGGCAGCCAGGGTTGTAGGCTGGCCATCACCAATGACATCGGCATCAGGGCAAGTTTGCCCATAGAACAACCCCACCACGATGGAGGCACACAACACAATGGCTTCAGAAGAACCCAACCAAGGGCCTCAATGGCGCTTTGTCAGTGAGACCCTCTTGCCCAAATTGGAACTGACCGAACTCAGGCGCCAACAGCTCCAAGCGCTCGACGAGCTCTATTTCAGCCACGTGGCCCCCGCGCCCATCGTGGAGATGCTGGAAAACGGCACAAACGAGCCATTTTGGCTTGAGCGCACCTCTTTGTGGCAACTCAAACGGGGCGACGAGCTATTTTATGATGTTTTTATGTACGGCGCGGACAGCGGCACAGCGTTCAAAACCAACACGACCGAGGTGGTGGCAGAGATTGTCCAGCACAAGCTCGTCCCCCGCGACAAAGACGCCGGGTTTGCGATCGCTTGCGGGTGTGAAGAAAGGGCGCCCACAAGCGCGCTCTACAACGCACGGCACTTCAACATCCGCGATGCATGGTCCTGGCACCATTCATGACCCAGCTACGCAACTGGGCCAAGGCACACGGCACAGCATCCAGCCTCCTCAGAAGCAAAGGCAATAGTGCCCCCTTGTGAAGCTTCTCGCCGCTGTGGATCTCATCAGTGCCCGTCATGGGGTCTTGAGTCCCACCATGACGCTCAAGGCAAACCAGGACCAAAATAAGCGCGCGGGCTTGGCGTTGTAAGATATGATTGAAAACCTGTACGGATTTCCCCAGGAACAACCCAGAATCACAGCACCACCAGTGACTCAACAGACGCAGGCCTTGCATGTGCTCCGACGATAAAGACTGGTTGAGAATCTACCTTGAACATGCTCGCGATTGTGTCCATCAGGCCCACCCTCAAGCAGAGATCCTCTCCCATTTGTGGCACATCGCATTGGATGAAGGTTGGTCGCCGCTGATCGAATACCTGCATCAATCCCTTTCCGACGCACTTGTCGAACAAACAGGCCCCACAAGATGGATCCCCGTCGAAGCTCCAAAAGAGAACATTTTCAAACCATTCGGGGCTGGATGTGTCGCTCCTGACCATCAACACCAAGCGCTGAAAGCCCACATCAAAGAAGATGTCCTCGTGCTCTCTCATGGGGGCCAAACCATCTCCAGACGCCCCATAGAACCAGCGCCCATTGGCCCACGAATAGACAACAAAGTGGCGCCACAAGATCAAGGCCTGCTCTTCTCCCCAAACGGTCGATGGCTATGGCATTTGGGCTACCAAAATGGTGTCGCTCTTGTCTTTCTGATGGAAGCCAAAAGCCTCAATGTCATCGACACATTTCAACCAACGGCTTTGAACCCCTACGGACACATCACCACGCAAGAGGGAGCGCTGTCAGACTGGGGTGAGTTGTGTGTTTGCGCTTCTGACCATGACCCCAACATTTTGCTCGCCTACGCCAACTACGGGGATGATTTGAGTGTGTTTCTCACCCTCCAAGCCACAGCAGAAGGCATTGTTGATCCCGGCGGTGCTCACCTCTTTGAAGCCGTCTCGGACAAACTCGATGAGCGATTATGGTCTGCGAGCTTTGTCTCCCAAAACCGGCTCCTCATCATGGACGATGCAGGGCATCTGACCTTGCTGTCTTGGCCAGACGGACACGAACTCGCCTTTAAATACCTTCCGGCAGCGATCGAGCACAGCAGCGCAACCACTTTTTGGCTGGAGACCGACGCAGACCATCTGTGGTTGGGAGAAGAAGTGGCCGTCATTGGACAAACCATCCTGATCAATGTCTACGACGACAAGGACTTCATTGCGATGGCGGCGCTCCACGCCTCCAATCTGGAGCTTGATCGGCTTATCTATCCCCCATTGCGCAGCCTGGATGGGCTGATTCAAAAGGATGGGAACCTCTTTGCCGCTTTAAACTCAGAACACCGCTTCTGGCGGTACAAACCTTTCAAGTCGTACGTATAGCCCAACAAGCACACTCAGCAAGAGCACCCCAGTGAGCAAATCCTGGCTCCAGATCGACCTCGGGCATGCTCGCGAGTGCGTTCATCAAGCTCCACTCAACATAAAAGTGCTCTCGCACTTGTGGCATGTTGCGTTTGATGAGGAACTCCTTTGCCCCGAACACAAGCTGCCATGGGCGACCCACATTTGGAGGACAAGAGAGACGATGACGGTTTGGGGAGTTGGCCAGTCGCCCTCGAATGTGGCGCGCTGCTGCTCAGCTTGGCCGCTGGTTGCCCAGCGTCATCAGTGACGCCAGCCCTGCAAGGATCAGGAAGAGGGCCATGGCCGCGGTTCCAAGCAGCACGGGGCTTACGGTGAGTATATCCGCGGGATTCTCAAGGAGATGGTACATCCTGGCCTTGCGGTACGAGGCAATGTTCACCCAGTACGCTCCCGCAGCCAGAGCACAAGCCCCCGTGCCAAGCACGGCAAGTGTCAGGCCCCATCTTTTCTGGTCGGTCATAGCATCAACTCATAAAACTTCGAACGTTGAAAATAACTCTCGACCTGACGCCAACTGACCACAAAACCATGCCCTGGTCAACCGATCCACACCAAAGAATGAACCCCAATCGCACATTTCAACCGCCCCACCAAGGGCATTGGGACCCTCCAGGCTTTCAAATCAGCCTTTGTAAGCCCGCGTAAAGCGCTTGCCATTGAAGGTGTGGGTGCAGCAGCGGCATGTGGGCTCTAACGAAGACTCGCTCAAGGTCGGATCAACCTTCTGCAACAGCCCCCCATCATCCACATACAACCCGCTGTAGAACGACGACTCGCCCATCCGCACATAAGGCTTCTCCTCGCTTGGAAACCTGGCCACGATCCAGAAAATCGGCGCCTCCCGGTCAAGCCTGGACTGCGCCTCCTTCAACGTCGGCCCCCACGGTTGCCCCACACGCGAGAGCAAAAACCGAAAGAGCGGCGTGTAGTCCAAACCTCTGCGCTTGCCAGCGACCATCCGAGCGGCCAGCGGAGACTCCTGCGCTTTGACGCGCCGAGAGCGGTAGTCCGGCCCGGAGCCATGATGAACGCCGTGGGCCGTAGTGTTCACCTTGCGATAGAGCGGTTCCTTACGCCTCATGACAAACCCCGTCCCTTGGTATGGAGCGTTACAACACACCCATGAACCATGGTTTGGACAGGCACGGGGCGCGTGTCGTTGAAGCTGTGCATCAAACTGGAGTCGTCAAATGGGATGTGGCAAACCCGGCGCTCACCAATGGGCGCACCTGGGTACACTCGGCAGGACCCAACGCATAGATGCACGCTCCTGAGCGCCGACCTCAACGCCATCCAAGAAGGAGGGAAGCATAAAGAGGTGGGGGATTGGGTTGAAGATGAAGGACCTAGCCCTCGGTCTTCTCTTTGAGCGCGTGCTCAAAGTAACCGATGACCTCCTCCAGGTGAGCCTCACCGTAGAGCTGCACGTAGCGGCGCGTTTGCTTGTCTTTGCCGTTGCGCAGCGCCTTGATGCGCGTCTCGATAAAGGGCACCGTCAACTCGGTGTTGCAATCAACCGTGATGCACTCGACCCATGCGTTGTAACCCTGGAGATCCATGTCTTCACCCTGTAGCAAAAGGATTCAGCGGGCGGTTTGAGGCTCGCCTCTGTAGGTCCAGCGGTTTTAATGCACCCCACCTACTTTTACAATCCAATTGCAGCATAGAGCCGCAAAGAGCACCGCGCATGCAGCCTTCTGCGCGCATGAGCGCTTTGCAGGCTTCGGCGCACCGCCAACCCTCTCTCAAAGCCGCCTCACACCGGCCAATGCTCTCAACGCTGCCAGCCGTTGATCATCCGGGTGACCTGCGCGACTTTTGACTCCTGCCCCTGGTCTGGCTTGTGCCACAGCTCAAACCGCGCCTCGTATTGGGTGCTCCAGTCGCCTTCGTACACCGTCACCTCGGCGTTGTAGGGAAAGAAGGTCTGCCCGGCGTCCGACCACCCCACATAGCGCATCGAACGCGAGAGCAACCTTGTCTCAGACAAGCGCTCTCCCGACTTTGTGTCGTAGACCTTGAGGTAAATGTGGCCGGGAAGCTCTGGGTTCACAGCGGCGCTCAGCAGGTAGATGCCCGGCTGCATACCATCCTCGACGGTAAAATGAGCCCCTTTCAAAGGCTCGACCGGATAGTACGACGCCACGGGCATCACCCCTGTGGTCTTGATCGCATCCCGGTGCTTCAAGACCTCGGCCACCTCCGCCAAAACCTCGTTCACGGTCTGCTGGGTAAACGTCCGGGGCACCTCGACGGCCTGATCGTAGATCTCCAGGTAAATCTGGCGGCCCTCAATGATGACATACGATGAGTGGCCGGGCGTTCCTTTATGCGGCGCTTCGACAATGACAGGCACATCGCCATTGCCGGGCTTAGCCCGCGTAATGTTACCGCGTTCGCGCCCAAACCCGTGACCATCCTCAAAAGCAAGCAACACCCGCGTCTGACGGTAATCATCGCCACCATGGCCGCTGCTGTAGAAGCCATTGAGCGTCGCCTCGTACTTGCCGTCGACCTTTTCCTGACGCACAGCGTATTTGATGTCCCCTTTCTGACGGATCTCCCACCTGGGGTTGCCCGCCAAATAGCGAAAAAGAATCGACCGGTCCTCGTCATCCAGGTTCGCCAGCAAACCATCAGAGACATCGATGTGCGCCTCTTTGGGCTGCGATAAAACCCCATAGAACTCTTCATCAAGGCCCGATGAAAGCGGACAGCAGGCAGAAAAGAGGACGCAAATCAGGACAAGAGGGAGGGCATGGATATGTTTCATTGGGCTGATGGATCGAAGGGATTGTGACAAGTCGGCGCGCTCATCACCGGGTGGGTCTGCATGTTCTGACGTAAAGCCCAGACCCACCTGACTATGATCCCATCACACAACCATCGCAAGCTGGCTCAAAAAGTCCGCAAAGGTCTCTGTCACAAGACGCCACTCAACGCGATACTCATCGCGCTCGCCACACCAATACGACGCGACCACACGCGGATTGCCTCCACAAACGCAGGCGGCAAGCGCATGCCCCAGATCTGAAGCATCTTGTCGGATGGATCGTTGGCCATAAATCTATCGAGTGATGATCTTGGGACACACAATCAACCCATCTTCCTCGTTGACACAAAAGAGGCTTCTGTCCTCCACATCACCCAAAAGATGGATGTCCACAACGCTCGGCTGGCAATCATTGAGTGTAAAGACCTTCACGTTGTTGATTTGCTGCATCGTCATGGTCTCTTCAAGCTCCAATATGATGGAGCCTTTGGGAGACAGATCGTACGCATACCGGCTCTCATCACCGCACCTTGCGTTGGGCTCGCCCAGTGACTGTTCTGGGTTTGAGTGGCGTTCAGCGTCTGCGCGATGAGGGGTTCTCTGAACGCTATGCACCTTGTCCGCGCAGACCAACTCCCCCGACGTGTCCTCGATGCAGGCCGCATCCAAAAGCGTCCCTGCAGCGTCCGACTTGTTGACTATTTTGATGTACTTGATGTCGTAACTTGAGGGTGTGTAAACCTGCCCGGCGCTCAAACACCCCAAAGAGAAGAAGATCAACAAAACAACGCCGTATTTCATCATGTCACAACCCTCTCCTCAATCTTGACGGAGCTTGATTCCAATTGTCAGACACGGCCCAGGTTCTGTTGAGTTTTGTGGACCGAGCCCGGTGGTAACGAGAACGAGACAAGAACGCTTTTGGTAACCGATCTCAACAGAACCTAATCAAACAACGGTCGGCCGTCGACATCAAAAGCATCCGGGTCCATCCATCCAAAGAAGTCATCGGGGTAGTTGCCTTCCAAATCACTGCATACACTTTCATATTGAAAGGCCTCCAAACGCTCATGGAAGGTGCTTAATCCCATCTCAGGCGCCAACACCCTGGCAGAAGAAATGTAACGCTCGAGCGCCAGCTTAACGGCGAGGTTGCCTTCGGCACTCCAAAGACCAAAGTCGTCGGGCATGGTGCATTCGGGCGTGGGCTTTAGGCAAAGATTGACGACCGCCTCGCCCATCTCCTCGCGACACACCGAGTAGTAGATTTCGGGGCTTGTTCTGCCGATCAAATCGAGGGCATTGAGGAGGTTTCGAAGCAAGTCATCCATCAACATCTTGAGGGGTCACAGTGGATTGGCTGTCGCCCTCAGACCCGATCGTGGTCGGCGCCAAGGTCTTGGTGAAGTAGAGCTTGTCATGTCCGTGGGAATCCCAATCAGGGATTCGCCCCACCACCTCGTACCCCAACCGCTCGTAAAACCCAGGGGCCTGGTAGCTCATCGTATCGACAAATGCGTACTTGCAGCCCTTGTCCAAGGCCAGCGCTTCTGCACGAACCACCAATTCTGTCCCCACCCCCTGGCCCCGGCAAGAAGGCTCCACGGCCATGATGTCGATCTTGAGCCAACTGTGAGACATCGAACCTTCAAGGCCCCCACACACCTCTCCGTGCTCGTCTCTGGCAACCAGAAAAATCGGCGTCTTGACCCCCTCCACCTCAAGAGAGCGCATGAAGGCGCCATTTTTCTCGTAATTGTGTGCCCTGAGCCACGAGTAGACGAGTTCTTTGTCGCGTTCCATGATTTCAATCTGCCCCATCACTCTCCAACCCAATGCCCAAATCCGGCTGCGTCTCGACCGCAACCGCGCTGTGTTGTTCAACAACCATTCTGGGCCCGGGCCATTTGGCCACAACCCCAAAGAGCGCTACTGAATCACGATCAAGGGGCACACAATCTGCCCCTCATCCCTGTTGCCACAAAAGAGGTTGTCATCCTCCACATCGCCCAAGAGATGAACATCCACAACGCTTGGCTGGCAGTCATTGAGTGTAAAGACCTTCACGCTGTTGAGTTCTTGCATCGTCATGGTCTCTTCAAGTTCCAATATGATGACGCCATTGGGAGACATATCATAGGCATACTGACTCTCGTCACCGCATCTGGCGTTGGGCTTGCCCAGCGACTGTTCAGGGTTTAAACGGCCTTCAATATCCCCGCTGTAAGGGGTTCTTTGGACACTGTGAACCTCACGCGCACAGACCAACTCCCCAGATGTGTCCCCGATGCAAGCCGCATCCAAAAGCGTCCCTGCAGCGTCCGACTTGTTGACTATTTTGATGTACCTGATGCCGTAACTTGAAGGTGTGTAAACCTGCCCTGAATACAAACACCCCAAAGAGAAGAAGATCAGCAACAAAGCGCCGTATTTCATCATGTGACAACCCTCCAAAGCATATCAAACCCTATCGCTCCCAGGCATCGCCCACAATCCTTCTGCACAGCCCCATGAAGCGCACAGCCATCCCCACCGCCCCGGGACAATGGACACATCCCCCCAGGTTTGTACCTTATGACTTGTTGCTGGCGCTGTCTTTGGGGAAGAGGTGGCTGTGGATGGGGTATGGGGCGCGGCGGCCGCGCGGTCGTTCTGGCGGTTCATCTTGCTGCACCTTCCAAACCGCGCGGAGATGGGCGAGGTGTTCGTTGAGTTCTTGTTGGGCGCGTGCTTTGGGGAGTGTGGGTGAGCCGCCAAGTTCAATGGCGATGGCGAGCGCTCGGGCCATGGCGGTCCGTCACTTAGTCTCCTGGGCGTGGGCCTTCCAGCAACGCTTGCCGTCTTTAGGCCCTGTCTGACAATTGTCCCGTCGCCCGGCGGTCCGATGATGTCGATCTCGTCGTCGTCGGTGCTCAACGGGTCTACAGACCCGCCTGCGCTCACCTCAATTATAGAGAATCGAAAGGTCTAAGAGATGGCACTCTCCAGTGCTCATCTCTTGAGAGTCACTGTTGTGACTCCAAGCCTTTCGATTCTCTCCCTCGACACCATCAAACTCGCCGGAGCTTGGTTCCAATTGTCAGACAGGGCCTAGACAGGAGGAGGTGCTCGCTCATGATCTCACGATTGGGTCGGACTCAGCTGTTTCTGGGCGCATTGTGGAACTTTGCCGCTTGAAGTGCCAATGTGGTGACTGAAAGCGGACAGAGGATGGGCAATGAAAGCGTTCACAATCATCATGGCGTTGGTTTGCTTTGGATACGGTGTTGGATGCGCCATCAAAGGCACCATCTGGGTGGGAAGCAAGAGCTACAGCGGCGGCACCAAACGCTACACTCGCCAGGAAAACCCCCTCCAGTTCTGGTTTTGGTGCGTCCTCTTTGCCGTGATTGGGATCCTGTGCACCATCGGCGCCGTTGTGGGCGACCAATGACCCTCCAGCCTCCAAACCACAACCCACACCAACCCCACAAGGCTTTCGGGCGCCTCAACCAAAAGACGCTCGTGCTGATGAGCGCCTACTTGGAAGGCACGGATCTGGCGGCGATGGCGTTCATCCGCTCGGTGTACTCCTGCATCGAACCAAGCCCCACGCTGGCTCGCCATTGATCGACCTTGAGCGGCTCCTCCAACTCACGGGGGACCCAGGCACCAGGCACGGGGCAGTGGCCCTGGGTCCCGTATCGCTGAGGACGCTCCTGGGCCACCGCCACCCGATCGTGCAAATAGGCATAGTCGGCTTTGGCGACCTCATCGTCATCAAAAAGGGCCTCCATCAACCCAAGAACCCGGCACTGAAAGTCGACGTCCGCGTCGGCGTGTTGGGCCAGTAGCCAGGCCCGATGGCAAGCGGCTTTGCCAAAGACCGAGATGAGGGGCCAGCCATGTTTGTTGACCCAACGGCCAAGCTCACGGGTGTGCTCGCGATCACACTGCGCAAAGCGCTCCCTGAGCAAAGACACGACCTGTGCGTGCATGTCCGGGGCGAGCCGCTGCACGGAGGGGTGCATGGTCGCCTTTCGCCAGAACTGGTCGATGTCAAAGAGGGCTTGGATGCGCTGGGCGAACCCCGCAACGGTGGTGGTTGATGACAGCGCTTGGGTGCCACCCAGCGTGGGCGCTTGCTGAGCAAGCCGCCGCACAAACTCCATCGCGGTGATCATGATGTGCCCGGCCCCTTTGTTTTGGCGCAGCCTTGTGGTGCCACAGCAGGCCGACCTCCATAACGCCCGTTGTTGCCCATCCAAAGCGGCATATGGCCGCAGAACACGGCGAGCAACCACACCCACATTCAAGACGAAAGGTCTTTGAAGAACAAATGCCCCCACCCTTCTTCAAACGTGATCCCCAACACCCCAGCGACCTCACCCACCTGCCGATATCCCAGCTTTTTGTGCATGGCGATCGAACTGAGGTTGTGCCCCGAAGCAGAAGAATACACGCCCTCGGCCCCCTGCCCCATCAACCACTCAAACCGCCCACGGGTCAGAAACATGGCGATCCCCTGGCGACGGTGGGCCTGCTCGACGATGACCCCCATGCAGTACCACCCCTGGGGCGAATCGTGTTTGCGCTTGTCTGCGGGGACTTCCTGGCTGTGGTAGAGGCGGCAAAACCCTTTGAGCACCCCGTCCTCCTCGACCACAAACACTCTGTATCGCCGCTCGGTATCGTTCAGGCCGATTTCGCGCCTCGACACCCGAACGGTCTCGTCCCAATCGGCCGACGGGTGCCGCTCAGCGGTGAGCTTTGCCAAAAAGAGGCTGTCTTGCGCTTGCGCCAACCTGAACATCAAACCCGCAGAGACCTTCTGGCTGCGAACCTCGGGTTGATACACCGCGTCTTTCGCCATCCGCTCCCCCTTACCGAACCCCCTCAACTCAACAAAGACTTCTGAAGGACGTTTTTTTCGCGGGCGCAGCCAACAACCGGCCCAAAGACCAACACATGGTGCCAGCGGTCAGACAATCGTCGCCAAAACATGGTGGCCCGATGACATCGCCTCTCGAAAGAAGCCAATGATGGCTTCAACGGCATGGAACATCTCTGCAACCAGATCATCTGCGGGGGTCGTCCAGATGCCATTGGGGTAAACCCCCTCTTTTTCCATGCGCGCAGGGTCAAGCATGGCCTTCAGACAGCCTTCATCCATCCTTTCCAGGGCTGCGATGAGCTTTGGCAGGTCGGAGTTGTCGATGACAGACACAAAGGTCGAGTAGTCCCCATCATCGTACACCTTTGGGCAGACGCCAACGACGGATTCACTCAAAGGATTGTCTTCGACGGGCGAGCACGCTGATGTCCCGGTAAAGGTGCAGTGGAGCGCGTCCCAGAGCTTGCCGATGTTCAACCGCCCCAACGACTCGTCCTCCTCGATGTCCGCAAAAGCAGCGCGAAACGCCGTATCCTCCAACCACCACAACGCCTCCAGGCGCGGCTCACCAATCGAAATGTAGACAGCACGGCGACCCATGACTTACCGGACTCCTTCACCCACAAAACCCCCACACACCACCCTAAACACTGAGCTTGGACCGCGCCAAAGCCCCAAGCCAAGGGCTACTGCGTTGTGCGCCTTGCAAGCGCCATTTCAATCCATGGACTGGCATCAATCCGCCAACTTCCGTTGATGAGGTACGCCTCGACAACGCCCACATCCGTTGCGAGCGACACCCTGCCCATTTCGAGCGCACCAGCGACCACCGACACGGTGTGAGAGGCGCTGATCTCCATCAATTGCTTGGCGACGCCCGGAGGCGTGCCATCGCCGCGCCATAAAACCCAGGCGTTTGGGTGGTCCAGGATCAACGGCTCGATGAGCGCCCGGTCTGCGTTGTAATAGGCCGCAAGAAACCGACCCCAGACCCTGGCAGGCTCTGACTCTACGTGCTCCTGTCGAATGCGGGCGGCCAAAAGGAGGATTTCGTCAAACGAGCGCGTCTTTCTCAACTCCGCAAACTCGACCAGCAGGTCCCGCAGCTTGCGAATCGCCCTTTCGTCATCCTCAGCGACCATGTCGATCGCACCGGCCCAATGGTACTTATCAGGCACACACAAACGCGCAGCCACAAAACGGTCCAATGCTCGCCCCTCATCACCAGCAATCGGAGAACCAACCCTCGCCAGTGTCATGCCAGTGAAGAGCGCCGCGACCTCGGCAAACGTGCCGTTCAGGGTATACATGTCCGCCCTCAGGCAGACGCCATCCACAAGCTTGATGAATGATTCAATATCGTTCATGCGCTGCAGCATACCACATCAGCAAACCGCCAAGGCAACATAGGATTCAACACACAGGCCTTGGCACTCATCGCTCCATCACGCAATGTTCTCGAACTTCAGCGGCCCCAAAGTCACCTGTTGTGACTCCGCCAGAAGACATGCTGCGGGCAAAATCACTGCACCAACAGGCAACTTTATGGCATTGGACTTAACACCCTCAACCTCGAACACTGCGTAACCTTCGGCATCAACAGGCAGGTTCAACTCAAGTGACACAACCCCACTGCGCCCATTGGCAAAAACCGGCAGGTTCCCCTGAATGGATTTGGTCCTGGTCACAACGTCGCCTGTAGATGGATCGTACGCCCATGCCGTTGAACTCGCCCCAAGATAGCCAAAAAAACCCCAATCTGGCCCAACATTCCAAAGCAGCATAAAGCCAACGCCAATTTGGCGAGATGCCATTTCATCGACAATAAAATCGAAACAAAAACGGCCGTTGTAAAGATTTGCGCCTGTGCGAACAGGCACCCAACATGGATTGTTATTTTTACCATCAGGGCCAATCTGGCTTGGCTGCCATGTAACGGTTCTGCCAGACTTTGATACAACCAACAAATCCGAATTCACACCAATGTCCCAATTGAGACGCCCCCAATCCCTGGAATGATTTTTAGAAGCGCGAAGAAGTTTTGGCTCTCTCTGAGAATCACTCATAACTCTAACCCTCGTGTACCCAGTTGTGCATGTGACAAAACCCTGCCTTCTTCAGCAAGACAGGACCTAAAGACTTCACCAATTCAAAGCATCTGCACCGCGCCATGGACCACCATCACGCTAAATCTACGGCCATAAAACATTGGCCCGACACCAACAAACGCCGACTCAAGACTCAATGAGTTTGGCTGCTTCTATCTGCCCTGTGCGTCTTGCTGTGTC
Organism: uncultured Pseudomonadota bacterium; assembly: GCA_937123825.1. Taxonomy (GTDB): domain Bacteria; phylum Myxococcota_A; class Bradymonadia; order Bradymonadales; genus CAKZKQ01. The sequence goes on from CAKZKQ010000189.1 coordinate 26,559, forward strand.
TGCAGGTCGCTCATTGCGATAGTTGAGGACAGTCTTGTCAGCTCCGCTCTCCAAGAGGACCTGGATGGCATTGAGATGCCCAGCAAAGGCAGCACTATGCAGTGGGGCGTATCCCTGTGGCTGTGTTTGGACATTGACCTGTGCACCTGCTTTCAAAAGCACCTGACACACATCAGCGTGGCCCTGCATCGCGGCGGCATGAAGGGGAGTGAAGTTATTCATCCGCATCGCTTGAGGATCTGCCCCAATCGGAGCAGCGAGCAAATAGAACGGAGCGCCTTAAAGTGAGCCCTGGAATCCAGGGGAGTAGATGTGCTTAAAAACCCTGCCAAAGAATTGTA
>CAKZKQ010000190.1 GCA_937123825.1 uncultured Pseudomonadota bacterium
AGTGTCGGCATCGTACGGCTGACCAGCAGCGATGAGCGCCAAACGCGACAAAATTTCGGACTCAGAAGGCCCTGGCGCTTCAAAAAGCGCCTCGGAAAACCGCGCCACGTTGCGCACCGCCAGCGACGTGAAAGCCAGATCGTAGTGTGGCCGCTCCAAGTGTGACGGCGGCGGCAGGATGACGTCGGCATAACGTGTGGTTTCGTTAAGATAGGGATCCACGCTGACCATAAACTCCAACGTGGACAGCGCCTTCTCCAAACGCGCGCTGTTGGGCGTCGAGCGAGCGGGGTTGCCAGCAACGGTCACCAAGGCGCGCAGCTGCCCCGGCCCCTCAACCTCAATCTCCTCAGCAAGCGTCGCCACGGGAAGCTCCCCCATGGCCTCAGGCCAACCCCGAACGCGGCTGCGCCAACGCCCCAGCGCAAACCCTCGGCCACCGGCCTTGCCCTGGGGCGGCATGTGCGCCGCCTGCGGAAACATCACCCCACCTGGTCGATCAAGATTCCCCGTCAAAATGTTCAATACGTCCGCCGCCCAGGACGTCAGCGTCCCAAAGACCGTCGCATGGTTGCCAATCCGCCCATACACCGCCGCGCTCGGCGCCGCTGCCAAATCTCTGGCCTGACGCCGGATGGTCTGCGCCCCCACACCACACACAGACGCCACAGCCTCAGGGGTCAACGGCGCCACGGCAGAGCGCACCGCATCCACTCCCTGCACCACACTGAGCACCTCGTCATCCACCACCAAACCCTCTTCAAAGAGCGTGTGGATCATGGCCGTCAAAAAGAAGGCATCGGTTCCAGGTCGAATGAAAAGGTGTTCATCGGCACGCTCGGCCGTCCGCGTACGGCGCGGATCCACCACCACAAGGCGCCCGCCTCGCTGGCGAAGCGCCTTCAACCGCCCCGGAAAATCCGGCGCCGAGCACAAACTGCCATTGGACACCAGCGGGTTGGCCCCGAGCATCAGCAAATGGGAAGTTCGGTCCAGATCAGGCACCGGGATCAGCCCCGCACCGCCGTACATCAGGCCACAGGACACGTGGCGCGGGATCTGGTCAACGGTGCTGGCCGTAAAGACGTTGCGCGTCCCCAGTGACTTGAGCAATGGGCGCATGTAGAGCCCATTGTCGAGGTTGTGCACATTGGGGTTGCCCAGGTAGACCCCCACAGCGTTGCGATCCCCGCGCCCAATCACCGCCCCCAGCCCTTTGGCCACGGTCTCAAACGCCTCGGACCAATCCACCTCGCGCCACTGACCATCGCCATCTTTGACCATGGGCCGACGCAGACGATCTGGATCAGTGTGGAGCTTGTCCAACACCGCGCCTTTGGGGCAGATGAACCCACGGCTGAACGGATCGAGCTTGTCACCCCTGATCCGCTCCACCCGACCATCCTTCACCTCGACCTCAAGGCCACACATGGCCTCACACAACGAACACGTCCTGAAGTGCGTACGCGACAAATCAGACACAACAACCTCCCTTTGCAGACATCCACGACAAATCGTACGTGAGTGCACACACCGAAGTCGAGCACCACAAGCCCACCGCGCCGCTGTAGCCGACACGCCAAGGTCGCCCCACCATCTGGCGTGCCGCAGGGGGCCGTGCCATAATGCGCGCCCCATGACAGCCGGTGGCTGCCGGGCCGCACATCACACCACGCGGCCTGGGTGTTGGGCTTTTGGAGGAAGACGTGGCCAATAAATCGCAAGAGCAATCCCCCACCCCCCTGCTTCCCGTGGATGAGGAGGTCGTCACAGGCCCCTACAAAAAAGCCGCCGGAGGTTTTGGAGCCATCGTATCATCGATGAAGCACCTCTCGCGTGAGATGGGAGTGTGGAGCGGGACCAAGGCGGTGCTGAACGCCAATCAGGACGGCGGCTGTGATTGTCCAGGGTGCGCGTGGCCCGAACCCCCCAAACGCTCTTCATTCGAGTTTTGCGAAAATGGCGCCAAAGCCATCGCCGCCGAAGGGACCCGAGGCCGCGTCGAGCCATCATTCTTCAAGCAATGGTCTGTCCCAAAGCTCCTGAAACAATCCGACCACTGGCTCGAAGCCCAGGGACGCCTGACCCACCCCATGATCCGCCGCAAAGGCAGCGATCACTACGAGCCCATCAACTGGGATCAGGCCTTTGACACCATCGCAAAACACCTCCAAGCCCTGGACCACGCCGACCAGGCCACGTTCTACACCTCCGGGCGCACCAGCAACGAAGCCGCCTTCCTCTACCAGCTCTTCACTCGCCAGTTCGGCACCAACAACCTCCCCGACTGCTCCAATCTCTGCCACGAGTCGAGCGGCAAAGGCCTTGGAGAGACCATCGGGGTCGGCAAAGGCACCGTGGGGCTGCACGACTTTGAAAAGGCCGAGGCCATCTTCATCATCGGCCAAAACCCCGGCACCAACCACCCCCGCATGCTCACCCACCTTCAGGAGGCAGCGCGGCGCGGGTGCAAAATCGTCAGCATCAACCCCCTCAAAGAGCGCGCTCTGGAGCGCTTCACACACCCCCAGGAGTTCTGGGCGCTGGCCAGCAGCGGCACCCCCATCTCCACCCAATTCCTCCAGGTCCGCGTCAACGGCGACGTCGCCCTGCTCAAAGGCATCATGAAAGCCGTCGTCGCGCTCGACCAGGCCGCAGGCGGCAACATCATCGACCGCGACTTCATCAAGACGCACACCAACGGCTTTGAGACCTTCCAAGAGGCCCTCAACGCCATCACATGGGACGAGATCGTCCAGAACTGCGGCGTGGCGCGCCCAGAGATCGAAGCGGCCGCCAAAATCTACGCCGACTCCAAAGCCACCATCATTTGCTGGGCCATGGGGCTGACCCAACACAAAAACGCGGTCGCCAACATCCAGGAAGTCGTCAACCTGCTCCTGCTCAAAGGCAACTTTGGCCGCCCCGGCGCCGGAGCGTGCCCCGTGCGCGGTCACAGCAATGTCCAGGGCGACCGCACCATGGGCATCATGCACCACCCCAAGGACGCCTTCCTCGACAAACTGGCCAAAGCCTTCAACTTCGAACCGCCACGCAAACACGGCCTCGACGTCGTCGACTCCATCCAGGCCATGCACGACGGCAGGGTCAAGGTCTTCTTTGGACTCGGCGGCAACTTCTACAGCGCCACCCCCGACACCCGCTACACCGGCCAAGCCCTGCAAAACTGCACCCTGACCGTTCAGGTCTCCACCAAACTCAACCGCTCACATCTGGTCACCGGCCAGGAGGCGCTCATCCTCCCCTGCCTCGGACGCACCGAGCGCGACACCCAAAACGGCCAACTCCAGTTCGTCACCGTCGAAAACTCCATGAGCGTCGTCCACCGCTCACAAGGCCGCCGAGACCCCGCCTCACCCCACCTCCTGAGCGAACCCGACATCATCTGTCGCCTGGCCACAGCCACCCTGGGACAAAAAACCCAGGTGCCCTGGCAAACCCTCAGCCAAAACTACGACGCCATCCGAGACCTCATCGCCGCCATCATCCCCGGCTTTGACAACTACAACCAACGCGTGCGCGACCCTGCAGGCTTCCTCCTGCCCAACTGCGCCCGCGACCGCCGCTTTGACACCTCCACCGGCAAAGCCCTCTTCACCGTACATCCCATCCCCAAACACCACCTGGAACCGGGCCAGTACATGATGATGACCATCAGAAGCCACGACCAGTACAACACCACCATTTATGGCCTCGAAGACCGCTACCGAGGCATCAAAAAAGGACGACGCGTCGTCTTGATGAACGCCTCCGACATGGCCAGCGCCAACCTCAAAGAAGGCGACCGAGTCGACCTGACCAGTCACTTCAATCAAGAAACTCGCCGTGCCCCCAACTTCGTCGTCCTCCCCTACGACCTGCCCGCAGGCTCGGTGGCCACCTACTTCCCAGAGGCCAACCCACTCATCCCCGTTCGCAGCGTCGCTGAGCGCAGCAACACCCCCACTTCAAAATCTGTCATTGTCAGCATGACCCGCTCGTAGAGGTGTCAGACACCTCTACCAACCCCCGTAAATACGGCGTGCGTCGACGTCTCTGACACCTCTACCAACCCAGCCCGCTATCAAGCCCCCCTCAAAAGGTGTACATTGGTTCATCAAAGCCAGGCTGGCTCAATGATGTGTGTGTGGAGGGGCAAGACGATGACAAAGACCTGGCAACAGGGTGTGGCCTTTTGGGCTGCGCTGGTGTGTGTGATCCTGGTGGGTGCGACGGCGTTGGCGGTGAACAATGAGCCTCACGGCTGGGGTCAGCTCCAGTGGGGCATGACCGCTGAGTCGGCCATCAAGGCCAACAAGGCTTGGAGCAAGGAGTACAAGCTGCGCGAGATCCGCAAAATCCTCCAAAGCCGCGACGTGATCGTGGAGGGCACCTCGGACTTGATGGGCAAGGACGTGGGGACCCAGTGGATTTTTGGGCAGCGCGGGCTGCACACGGTGGTGCTCAACTGGGAGAACAAGCGCGCCGAGGAGTATTCGGCGTGGAAGGACTTGATGAAGAAGCTTGAGGGTCGCTGGGGCGAGCCGAAGTCGGCCTCTCCGACGGGCGAGGAGCGCGTTTGGGAGGGAAAGTGGACGCGGATCGAGGCCAAGCGCGAGTTGGTGGCGTCGGGTTCGGCGGTGCGGGTGCGCTTGACGGCGCTGGAGGCGGCGTTTAAGGATGCGCCTGCTCCCGCGGCCAACAACGGCGGCGGTGATAAGCGCGATGATGGCGGTGATGGCCAGCGTCGGGGTCCCGCCAAGGGCGACGATGACCCCTTTGGCCTCAACAAAGACGACGATTTGGGGCTTGATTGATGGATCACACGGAGAGCGGCGCCTGGGACAGAATCAAGGCGCTGCTGCCGGTCTTCTTTTTTGTCTCTGGCACCAGCGGCCTGGTCTTCGAGATCATCTGGTCGCGGATGCTGACACAGGTCTTTGGCAGCACGACCTTTGCGCTCAGCGCCCTCTTGACGGCGTTTATGTCGGGATTGGCGCTGGGCAGTGAGTGGGCGGGGCGGCGCGCGAGCCAGATTGAGCGGCCGCTGCGGCTTTATGGGCTGCTTGAGGCGGGCATCGATGCGGGCAACGTGCTGGAGGCGTACGAATTTGGGCTTGTGGCGGAGGGGGTAGAGCGGGAGGGGATCGGGGCGAGGTGCGTTGAGGTGGTTGTTGGCGGAGAGGTCGGAAGTGTAGTTATTGAGGATGGTCGTCTTCGGGGG
>CAKZKQ010000191.1 GCA_937123825.1 uncultured Pseudomonadota bacterium
CTCGACTTCTGGTGGATCGACCCCGAGGCGCAGGCCGCGCTTGAAGACGCCGGGGTGCTGTAGGACGGCATGAGCGCCTATATCCTCAGACGGCTGATGCTCATGATCCCGACGCTGGTCGGGATCCACGATGACGGTCTCGTTCGATGAGCCTTGGATCCCGTCCTTCGACGGGATGACGGGGCTGGTTTCGGCGCCGCTGAAACCAAAGCTGGGGGTGTCCAGGCCGATGGCGCGCAGGGCTGTGACGTGGGCCTTGCTGAAGTTGCCGCTGGCCTCGCGGACGTGGACGTTGTCATTGAGGGCGCCGCAGGCGCGGCCTGCCAGGACGACGGGGAGTTCTCGGACGCTGTGTTTCCAGCCTTCGCCGTATTCGGAGGTGCCAAAGATGCAGCCTCGGTCGAGGATGGTGCCGCCCAAGACGCTGGGGGTGTTGAAGACATCGAGGAAGCGGGCGAAGGCCTCCATCTGGTATTCGGTGATGCTTCGGACGCGCTCCCAGTGGCCGTCGTGACAGGTTTTGTGCATGCCGTCGGGCACACCCAGGTTGTTGAAGATGTGGGTGGAGGCCGGTGAGGTCAGCATGAAGGAGAAGACGCGGGTGAGGTTGCACTCGATGGCCAGGGCCAGCAGCTCGGCCATGGTTTCGGTGCGGACCAGGAGGTCTCCGGCGTCGCTGGGGCGGCCTGGGTCGGCGCAGGCCGCCACCCCGGAGTCGAGGCGCGTGCGGATGGTGTTGATGTGTTCGAGGTGCGCGTCGAGGCGCTGGCGGTCGCGGGCTCCGAGGCGAAGGCGAAGGCTCTGGGCGTCCTGATGGACGGCGTCGAGCAGGAGGCTGCGGCGCTGTGCGGCGTTTTCGTCTTCGGTGGGGCCGACCCCAAAGAGGCGGTCGTAGAGCGCCGAGGGGTTCATGATGGGGAGGTTGATGGAGTCGGGGCCGTTGTAGGAGATGGCGTTCCAGTGGCCGTAGTCGTGGAAGCGCGCCCGGCTGACGCCGACTTCCAGGGAGCGGAAGCGCGGGGTACTGGTGTAGAAGTCGGGGTGGCGCGCCACGTACTGGTCCAGGCTTGCGCGTCTGGAGGTCAGGGTGTGGGAGCTGTGGTTGAAGCCATCGGCGCGGGGGCGGTCGCCGGTGAGCGCGACCATGAAGCCGCGCATGTGGCCGTCGGCCTGTCCGGGAGGCGCCGGTGGGATCTCAGTGTGGGGCTGGAGGCCGGTGGCGACGCTGACGCGATGGCGAGCCAGTGGGCCAAGCAGCGCAGACGGCGTGTAGTTGACGCCGGTGTTGCTGGGGGTCCACAGGTCGGGGTGTCCAGCGGCGGCCTGGTCGCCGCCGTGTTCGGAGTGCCAGGGCAGGCCGTTGGCCCAGTAGAAGACACCAAAGAAGGGTTCCACGTCGCCGCCGTCGGCCCAGGCGCCGCTGATGTTGAGCATGGCGTCCAGCGGGGGCAGCGCCAGTGCTACGGCGGTGCTCGCGACGGCGCCGCGCAGGAAGGTACGGCGAGAAAGGTATTTGCGAGTCATTTACTCACCCTCCTGGTTGGTGGAGACGGTGCGGAAGCCATCGCTCAGGGCCAGCGCCATCATCAGGTCGCGGAAGCGGTAGCCGGAGGCCTCAAAGTTTTCTTCGAGGGCGTCCAGGGCGGGTTCTTCGCCGCTTTCTTCGAGTCGGCCGTTGGCGTGGCGGAAGAGTTGGCGGACCATGCAGGCGGTGACGCGTTGGTCGTTTTGGAGGGCGCCGGCCAGGTCGAGGGCATTGGCCATGGGGAAGGCTTCGCCGTCGAGGTAGCCGGAGGAGTCCACGACGTAGCCGTCGACTTCGGTGCGGTAGCGTCCGATGGAGTCGTAGTGTTCAAAGAGGAAGCCAGGGGGATCGATGAAGGCGTGGCACCCGGAGCAGGCGGGGTCGTTGCGGTGCTGCTCAAGGCGCTCGCGCAGCGTGGGGGGATCGTCTTCTTCGGCTTCGAGGTTGAGATCGATGTCATCGGGGGGCGGCGGCACTTGTTGGCAGAGCAGGCGCTCGCGGATGTATTTGCCGCGCAGCGTGGGGGAGGTCTCTGTTTCGTGGGCGTTCATGGTCAGGAAGGCGCCCAGGGTGAGGATGCCTGCGCGGGGGATGTCCTGGGGGAAGTCCACGGGGACAAAGGCGACCAGCGAGGCGCCGGGTGCGGTGACGTTGTAGAGCGAGGCCAATTCGGAGTTGACGTAGCCGCGCCTTGCCGAGAAGAGCTTGCGGGTGTCGGTGTCTTGTCGAAAGACGATGTCGTCGACCAGCAGGCGCAGTTCGAATTCCATGGCGGAGGTCAGCGTGCGGCTGAATTCGGGGTAGCGCTGGGGGTCGCGCTCGACTTTGGCCAGTCGGCCCAGATCGAGGTATTGGGCAAAGAAGTCCTGGACGGCGACGCGGGCCCTTGGGGAACTCAGCAGTCGGTTGGCTTGCTCTTGGAGGGTGACGTCGTCGAGGAGTTCGCCGCGGGCGGCGGCCTGCATCAGTTCCTGGTCTGGGGTGCTGTTCCAGAAGAGGAAGGCCAGGCGGCTGGCCATCTCCCAGGAGGTGTAGCGGCGCCGGGTGGCGTCGTTGGGGTCGGCTTCGCCCACTTCAATGCGGTAGAGGAAGTGTGGGGACTGGAGGAGGCCCGCCAGGACCATTTCGACGCCGGCGTAGGGGTCTTCGTTGCCCAGAGCGCTGGCGACCCGGACCCAGTGTTCGACTTCCTGTGAGGTCAGGGGTCGGCGCAGGATGCGTTGGCCGGTGTTTTCGATGAAGCTGCGTGTGCAGCTGTCGCCGGCCTGGGTGACCTGACAGCCCAGCAGGGCGTCGCGGCGCGCGGTGTCGCCAAAGATCATGGAGGCCATCTCGAAGGCGGCCTCGCTGTAGAGTTCGACGCCGTGCTCGGTGACTTCGGTGGTGGTGGCCCCGATGTTGTAGAAGAGGTACGGGTTGGTGTCGGGTTCGAGGACCAGGCGCGGCAGTGGCAGCCCAAAGAGGTCTTCGAGGACGTGACGGTATTGGACGGTCGTCAGGCGCGGCATGACGGCGCTGGCGGGCTCGTATTGGGCCGGCGGGTCGTCTGGCGGGTCATCGGGTGGATCGTCCGGGGGGTCATCCGGCGGGTCGTCCGGCACGTCGTTGTTGGACGGTGGCGGATCGTCGGGTGGATCGTCCGGGGCGTCGTTGTTGGCCGGTGGGTTGGGGTCGTTGTTGGCGACCGGGGGCTCGTCTTCAGCGGGGACCTCAGCAGAAGGCGGCGCGCAGGCGGCCGCCCATGCGAGGGTTGCGGCGGCGAGCGCGACCATCAGCCCCGATGGCGAGCGGTGTTGTGTTGTGGTGGCCAAGGGTTCTTTCCTCCCGGGCGGCTCCGTCGTGGGTCAAGCCAAGCGTACTTGCTTATAATTGATGATAGAGGCAAACGCCGCCGTTGCCAACGGGCGGTGTGCGGCTTTGGGGCAGCGGCGCGCGGGTTTGCTGGCGAGCCCTTTATGAGCCTTGGCCAAGGTCCTGTCCGTAGCAGTCGATGAGGGTCAGGACGTCGTCGATGTCCTGGGGGGTGACGACGGGGTTGATGAAGAGCATGCGGAAGAAGTTGGGCAGGTCGTCCAGGGGTTGGAAGCCGACCATGGCGGTGCCTTCGCGTTGCATGCGGTCTTTGATGGCTGGGGCGAGCTTGTGGAGACGGGCCAGGTCGTCTTTGGAGGCGGTGGTGGGGTCAAAGGGGCGCATGGAGGGGGGGATCCACCATAGGCGCCAAATTAAGGTTCACGAGCAAGCCCACAAGTCTCAAAAAACGAGATAGAGTGAGTTGTCTCAGGTGG
>CAKZKQ010000192.1 GCA_937123825.1 uncultured Pseudomonadota bacterium
CTTGCTCGGTGTGGATGAGGAGGTTGTTGTTGCCGCCACCAAAGAGTTGGTCTCCGGCGTGAATCCAGACGGTTTGGAGGCTGGCAAAGAGAAACCCTGGCAGGCGACCGATGGCGGTGGCGTAGAGGGTCGCCTGGGTCTGGGCCTCTTGCTGGGAAAATTCGGGGTTGACCTGGATTTCGACCACCAGGCCGGTGGTCTGACCAAAGCGCGCATCAAAAAGGTGGGGGTTGAAGGTGTCAAAGCGGTTGATCCGACGGTCAAACATCGTGCGCTGACCCTGGCCCTGGTAGGTCAGGCCGGTGAAGGACGTGGGATCAGCTTCGGTGAGGATGCTGGGGGTGATGAAGACGGTGCCGTTGAAGGGCGGTGCGTCGGCAGGCTGCGTTGGCGGCCGATAAGCCGCCTGAAGGTCTCCGCAAGGGTCCTCAGCGTCCGGCCCATCGTCCACATCTGACTCGGCTCCCGCATCAGACCCACTGTCCGCATCAGACATGGGCTCTGACACATCCCCAACATCCTCTCCTGGCTCGCCAATATCCCCAGCCGCATCCATCGGCGGCACCGCGACATCCTCGCCGCTCACATCAGACTCAGGCGTCGGCACATCCTCAGGACCCATGTCCTCACCACCATCCGACGGCGGCTCGCCCTGGTCCTCCACCACATCGCGCACATTTTCTGGGGCCTGCCGGGCAGCCCCGTCCCCTTTGCACGCCGTCACCGCGCACAACAACACCAAAGCCCCAACCACTGGCCCCCAGACCAGCCCCCCAAACCCTCGCTCACCCATATCTCAACCCACCTCTTGACGCTGCTTCATTGCTCGCCCCTCACAATATACGGCTCACACCAACCTTTGGTGACCACAATCCGCCACCGCCACCAAACACAGAAACGACACTTTTGGGGCTTCACTCCACCTGCCCATCGCATCAAAACCACCACACTAAAAACCACCACAAACCACCTCAAAACGTGTACCCTGTCTCAGAACCTCCCAGGAGACAATAGCATGACCACATCTCAACATCACATGGAATTATTGCGAGAGTTGACCCATAAAGGGCCAACCCCCCAGGTATGGCGAGCCATGTGCAGGGTGCTTGAGTCCATGGCGCCAGACAGCCTGGAGGTGGGTTTGAGCTACGTCCAGGACCATCTCAAAACCTGGCCCCACGACATTGAACGCGTTCATGAGTGCCTGGCCTCGGTTTGGGCGTCCTCCCCTCCTGTCTGGTGGTTCACAGTCTCCAGCCTGAAAGTGCACACATGCCTGGGTGATATTGTTGAGCCAGAAACCAACAAACGGGACATCGAAGCGCTGGTGTCTTCACCCCACGTGCGCCACCTCACAGCGCTGACGCTCGAAGACTGCACCATCGATGACCACAGCGCTGCCATCATCGCGGCGTCCCCCAATCTGGCCAGGCTGACCACCCTCAACCTAAGCCACAACAAAATCAAAGCGCGCGGCATGGAGGCCATCGCCAACTCCGCCCACCTCCATGGACTGACCACCCTCAACCTAAGCCACAACGAAGCAGGGCCTGAAGAAGCTGCGGCGCTGGCAGCAGGAAACGCCCTCAAGGGGCTCAACAGCCTCTCTTTGGCGCGCAACCAACTGGGCGCCGACGGCGCAGCAGCGCTGGCCCAGTCCAAACATTTCGACGCGCTGACCGCGCTCGATCTCACCAACAACCATGTTTGCGACGCCGGTGCCGCTGCCCTGGCCAACGCCGCGCAGTTGATGGGGCAGCTCACCTCATTGAACCTGACCTCAAACAACATCTCCGCCCAAGGACTCCAAAGCCTGCTCCCCAAACTGAGCAACCTCAGCAGCTTGATCCTCGACAGCAATCGATTTGGCCCCTCGGGCGCTGCGGTTGTGGCCAGCACAGCCAACCTCAAGTCATTGGTCACTCTGAGCCTGAACGGCGCCGACATCGGCGACGAAGGCGCCACTGCGCTGGCAACCTCCCCTCACCTGTGCGCCCTGACCGACCTCCATCTCGACAACAACCAGATCAGCGATGAAGGCGCCGCCGTCCTGGCCACCAACACCCGCTTTCAAACACTGCGCACGCTCGCGTTGGGGTACAACCGCCTGAGCCAAGACGGCGTGGCGGCGCTCGCCATCTCGGCCAGCATGGGCAACCTGACAACCCTGAAGATCAACCGCACCCCAATGACACAAGAGGGCGCCAAAGCTCTGGCCGACTCTCCGCACCTGAGCCAACTCAGCACGCTCTCACTGTCTTCATGTGCCATTGACCAGGAGGTGTTCAACACCCTGGCATCCAGCCCCAACCTCCAACGCCTGACGCACCTTGATTTGAGCAGCAACAGGCTCGCTGACGATGCCTTGCGAACACTCGCCGGATCCAAGCACCTGACACGACTGGCCCAGCTCTACCTCAGCGGCAACAACATCGGAGACGATGGCGTCGCTGTCATGGCATCCAGCCCCAATGTCCGGGGGCTGACCCACCTTCATCTGTCCAGAAACCGCATCAGCGGCCGCGGCGCCGCTGCGCTGGTGTCTTCACCACACCTCAAACGGCTGACTGAACTGGATCTACGTGGCAACCGACTCGAAGGCGACGGCGCCGTTGCCGTGGCAGAACACCTCGCCCTGCCCGAACTGACCGAGCTTGACCTTTCAGACAACGAGATCGACGACCAGGGAGCGTGCGCGCTGGCCAAAGCCCAGGGACTTCAGACCGTCAAAGACTTTGATCTCTCCGACAACTTCATTGGGGACGACGGCGCCATCGCCCTGGCATCCTCTGCGCACCTGGACCGCCTGACAGTCCTCCATCTGGACCACAACTTTGTTGGAGACAGAGGCATCCAGGCGCTGGGTCAAAGCCCACACCTGGGTGCGCTGATTTGGCTGATGGTTTGAGGGGGTCTGGGATTGCCGGGGAATGCACTCGCAGCGCAAGGAAGCGCGTAAGACAAAGGGTCAACGGCGAGGAAGGTGCTCGTCGGCCAGGCGAACAAACTGGACTTTGTCACCGGCAGCGATGCCGAAGCGTTTGGCCAGTCCGGCGTTGATTTCCAGGACGTAGCGGCTGCGGGTGCCAGGGATGCCTCGGCTGGTCAGCGTCAGGGGTTCGGCGTTCTCAACCACACCCACCACCTCTCCAGCGTCGTTGATGAAGAGCATGTCCAGCGGGATGAGGGTGTTCTTCATCCAGAAGGACAGGTCGCTCTGCTCGCGGTCGTAGACAAAGAGCATGGACCACTCGTCAGACATCCGGGGCCGGAACATCAGGCCGCGGCTGCGCTGGGGAATGTCCAGGGCCAGCTCCATGGCAAACTGCGCTTCGCCGGACGCGGTGGTGACCACGACCACGGGGGCCTCGCTGGTGTCTGCGCCGTCCACAGCGGGGGGCACGGCGCAGGCGTCTTGGATGCAGCGCAGGTAGAGGGTGCAGTCGAGGTCTTTGACACAGGACTTGCCGACCGACTTCAGAGCCTCTTGCTCGACCTGGGCCCGCTGGCTGACCAGACGCTCCTCTTTGGCGGGGTCAATGGCGGGGGGTTGGTCGTTGTTTTGCTGCGGCTGGGAGGGGTTGTTGGTGGTGCTGGAGGTGCCTTTGTCGGCGATTTTATCAAAGCCAACACCGTCGTCGTTGCTCTGACAGGCGCTGGCCTGCATCAAAAAGCCGACGATGCTCAAAAGCAGAAGTCTTTGCAGGGGGTTCATCATGGCGGTGGGTCCGGGTTGGGCGCCGCTGGCCGCCTGGACCGGACGGTCAGGCGGCAGGATCGCGGCGCGCGGGCGTCACAATCGGCACGGCGTCTTCAGCGCAGCTTCTTCAGCGCGGCTTCACCGGCTTTGATGACTTCGATTTCGGTCTCGACAGCCAGACGGGTCTTGATGGGCTCGATGCCCTCGGAGATGCCGAGGTTGCCCAGGGCTTCCATGGCGGCTTTGCGCACGGGCACGGACTTGTCTTTGAGGACACTGGCGATAAGCTCCACGGCGTCTTTGGAGCCGGTGCTGCCAAGCGCCAGCAAGGAGCGCACGCGGTACTCTTCGACGGGGTCGTTGATGAGCGCAGCCAGACCGGTGACGGCGGCGGGGTTGCTGTAGCGGCCCAGCAGGTCAATGGCCAGAATTTTGACCTCGCGGTCCTTATCAAAGAGACCACCGGAGAGGACGCTGATGACGGTCTGCATCTCTTTGGCAGGGGTCAGGTCCACCAGGGCGCGCAGTGTGGCTTTGCGGACACCGGCGTGGGGGTGGGCGGCGCCGCGGGTGAGCTGGAGGATGGGCTTGTAGGCCACTTCTTCGCGGCGCTGATGGAGGGAGGCCACGGCGGCTTCAACCACACCGCCCTCTTTGTCGGAGAGGTAACCCAGGAGGGTGTCAGTCTCGACGCCTTTGTCCCAGTTGCCCAGGGCGCGGGCGACGTTGCGGCGCACCAGGGCGTCTTTGTCTTTGGAGGCGCCCATGACGGCTTTGAGGGCCTTGTCGTTCTTGAAGGAGCCCAGGGCCAGCGCAGAGGCGGCGCGGATGCCGGCGTCTTTGTCGGAGATGCCTTTGGTCAGGGCGGTGAAGACAGCCTTGCTGTTGCCGCCTTTGACACCCAGGGCGCGGTAGGCCACGCGACGCAGGACAATGTTGCGGTTGCTGGTGTACTTGAGCACGTCAGTGAGGGTCAGGGTGGCCATGATCTTACTGGAGGCGTCCTGAATAACTTCGGCGTCTTCGGGGCGAGTGCCCGCTTTGGCGAGTGCGTTGAGGCTCTCGGGGTTTTTGATGGTGGCCAGACGCTTGGCGGCGTCGTGGCGGACGGCCTGCTCGGGGTGAGCCAGGGCGGCCTCAATGGCGGTGCGAGGGTCGGGGTCTTTGGACTTGCTCAGCGCTTCAAGGGACTTGAGGGCGACGTCGCCTTTGGCGGCGGTGGCCTGGAAGGCGTTGGCCTTGAAGGCGGCGGCTTTGTCTTTGCCGGCGGCGACCAGCGCAGCGGACTGAAGGCGACGGGCGGCGGCGAGCTTCTTGTCGTCAAAGAGGGTGACCAGTTCGGCGGTCAGCTTGAGGTCGTTGAGGGCGCTGATGGCGGCTTCGGCGACTTTGTCGCGCTTGCCGCGTGCGGCCTTGACCAGTTCGGGGGCGACGGTGGGCTCTTTGGAGGCCGCCAGGGCGCCGATGGCCTTGATGGAGGCGGCCTCGTCGTCACCGCGCAGGGCAAAGTAGAGGGCGCGGACGCTGTACTTCTTGTTTTTACTCTTGCCGAGGATCTCAGAGGCCTTCAGGGCGACCTTCTTGTCGCGGTCTTTGTCCATGACGGCGCTGATGGCGTCGAGGACCTTTTGGTCGTCGTTTCCGGCCAGCGCGTCGAGGGCCGATATGCGCAACTCCGCGTCCTTGTTCTTGAGCAGGGGCAAGAGCAGGTCGGCGGCGTTGGGCAGCTTCATGGCCACCACGGCGCGGATGGAGGTCTGGACCAGGGATTTGTCTTTGTCTTTAAGGTACGTTTCAAGGATGGAGACAATCTGGGGGTCTTTGGCGGCGATTTTCTTGGCGTAGGCCTCGCTCTTCATCTCGGAGCCGTCGGGCATGATGATGATGGAGGCGGGGATGACCTTGGGGGGCAGCGCGCG
>CAKZKQ010000193.1 GCA_937123825.1 uncultured Pseudomonadota bacterium
CAGTGAGCGCTATAATCGCCTGACTCGAACTGCCTGGGTCTTCCAACAAAGCCGCCTGTCACAAATCAATCGCGTTCCCACAGCAAAGCCCAAACCCCAGCGACGTGACCCCGCCAGTGAGCGCTACGATCGCCTGACACTAATTGCCTGCGCCTTCCAACAAAGCCCACTGCCGAAATCGACCGCCAACCCCACAACAACGTCACCTGCGGGATAGATTACGTTTCATTTTGCGAAGCTGCCTGCTGGAATCAACCGTCACCTGTTCAACAAAGCCACCTGTCCCAAATCAAGCGCGTTCTTACAGCAAAGCCCAAACTGGGTTGCTGGTTGTCTGATCTGGAGGCTTTGGGGTGGTGTGTTGGGTTTGTTTCAAGACAAATCCGTTGCATGCGTTTGGGATTGGGGTTCTTCTTGAGGGGCCAAGCGATGGGGCGCGTGTGTGCGTGTGGTTGTTTTGTGTGGGTTTTGTGGAGGGCGGTGTGGTGGATGCGGTGGTTTTGAGGCCTGTGGGGGCCTTGGAGTATGTGTCGGGCGATGACCTGGCACATTTGCGTGGGCGTGTTTTGGGGCCTTGGGGGTCGGTGTTGGCGTCGCGTTGTGGTGGGGCGCAGGTGGTTTGGGCGACGGTGTGTCCACCTTTGGGTGGGGGGCATGAGGCGGTGGTTCGGGCCTGGTTTGCGGTGCCGACGTCGGTGCGGTTGGGGCTTAAGGCGTGGCGTGATGTGGATGAGGGCGAGTTTGAGCTTTTGGGGGGGAGGAGGGTGTTGTGGTTTGCCCAGGAGGTTGAGCGCGGTGTGCGTCAGTTGACGCGTCAGTCCCATGGTGTGCTGGAGATGTTGGTGGGTGGGGCGTTGGTGGAGCCTGTGGGGGTGCTGGGGCCTTTGGTGTCGTTGTTGGGGGCGGGGTTGAGCAAGGGGGCGCCTGGGACGTTGTTGCAGGTGGCCCGTGGGTGCAAGGGACGGGGCCTTGATGGGGCGGCGATGCGGGCGGCGCGGATGGCCTGGAGATTGTCCAAAGAGCGGGTTTTGGATGGTTCGGCGGTGTCTTTGGAGCGTTGGGCGGCGGACGAGGGTTTTGGTGATGCGGATTTTGAAGGGGTGATGGCGCGGGCTGATGGGGCGCGTGAGGAGAGCGTTTTGTCGCCGTCACCGCCGGGTTATGACGCGCTGAGCGCGGCGTTGGTGGATTTTCGCTTTGCGTTTCATGAGGCGCAGGGTTGGGGATGAGCGCTGTGTGGGCGGTCTCGCCGCGTGGGTGGTTGGTGGGCCTGGGCGTTTGGGTGGGGGGTTCTGGGGCGCGTCATACCAAAGTGAGCCTTTCGTCTCCATTTTGGTATCAGAAGTGGATCGGCACGGGGCAGGTTTGGCGGCCGTTATGATGTTGGTGGGTGGGGCGTTGTGGTGGGGTGGTGATGGGGTCAGGCCGGGGTGGTGTTTGGGTCTGTGTGTGATGGTTTGAGGCCGACTGGCGGGCCATCGATGGGCGCTTGGTGTGACGTTGTCTAAACCATTGTTTTTATATGTTGTTTTTGTCACATTTGTGTGGGCGTGGGGTGTCGTTCAGGAGCGCTCTTCTTGTCTTTTGGTCTTTGGCGTGCTAAGGCGCATCAGTGTTAATGGGTGCCCGTCAAGGGGGATTGTGTGGCTGCCCTGAGTTGTCAGACGATTGCGAAAAGACGGATGCATCGGCCAGCGCTGTTGTGACCCTGTGGTTGGAAGACAGGTGGGCACAGGGGTAGGGCGCCTGGTTTGAGCATTGCGATAACGGAGAGGAGCTAAAAAATGGACTGGGCTGTTCGACTGCTGAAGTCGTCCATCGGCGCCAAGGTCTTGATGGCGGTGACAGGTGTGATCCTGTCTGGATTCGTCGTCGGCCATATGGCGGGCAACATGTTGATCTTCGCAGGTCCGGAGGCGCTCAACGACTACGCCTTTGGTCTTAAGAACACACCGCTTTTGTTGTGGGGCACCCGCTTGACGCTGCTTGCGGCGGTGACGGTGCACGTTTTGACGGCGTTTAAGCTCTACATGGGCAACAACGACGCGCGTCCGGTGAAGTACGCCTACAACGGCAAGAAGAAAGCGACGACCATTCAGAGCAGCACGATGATCATCTCTGGCGCCATGCTCCTGGCGTTCATTGTGTATCACCTGTTGCACTTCACTCTCGGTGTGGTGGACTCCGGGAATTACGCCGAGCAGCACATCTGGCGCACGACTGCTGACGGCGAGCAGATCGTCAACGTGTACTTCATGGTGGTGAAGGGTTTTAGCAACCCGCTCATTTCCGGATCGTACATCATTGCGATGGTCCTGCTCGGGTCGCACCTGAGTCACGGCATCTCCAGCCTCTTCCAGTCGCTGGGCGCGAACAACACCCGTCTGCGCCCGCATCTGCAGAAGATTGGCTACGCCGTGGCCACGATCGTGACGCTTGGCAACATTTCGATGCCGTTGGCGGTTCTGACCAACATCCTCAAACTGCCTGCGGGAGCGTGAGACACCATGACCCTTCAATCTTTTGAACCTTCGGGGCCGTTGGCCGAGAAGTGGGACAAGCACCGCTTTGACATCAACCTGGTCAACCCGGCCAACAAGCGCAAATTCGACGTGATCGTGGTCGGCAGTGGTCTGGCGGGCGCCTCGGCGTCAGCAACCCTGGCCGAGCTTGGCTACAGCGTGCGCTGTTTCTGCTTCCAGGACAGTCCTCGCCGTGCCCACAGCATCGCGGCGCAGGGCGGCATCAACGCGGCCAAGAACTACCAGAACGACGGCGACAGCGTCTTCCGTCTCTTCTATGACACGGTCAAGGGCGGCGACTTCCGCTCGCGCGAGTCCAATGTCTACCGTCTGGCCCAGGTCAGCACCCAGATCATTGACCAGTGCGCGGCCCAGGGCGTGCCCTTTGCCCGCGAGTACGGCGGTCACCTGGCCAACCGCTCTTTTGGTGGCGCCCAGGTCTCGCGGACCTTCTACGCCCGTGGTCAGACCGGTCAGCAGTTGTTGCTTGGAGCCTACGGCGCGCTCAGCCGCCAGATCTCCAACGGCAACGTCAAGATGTACACCCGTCATGAGATGATGGAGCTGGTCACGCACGAAGGCCGCACCGTCGGGATCGTGACGCGCAACCTGGTCAACGGCAAGATCGAGAGCCACTCGGCCCACACGGTCGTGTTGGCCACCGGCGGCTACGGCAACGTCTTCTTCTTGTCGACCAACGCCATGGGCTGCAACGTCACCGCCGCCTACCGGGCCTACCGCAAGGGTGCGTACTTCGCCAACCCCTGCTACGTTCAGGTCCACCCCACCTGCATCCCCGTCAGCGGCCACTACCAGTCCAAGCTGACGTTGATGAGTGAGTCGCTGCGCAACGACGGCCGCGTCTGGGTGCCCAAGAAGAAGGGCGACACCCGCAAACCCGCCAGCATCCCCGAAGACGAGCGCTACTACTACCTCGAGGAGCGCTACCCCGCCTTCGGCAACCTGGTGCCGCGCGACGTGGCCAGCCGCAACGCCAAGCAGGTCTGCGACGCGGGCATGGGCGTGGGCGAGTCGGGCTACGCGGTGTATCTGGACTTCTCGGACGCCATCAGGCGTTTGGGGGCCGACACCATCCGCCAGCGCTATGGCAACCTCTTTGACATGTACCAGCGCATCACCGACGAGTCCCCCTACGAAGTGCCCATGCGGATTTACCCCGCGGTGCACTACTCGATGGGTGGCCTGTGGGTCGATTACAACTTGATGAGCAACCTGCCCGGTCTGCACGTCATCGGCGAGGCCAACTTCTCCGATCACGGTGCCAACCGCCTGGGCGCCAGCGCCCTGATGCAGGGGCTGGCCGACGGTTACTTTGTCCTGCCCTACACCATCGGTCACTACCTGTGGAGCAAGCGCCCGGAGCTGCTGCCCAGCGACCATAAGGTCTTCAAGCAGGCTGAAGACGAGGTCAAAGGCAAGATCAACAAGCTGATGGAGATCGGCGGCAAGCGCCCTGTGGACGATTTCCACAAGGAGCTTGGCAAGTTGATGTGGGACAACTGCGGGCTGGCGCGCAACGCCACCGGCCTGGAGAAGGCCCTTGAGCGCATTCCCGAGTTGCGCGCTGAGTTCTGGGAGAACGCCTGCGTGCTTGGCAAGAGCGACAACCTCAACGCCGAGCTTGAGAAGGCTGGCCGCGTGGCCGACTTCCTGGAGTTTGCCGAGATCATGTGTCACGACGCCCTGGATCGTGACGAGTCCTGCGGTTGTCACCTGCGTGAAGAGAGCCAGACCGATGACGGCGAGGCGCTTCGCAAGGATGACGAGTATTGTTATGTGGCGGCCTGGGAGTTCCAGGGTGTCGGAGAGAGGCCCAAACTCAACAAAGAAGAGTTGGTCTTCGAAAACGTTAAACTGACCCAGCGGAGCTACAAGTAGACCATGAACCTCACTCTTTACGTGTGGCGTCAGTCGTCCAGCGATGCCCCTGGCAAGATGACCCAGTACGCCGCCAAGAACATCAGCCCGGACATCTCCTTTTTGGAGATGCTCGACCAGGTCAACGATGAACTCATCCGCGACGGCCAGGAGCCGATCGCCTTTGATCACGACTGTCGCGAGGGCATCTGCGGGATGTGCTCGATGGTGATCAACGGCACGCCCCACGGCCCTCAGGATGCCACCACCACCTGCCAGCTCCACATGCGGTCCTTCAAGGACGGCGACGTGCTCTACATCGAGCCGTGGCGCGCCAAGGCCTTCCCGGTCATCAGGGATCTGGTGGTGGATCGCGCGGCGCTCGACCGCATCGTTCAGGCCGGCGGCTACGTCTCGGTGGCCACCGGCGGTGCGCCCGACGCCAACGCCCTGCCCATCTCCAAGGGTGCGGCCAACAAGGCCATGGACGCGGCGACCTGCATCGGTTGCGGCGCCTGTGTGGCGGCCTGCCCCAACGCCTCGGCGATGCTCTTCACCGGCGCAAAGGTCTCCCAGTTCCTGCACTTGCCCCAGGGCGAGCCCGAGCGCCGCGGCCGTGTGCTGGCGATGGTCGACACGATGGACGCCGAAGGGTTTGGCAACTGCACCAACCACGGTGAGTGCTCCACGGCCTGTCCAAAGTCCATCAGCCTCAACGTCATCGCCGAGATGAACCGAGAGTATGTCAGGGCCAGCCTCCTTGGCCCGGAAGAAGAAGCCTGAGACCCCCGAGGGTCGCTCGACTGTGACACACCGCCCATACAAGCTGCGGTCAAACGCAGGGGCGAGCTTGAACAGGAGACTGCAAAGCCTGCGTCACGGTGGTGACGGGATGGGCGCAGTCTCCGAGGGGAAAACGGGCCCATGCCTGGCGAAATCAAACTCTTCAGCGGCAGCTCCAACCGAGCGCTGGCGTTGGCGGTGGCCAATCACCTTGGCCGACCGCTGGCGCGTCTTAAGCTCGATCGCTTCAGCGACGGCGAGATCCGCGTGCGGATCATGGAGTCTGTGCGCGGTCAGGATGTCTTTGTCCTGCAATCGTTGTGCTCTCCGGTCAACGACCACTTGATGGAGCTGCTCATCATCATCGATGCACTCAAGCGCTCCAGTGCCGCTCAGATCACCGCCGTCATTCCGTACTATGGTTATGCGCGTCAGGATCGACAGGCGCACCCCCGCACGCCCATCACGGCGCGTCTGGTGGCGGACTTGCTGACCGCGGCCGGTGCCCACCGCGTGGTGAGCATGGATCTGCACGCCGGTCAGATCCAGGGCTTCTTCTCGTCGCCTTTTGACCATCTTTACGCGCTGCCGGTGCTCTACCGGGAGTTGAAGCACCTGCCGGGCGGCCCCGAGGACCTTGTCCTGGTCTCTCCAGACGCAGGCGGCGTGGAGCGCGTGCGTTGGTACTCGCAAAAACTCGGCACCCGCATCGCCATCATCGACAAGCGTCGCTCTGGGCCCAACGTGGCCGAGGTGATGAACATCGTGGGTGACGTGGAGGGCAAAACGGCCGTCATCATCGACGACATGATCGACACGGCGGGGACGCTCACCAAGGCGGCGGCGGCGGTCATGGAGCAAGGCGCCAAAGAGGTCCGCGCGCTGGCGACCCACGCCGTCTTCAGCGGCCCGGCCATCAGCCGCATTGAGCAGTCCGTGCT
>CAKZKQ010000194.1 GCA_937123825.1 uncultured Pseudomonadota bacterium
AAGAAGTGGCCCGCCAGTTGCGTCTGCGTGACCTTGCCGGTCTGATTGTCATCGACTTTATCGACATGGACGAGCGCAAGAACAATGCGTCCGTTGAAAAGCGTCTGAAGGACAAGCTGAAAACCGACCGTGCCCGTATTCAGGTCGGCCGGATTTCGGGTTTTGGCCTGCTCGAGATGAGCCGCCAGAGGCTGCGCCCCGGTATGATCGAGGCGACCACGCAGCCATGCCCGGCATGCCACGGCACCGGCCTGATCCGTTCGGACGACAACATGGCACTGTCGATCCTGCGTCAGATCGAAGAGGAAGGCACCCGCCGCCGCAACCGCGAGGTTCTGCTCAAGGCCCCCGTGGGCATCGTCAACGACGACTACTGGCTGGCGCTCGACACCCCTGCGCTCCTGCTCAAGGCCACCTTTGAGGTCATGGACAACCCCGCCCTCTTCCCCCAAGCCCCGCTTGTCGACACCCACGGCCACAAAGGCCTCACCCTCATGTCTGCCCAACTCGACGGCAAAGCCAAACTCGCCGCGCCACTCTTTGCCGGCACCACCACACGCATCGACGCAGGCGCCCAGGTCGGCCCCCATGCCGTCCTCGAAGGCACGCACGCCGCTGGCGGCGCCAAGATCAAGCGCTCGGTCATGTTTGGCATGGGCCGGGTCGAGGGCACCTGGGAGGGCTGCGTGGCCATCAACGGGAAAATCGCCCAGGTCGAATGAAACGCCTCTCACCATTCCATCAAATGGTGTAAAAAGGATCGCGAGGGCACTTCACACCAGCCCCCACACGCATCCTCAACTGTGAGACGACCCACCATCCCCCACCGCGTGGCCACCATGACACCTGACAGCACCCAAACCCCAAACATCCTCGCCCAAAACCATGTGGATGTGCTCATTGTCGGCGCCGGACTCTCTGGAATCGGAACCGCCCACCACCTCCAGGAGCGCTGCCCCAACAAGTCCTTTGTGCTTCTTGAGGCACGCGACACCATCGGCGGCACCTGGGACCTCTTTCGCTACCCCGGCATCCGCTCCGACTCCGACATGTACACCTTCGGGTACCGCTTCAGGCCCTGGACCGGCGAAAAAACGCTCGCCGATGGCCCCTCCATCCTCAAATACATCCGAGAGACGGCCGCCGAAGCGGGCATCGACAAGAAGATCCGCTTTGGGCACCGCGTCGTGCGCACCCAGTGGTCCAGCAAAACCCAGCGGTGGACCATCTGGGCCACCCCAAAAGACAGCGAAGAGCCCGTGGCCTTCTCGGCCAGGTTCATCCTCAACTGCAGCGGCTACTACCGCTACGACAAGGGTTACACCCCCGACTTTGCCCACATGGACGACTTTGAGGGCACCATCGTCCACCCCCAACACTGGCCTGAAGATCTGGACTACAGCGGCAAACGCGTGGTCGTCATCGGCAGCGGCGCCACCGCCGTCACACTCGTCCCCGCCATGGCCAAGACCGCTGGCCACGTGGTCATGCTCCAGCGCTCGCCGACCTACATTGCCACCGTCCCCTCAAGGGACGACATCGCCATGAAACTCCAGCGCTGGCTGCCGGCCAAATCGGCCTACCTGCTGACACGATGGAAGAACATCGCGCGCAGCATCTACATCTACGAGATGTCCCAGCGCCGACCCAAGCTGGTCAAAGACTTCCTGCTCAAAGAACTCGCCGCGCAGCTCCCCGCGGGCTACCCCGTCGATAAACACTTCACCCCCAGATACAACCCCTGGGACCAACGCCTGTGCGCCGTGCCCGACGGCGACTTCTTCCAGGCCATCAGCCAGGGCTCGGCTTCGATCGTTACCGACACCATCGAGCGCTTTACCCCCAAAGGCATCCTGACCACCAGCGGCGAATTGGTCGAGGCGGACATCATCGTCACCGCCACCGGGTTCACGCTCCAGACCATGGGCGGGGCCGAGATCTTCATAGACGATGAGCGCGTCGTCATCTCCGAGCACCTGACCTACAAAGGCATGATGCTCAGCGACATCCCCAACAGCGCCTTCACCGTCGGGTACACCAACTCCTCGTGGACCCTCAAGGCCGATCTCGTCTCGGAATACGTCTGCCGCCTCTTCAACCACATGGATGACAAGGGCTACGCGGTCTACGTGCCGCGCGCCAACGCGTCCACGCACGGTCAACCGCTGCTCGACTTTGGCGCCGGCTACGTGCAGCGCTCCATGGACCAACTCCCCAAACAAGGCCCCACCTGGCCCTGGCGGCTGCGGATGAATTATGTGGCCGACGCCGTCTCACTGCGACACGGAGATCTTGACGACGGCACCATCGAGTTCCAGCGCCCCAACTGAAGAAAGACACGCTCGACGACACCACCATCCACGCATGATGGGCGTCACTGCTCGCCGTCGGGTTCCAAGAGCGCCTCATCCGCATCCAGCCACTTGCCCCCATCAGCATTAGACAAATCCCCCCACGAGTTCCAACAACCAGAACCCACGGCGCCGATGCTGGCCATGCTCCCACCCACACCCATGGGGCGCTGCGTGATCACCAACTTTGGGTGCTGCTTCTGGAGCTTGAGCAACGCGTTCGCTGGAATTTGCCCTTCGTCAACATCCACAAAGCTCAGGCCCCTAAAACGGACCAACCCCATCCAGTCCTTCAACGCCACACCATAAAGAACCAACCTCTTAAGACTCTTGGCCTTGTGCAACGCCCCCAGCGAAGTCACCTGGGTGCTTGAGATGTCCAAAACCTCCAGCGACGACAGATTTGACCCCATCCCGCCCAGAGTCTTGATGCCCGTCTCCCCCAAATCCAGCGACACCAACGCAGACAGTTGCCCCAACTGCGCCAAAGGGTCCAGCGACTCATTGCCAAGGCTTTTGCACACCACCTCTGTGGTCTTATCCGCCTCAAAGGTCTGACCGCAAAAATCCACTGAAGCGCTCGCCAAGACTCCAAACAAGAGCACCAACGTGCCCACCAAAATCCCCAACCAAACTCGCCAGCACCTTGTCCAAGACCTCACAACACAGCCCTCCACCCTTTCCAATCACACAAGAGGGACCCGCGCCAAACAAGCTCGCAAGCATCAACTGCAGAACCCTGGCGGCCTCATCAATGGTCCCAGACACCAGACACACACCAGGATGGATGGCAAAGCAGCCACGCCCCTCACTCAAAACCTTTATCCAGGCCGCCACCAAACCCCTCCCAACAGCCAAAACCACCGGTGCCGACCATCATCGACAACCCCAACCTCATCGGGATCACATCAAAGGTGGTTTGGGGAAGGCGCCGTTTGAGTTTGGCCAGAACACGCGTCGGAAGCTGCCCCTCATAAAGCTTCACCAGTTCCAAATGCTTAAAGCGGCCCAGCTCCATCGCGTTTTTCAACGCCACACCATAAAGAACCAACCTCTTAAGACTCTTGGCCTTGTGCAACGCCCCCAGCGAAGTCACCTGGGT
>CAKZKQ010000195.1 GCA_937123825.1 uncultured Pseudomonadota bacterium
ATCGAATGGGTCCAATCAGGCGCGCTGAACGGCATCGACCGCCTTGTGCTTGGGGACATGAACCTCAATGAGACGGAAAACGCCATCCTCCTGGCCAGCCCCTGGAAGACCGACGGCTTTGGATGCCTGTGGATCAACTACGGCGCCAACCTGGACGCCCAGTGCTTCATCAACCTGGCCCACAACGACGACCTCTGGGCGCTGACAGCGTTCGACAACCAAGATCACGGATCAGAACAACTGACCGAACTGCTCCGACTGGCGCTCCCTCGCACCATACTCGCCTGGTACAACAGCGAAATCCGCGAAGCCGCCAGCGCCATGGCCCTGTGCAGCGCCCTCAGGCACGTGCACACCCTCATCCTCGAATTCATGATGATCGACGGTGACCTCCTGACGTACCTGCTGGCCTCTGAGCACCTGTGCAACATCCGAACGCTGCGCATCCGCGGCTCCTACAGCCTATCTGAGCACTGGGATACCCCGCTCCACCTCCACAACTGCCACACAATGCACGTTGAAGGTGGCAGTGAGCATCTTACCCCAATCCTCAACAACCCCGGCCTGAACAACCTCGCTCGCCTGCGCCTGGATGGATTCGACATGGCGTCTCCGCCAACGGGCGCCACGCTCTGCGCCATCCACAGCGCCAGCCTCCACACCCTCACGCTGGCACGCCCATCCTATTCTGGTCCAAAACCCATCCACCCACAGTGGCTCCAATGCCTCTTTGAAGCCGCCAACAACGGCGCCATCGAGCGCATCGACCTGCGCCAATACAAAATCCCCCCTGGCGCCATCGCCCAGGAACTGCGCAGACACCCACACCCCCCTGGCGGCGTCGACCTGCACAAGGTCAACCTCTCCAACCAGGACCTCTTTGCCCTCTTTGACACCATCGAGGCCGACCGCTGGGAAGAACTGACACTGGTCGACTGTGGCCTGGAGCGCAAACCCCTCCACACTGTCCTGTCCCGACACACCAACCTGACCTCCCTGCGGCGCCTGAACCTTGGCCACAACCCCCTGGGCCACGGCTCGGGCAAGCTCATTGCCGGGTTTCTCAAACGCTGCCCCAACCTCACCCACCTCAACATCGCCCACACCCGGATGTCTCTGCCCGACATCAAAACGCTGGCCAAGGCCCTACCTAAAACCAGCCTCCAAAGCCTCGCCATCGGCGGCAACCGCATCGACCCACAAAAGCTCGCCGCCCTGGCACCAGAACTCCCCACCACGCTCACCCACCTCGACCTGAGCGTGGGCCTCTATCACGATGATCACGACGAACGCACACACTGGAGCGCGTCACACCTCCAAACCCTGGCGGACTGCGGCGCTTGGAAGCGCCTCGCCCGCCTCGATCTCCACCATTTCCCCACAGACGACACCGCCTGGTCATGGCTCCAGCAAGCCCCCACCGCCCAAAACATGACCACACTCTCCATCGACGTCCCCAACGAAGTGCCCTGGACAACGCTCCTGCAACTGGACTGCCTGCCCGTCCTCCAACACCTCCACATGAGCAACTACTGGTGGAGAGTGGACTTTGAGCCTGGCCCCAAAGACACCAACGCCCTCACAGAGCTGCTCATGCTCTTGGAAGATCCCAGGCGCCGGACGCTGGAGACGCTCGCCAACATCTCCCACGACGGTACAACCAGGCCCTACGAGACTGATTACCTACGCCTGAGAATGCGCACACTCTTGGACATGTCTCTTTAAATGATGACTTTCCTGCCCCCTTTGCCCCACAAACCGACCTCGCCGGTCTTTTGATCTTGCGCTGGCGACCGACCCCGTCTATACGTGGCGCTCTGCACACGGCGAGTCGGGAAAAAGAGTCCTGGCGCATCCAGCCTCTGTTTTCTCCTTCGACCCCAGGACCCCACAACATCATGTCTCAGACCAATCAGAATGACGCCAGCAGCGGCGACACGCAGCCGTCTGTCTCTTTCGCCGACCTCGACCTTGATCAGCACATCGTCAGCGCTGTCACCGAGCTTGGCTTTGATGCGCCCACCCCAATCCAGGCCGAGGCCATCCCGCATTTGCTTGAGGGCAAGGACATCCTGGGCGGCGCGCGCACTGGCTCGGGCAAGACGGCGGCCTTTGGGCTGCCTCTGATCCATAAGGTCCGTCAGGGTGGCCGCTCGGTGAAGGCGTTGGTGCTGGCTCCCACCCGTGAGTTGGCCCGTCAGGTCGCCGACGCGCTTGAGGGTTTTGCGCGCCACACGCCGGTGAAGATCCTGACCGTTTATGGCGGCGTGGGTTACCGACAGCAGCTGCGCGCCCTGCACTCTGGGGTCAGCGTCGTGGTGGGGACCCCGGGCCGCGTGCTGGATCACATCGAGAGCGGCGCCATGGACCTGAGCGATCTGGAGATGCTGGTCCTTGATGAGGCCGACGAGATGCTCAAGATGGGCTTCATTGAAGACATCGAGCGCGTCTTCGCCGCCAGCCCTGAAGACCGTCAGGTGGCGCTCTTCTCGGCGACCATGCCGCCGCCCATTGCGCGCGTGGCCCAGAAATACCTGAACGACCCCGTGCGTGTGCAGGTCGAGTCCCGCAACCTCAGCGCCTCCCACGTCACCCAGCGCTGGCTGCGCGTGGGTCACCGCCAGAAGCTCGAAGCGCTGGGCCGGATTTTGATGGCCGAAGAGCGCGACGCGGCGCTGATCTTTGCCCGCACGCGCGCCAGCGTGGCCGAGTTGGCCACGGCGCTCTCACAGCAGGGCTTCGACGCCGACGCGCTGCACGGCGACCTTAACCAGGCCGCCCGCGAGATGGTCCTGGCCAGGCTCAAGGCCAAGCAGACCAACGTCGTGGTGGCCACAGACGTGGCCGCGCGCGGTCTGGACGTGGATCACATCACCCACGTCATCAACTTCGACATGCCCGAAAACTCCGAAACCTACGTCCACCGCATCGGCCGCACCGCCCGCGCCGGACGCCAGGGCTGGTCGATCACCTTTGTCACCGGTCAGGAGCAGCGCAAGTTCCACTACGTACAGCGCGCCCTGGGCCAGCGCATCGAGCGGATGCAGGTCCCTTCAGATGCGCAGATCGCCGACCGCCAGCGCGCCCGGCTCATCACCGAGCTGGACGGCGCGCTGGACGAGTCGAGCGCCGAGTTTGCCCAATCCTGGCTTGGCGACCTGCTGACCGACACCAACTGGGACATCAAGGACGTGGCCGCCGCTGCGCTCTCGCTGCTGGCCCTGGAGCGCAACTTCGACATCCGCAAGCCCGCCCCAGAGCCCCCCACCGAGTTGGAGGCCATGGACCCCGACGAGCGCTTCGCCAGGGCCAACGAGGTCGAACTCTTTTTCCCCGTGGGACGCACCGACAAGCTGCGCCCTGCCGACTTTGTGGGCGCCCTGTGCAACCAGTTTGGACTCTCCTCCAAAGACATCGGCCGCATCCAGGTGGGCTTTGGCAAGACCTTCGTGGGCCTGCCCCGCGAGATCGCCAAAGGGATCCTCGACCACCATCAAACGCTCGAAGTCCGCGGCATGAACCTGGCCCTCAAGCTCTCCTTCAACTCTCAGGACGGCGGCGGACACAAGAAGGGCAAACCTTTCAAGAAGGGCAAACCCTTCAAAAAGGGCAAGCCCTTCAAAAAAGGCCCCAAACGCCCCTCGGGACCCTACAAAGGCCCCCACAAGCCCTCAAAAGGCCCCCAAAAACCCAACAAAGGCCCCCGGCACCCACCCACCCCCAACAAAAAAGGCCGCGGCAAGGGCCACAAACGCCCCTGACAGCCACTCCCAGGCAGTCTCTGACCGGCGGACTGACCACCCCCTGCCAACCTCCCCATCTCTGCCAGCACCTTTCACCAACACCATGGCCGCTTTGAACGCAGGCCCCTTGTCTGCGTTTGGCGCCCAACGGTTTTGGGTGCAGCACACCGCACTTTTTGCCGACATCCAGGCAAAACCCTTCAAAAAAGAACCAACCCCCTTCAGAACGGCCTCCAAGTGAACTTCACACTCTCCAATGAGGGCTTTAATGAGGAGGTTTACGACATGTTTTTTCAAACTTTTTCAAAAAGTCTGCACAAAAACGCGCCGCCCTCAACACTTCCCTTGTGACACACGCACAGTGTGCTGGCGATTGGTGGCCACACACCGCCGCAACGCCAACGCTGTACGGGGCCACAGATGACCGCACCACAAGGGACACTTCGCATGCACGACATCCGATTGCCGCTGGGAATGCTGATTGGTTTGACCTTGATCGCTGCTGCTTGCGCACCAGAACTGACCGCCGAGCAAGAGGCTCGCCTGCGCGACATGGCGCTTAGCGCCGAAGATCCGCTGCCCGCGTCGCCCACAAACGGCGTCGCCGACGATCTCCAGGCGGCCCAGCTTGGGCGGCTGATATTTTTTGATGAACGGATGAGCTCGGACGGCGAGGTGTCGTGCGCCTCCTGTCACGAGCCCGACCGGGGTTGGAGCGATCCGCGCGCGGTGTCGCGCGGGGTTGATGGCAACGAGGGTGGTCGCCACTCCATGCCGGTCCACAGCATCGCCCACCAGAACTTCTTCTTCTGGGATGGCCGCGCCGACTCGGTCTGGTCCCAGACCCTCCAGGCCATCGAGAGTGAGGCCGAGATGGACTTCACCCGCGCCGAGGTGGCCCACTACGTGGCCGACCACCGCCGGGCGGACTACGAGGCCATCTTTGGCCCCATGCCCGACCTCTCCTCGGTGCCGCGCCGAGCCACTGCGGGCGACGCCGCCTGGGAAGCGCTCAGCGCACAGACCAAGCGCGATGTGGAGCGAGTCTTCACCAACGTCGGCAAAGTCCTCGAAGCCTACCAGCGTCAACTCAACTGCGGTGACACCCGCTTTGATCAGTGGGCGCGCGGCGAAGTCTCGATGACGCGCACCGAAGAGATCGGCGCGGCGGTCTTTGTTCAGGAGCGCTGCATCGACTGCCACAGCGGGGTGACCTTCTCTGATGGGGAGTTCCACAACCTGGGCCTGCCCAGCCGCGAAAACGGGGACACTGGCCGCCAGCAAGGTCTGGCCTCGCTGCTGGACAACCCCTTTAACGGCGCCGGCGAGTACTCTGACAACACGGCTGCAGGCACTGCGAGGTTGGTCGAAGCCATGGAAGAGAACAACACGCTGGGGGCCTTCCGCACGCCGACCCTTCGCGGCGTGACCCAGCGGCGCTTCTTTGGTCACGGCAGCAACGCCCAGCAGCTGGGTCAGTTCCTCGAAGAGGCCTACGACCGCAATGGCGGTGGCGGTGGTGATGGGCGAGATCGTCGGCGCGGCGGCGATGACAACAACAACTCTGTGGGCCAGATCGACCCGATTCTGCGCGATGTGGACGCGGACGGCTTTGAAGAAGAGCTCGTGCAGTTCATGCAAATGCTCGAATGCCGTCCGACCCCGGCCCAGTGGGGCCCGCCGTCCAACTGACCCCATAGAACACTCGCCCAGGCCAAGCCGTCATCGGCCTTTGGCAGGCGAGCTCAGGGCTGGGCGCCGTCTTTGGGTTCGCCGTTGGGCAGGGTGTCTTCACGATCGACGGGCTTGGGCATCTCAACCCGAACCGGCATCGTCGCAATCATAAAGACGTACATGCATGTGCGCGCCATCGGCCCCTGACAGCCGTCCGACACCATCGGCGGCCCGTTGGGGTTCCCGCCCACCAGCGCTCCTTTCTCATCAAAATGGACCTTGAGCCCAACGTTGGGGTTGTCCAACACCCCTTCGGCGCTGATCGTGATGCTGGCCGCATCCCCGCCCATCGGCTGCTCGCCGGGATAGGTGATGGTCCCATCGGGATTGAGGATCGACACCACTTTGCCATCCCCAACGACCATCCGCCCATCGCTGTGGACCGTCCCCACAGGCTTGCCCTGCATCACGATGGCACCATCGCCCATGATCTCGATGGCTTTATCTGGCTGGCCTTCTCTCCAGATCTTGGCGGGCGTGATGGTCAGCCCCTGAGGCGCCTTGGAGGCCGCCGGAGCATCCCCTTTGTCCATCGCGGCCTTGTCAGTCTGATCACTCATCTTGGCGGCCTGCGATCCACCACAAGCCACCGCCATGCTCGCCAAGAGCATAACACACACCACCATCAATCCACGGTTCATTCTCAAACTCCTCTCGTTGCGGTCTGGCAGCGCAACTTGCTGCGCTGCGGGTTGGCAGAACAATGCCAGCCAACCACCCATCCATTCCAGCCAAAGGTTAAAAACCCGGCGATTGTCGCGCCCACAAGGGGTCACGTCGCTGGGGGATTGGGCTTTGCTGTAGGAACGCGCTTGATTTGTGGCAGGCGGCTTTGTTGGAAGACCCAGGCAGTTCGAGTCAGGCAATTATAGCGCTCACAAGGGGTCACGTCGCTGGGGCGCAAGGCCCCAGCCACGGAGAGTCGCTGCGCGACTCCAAGCCCCTTGTCGATTATAACGCTCACTGGCGGGGTCACGTCGCTGGGGCCCCTGCCCCAGCCACGGAGAGTCGCTGCGCGACTCCAAGCCCCTTGT
>CAKZKQ010000196.1 GCA_937123825.1 uncultured Pseudomonadota bacterium
AGGCCTGTGGGGCGCTTGTCCACGGCAGACTCACCACCAACTGCCGCTGGTGCCGTAGGCGTTCTCGATGCGGTCCTGCTGGCGGCCCGACAACTGCCACTCAAGCTTGTTGAGGCCATCGTTGAAGCTCCCAGACTCGTAGTACTGGCCGATCTGGGTGATGAGGCGGCGGCCATCGTTGCGCAGCAAGATGATGTCGGCCACCATCTCCTCTTCCCAGCCGGCGGTGTGGCCGTTGATGCAGGTGACGATGAGCCTGAAGGCCGAGGAGTTGCTCATGCTGGGGTAGTAGCTGGATTGGAAGAAAGCCTTGAGCTGGCGCCACTCGGCTCCGTGGACCTCTTTGGCCATCTTGTGGGCGCTGACCGAGTCGATGACGGCCACCACGTCTCCAGCACGCTGGGACGCTTGCAGGATGGACATCATGGTCTGCTCGTCTTCGTCGCCGGTCCAGCCGCGCATCAGGCGGTTGATCATGTTGACGCGCTGCTCGACCGAGAGGCTCTCGATCTCGTTCTCCCCAGCCGAACTGACCCGGTCGCGGATGGCGGCATCACCCGAGCTGATGGTGCTCTCACCGAAGAGGTTGTTGAGGCGAGTCTCGTCGCCCCAGTCGAGCTGCCCCTGGAGGTAGAGCAGGCCGCCCTGGTAGCCGCTGCCTTCGTAGAGGTCGCCGATGTGGGTGATGAGCTTGCGGCGCTCGGGGTGGGCTTCGAGGATGTCGAGGATCATCGACTCCTCCCACTCGGTGGTGTAGCCGTCCATGCAGCGGCGCAGGTAGGTGGCGGCCACGGCGAAGGTCATCGAACCGTAGTAGCTCTCGCGGAAGAGCTCGCGCAGCGTGGTGTACTGCGGGCCGTTCATCTTCACCAGCATGTCCCAGGCGTTGGCCCCGTCGATGAGGGTGACAATGTCGTTGCTGACGCGGACCACACGGATGATGGTGTTTTCGTCCTCATTCCAGGCAAAACCCGAGAGCATGCGACGGATTTGCCGGATGCGGGTGCCAACGTCCATCTGGGCGATCTCGGCGTCGGTCTTGGAGGCCAGATCGTTGCGGATCTCGCTGTCGGACTCGATCTCGGCCGAGCCCTCCATGGAGGGGCGCAGGTTGGGGTCAGAGATCTGCTGGAGGTTGGACATGTTGTCCACCAGCGTCGCGTCGCCCTGCAGCTCGTGTCCTTCGCCTTCGCTGTAGGGGTCGGGACCAATGAGGCCTTCGTCGACCAGGGCCTGAGAGCGCTGCCAGGTGTCGGCGCGCTCGGTGCCCATGTCGGCGTCAAACCACATGTCCATGGCCATGTCTTGCAGGCGCCTTGGCAAGGCCGTGCCCATGTTGGCGATGTTGTGGTTGTTGATCTCGTCGTTCATCACGGCGCCAGCGCGCTCAAAGACCCCCATCATGGAGTTGAAGTCTTCGGCAAAGTCGCTCAGCTTGGCGTCTTCCATGTGGGCGTAGTAGCTCTGGAAGACCCAGGCCTCGGCGCGCGGCAGGTCGTAGCGGATGTGGGCCTGCATCGAGACCACCAGCGAGAGCACCTGACGGTAGAGCCCGGCGGTGGCCACATCCAGGATGTCGGCCCACTCCAGGTCCTCGTCGGACGCCACGCGGAACGCCTCGGCCCAGTGCTCCTCCACCACGCCGCCGTTGTCCTCGGCGTTGATGTTGTCTTCGTAGAGCTTCTCGAAGTAACGCACCGACTGCATCACGTAACTGGGATAGAAGAAGGTCCCGCGGTCGGCCTCAAGAATCTCGTTCTCGGTCACCAGGCTATACACCTTGGAGAACCAATAACGGTTGTCGAGCTTGCCGTAGCCCTCATTGAGCATCGCCTCGGCGCGCTGACGCTGGCCCGCCAAAGAAGCCTCGGCCGCCGCGCGGCGCTCCTGAAAGACCGCCTCATCCTCCACGATGCCGCGGTTGGGAGGCATGCCACTGCCGGGCGTATCACCCCGGTCGCGCACAGGCGGGGCGCCAATCAGGTTTCCCCTGGCCTCCCAGGACAACTCCTGACCGTTCTCATCCGTGTAGGCCAACCCCGAACCCGCACCGCTGCCAGCGCGATCGCTGTCGTTCCTGCGGTCACCGCCGCCGGCTGTGGTGGTCTCTTCGTCTCTAAACTGTCTTCCCCTGGAGACACCTGCTGCGCTCTATCTGAAACTCAAGCTCACACAAACACAATAACAATCAATTATAGTGACTCACCGGTCCGATACAAGCCCCACACCCACACACACCCACCGCCCCACAAAAATTCCCATTAACACCACGTTCCCCACACTCGCCCACCAAATCAATACCGATGAATCAGCCTCCCTGCGGCCGCCGACTCATCCGTGGCCGCCTCCTCCAGCGCCTTCATCGTTAAATCCGTATCGGCGTCCAAACAGCGGTAGGCAGCCCTCACAATGGCGTTCTTGATTTGACCACCGGTCAGCTCATAAAGCTCCGCCAGTTCCTCAAAATCCACGTCCGGGTTGATCGGCGCCGCTGGCGGAATCAGCTTGCGCCAGATCACCGCCCGCTGGGCCTGCTCTGGGGCCGGAAACTCAATCCGATACAAAATCCGGCGCGCAAAGGCCGGGTCCATGTTGGCCTCCAGGTTGGTCGTCAAGACCACCACGCCGTCAAAGCGCTCAATCTCCTGCAAGAGGTTGTTGACCTCCATGTTCTGGAAGTGATCCTGCGAGCGCTCCACCTTCACGCGCCGCGCAAAAAGCGCGTCGGCCTCATCAAAAAGCAACATCGAGTTGTGCGCCCTGGCCTGCGCAAAGACCTCCCGCACGTTCTTCTCCGTCTCGCCCACCCACTTGGACACAATGTCCGGGATGTTCACAATGTGCAGGCGCATCTCCAACTCATTGGCCAAAATCTCCGCGCAGAGCGTCTTACCCGTGCCCGCCTCCCCACAAAAGAGCGACACCAGCCCCTTGCCCGTCACCAAACGCTCCCCAAAACCCCAGTCGCGCATCAAACGACCCCGGTTTCGACACGCCGCCAACAACGACCGCACCTGCTCCATCGGCCCATCGGGCAAGACCAGGTCATCCATCCCCAAACGCACCGTGCTGATCGACGCCAACTGCCCCAACGTCGACCTCATCTGCACCCACGCACCCTCGCGCAGATCCACCTCTTTGAGCCGCCCCGCACGACCCTGACTCTCCGCGCGCCGCACCGCCCAACGCACCGCCCGGTCAATCTGACCCCCGGTCAACTCGTACGTCACCGCCATCTGCGTCAAACACTTCGGGTCCTCAAGCTGCCCATCGTGCGGCAACAAACTCTCCCAAAGCTGCTCCCGATGCCTGGCCTCGGGCCGACCCATCTCCACCACGCAATCGACCGAAAAACCAAGCTGCTGCTCCAGCGCCTCCCGGTCCCCCGTCTCCAAGACCACCAACCCCGGATACTCGCGCACCAAACGCACCAACAAGCCCGCCAACTGCGGCCGCTGCGCCAACAACCGCTCCGGCGCCGACAAGTGCCACACCCCGTGCACAAAACGCGCGTTGAGCGCCGCCCGCTCCAACAACCGACCCGCCCCCTGCAAGTCGTCAATCTGGTCCATGTGCACCGTCAACAAGAGCGACTTCCCAAGCCTGGCCAGACACTTCACCAGCGTGCTCTTGCCCGTCCCACCATCCCCGCACACCAACAAGGTCCACGGCACCGGCGCCCGCTGCGCATGCCCACGACGCTTGTAAAAGGCCGCCATAAAGCGCTCGATCTGCGCCTGCGTCTCCGGCGTCTGAATCAACCCAAACAACTCCTGCGAAGGCCGCTCCAAAGACGCAAAAGGGCTCAGCGCCTCATCCAACGCCAGCTCACCCCTCACCGCCGCCGCCACATGGTGCGGCGCCTCCAAAGACCACCCCAAACGTGTCCCCAGAACATCCCTCCCCACCGGCTCCACGCACACCAAACCATGGCGCACCAACCGAGCCTTGGCCTCCACCCAGTGGCGCCGCGTCACCAAATCCGGCGCCGGCAACAACAACTCACACGCAAAGCCCACCTCAAGGTACGACACCCCCTTGATCCCCTGAGCCTGCAACAACAAAGAGCGCGTGTTGGCCGACAAGTGCGGCGCCAACGCCAACCACACCGCGTCCTCCTCCAACGGATCCAACCCGTGCCGACGCACCAACCACTCAAAAGGCACCGGCTTGCCCGCCTCCAACAACGCCGCACGACGCTGCCGAACCACCGCCCGCTCCTCCTTCTGGCGCAGCACCGCTTCCAAAAACGCCTTCGGCTCCCCACTGGCGTGGCTCTTCAAATACGCCCTCAAACGCTCCTGAATTCGCCCCATCTCCCAAGACAAATACGCCACGTTCGACCCAAAATCAGGCACCAACACCTTCCTCTCCATCTCACACTCCCCGTGTCATGTAATCATGTATGATGAGGACATCATACATGATGTTCGCTCGCTGCGCTCGCTTTCGGTTCGCGGCGCTGCGCTTGCTTGTGGTTCGGTCGCTGCGCTCCCTTTTGGTGCGGTCGCTGCGCTCCCTTATAGCATTTGTGATGGGTGGGTTCTTGGCTTCGCCGGTACGAGCCTGGCATTGAGACAGACCTTGGTCAGGCTGGCGAGGGCATCGGCGTCAGGACGAGGCGACAAGCGCAGGCGGGCCCGTGGGCCCGTTGAGCATTGGCAACGCTGTCATGGCGTTGATGAACCGCCAGAATGGCCGAGGGATGGCTTATTGCCTGGCGTTTGTGGGCATGTAGGCGAAAGTGGTTCTTTTTTGGAGGCCGGATGAGCGCTGGCAGCGGCTTGTAAGGCGTTTCAATGAGCCAAGCGCCATTGGCTCAACAAAGTCACCGGTTTGAACTGGGCATGATTCACAACGAAGCCCGCTGCTTGAACCAAGCACATCCAGCCATCAAAGCCGCCTGCCCCAAATCAACCGCCACCTACCCAACAAAGCCACCTGCTCGAATCGACCGCGTTCCCACAGCAAAGCCCACATCACACCTGCCCCGTCACCCCTTGTGAGCGCTGCAATCGCCTCACCTTCCAGCAAAGCTCCCTCGATTCAACCGCCCATCACCCAACAAGCAATTTTTAGGGATTCAATACGGAATACTCCCTGGGGTTATCCGTAGAGGCGTTGTTGGCGAGTCAATAAAGACTCAAAAATGCCACAAACAAAGCGCCCACTTGTTTACCCAACGGCGCACTCAACAACGCCGCAAACATGGCCAACACGCAAAAATAACGCTGGGTAAACAAAGACGCCTGACAGTTCATGACAAACCCAAAGACTCAAAAACAGCGTTGATCCACAGCAGAAAAAACATAAAATGCGACACCACAGCCAGGCAAATGAAAAGCACATTCGCACAGCGATGACCAACACACACCACACACCATCAAAAGCAACTCAATGATGAAATCAATCCAAACAAACCCGCTTCACGTCATCTTCTTTGCCACCCTCCTGTGCCTGATGGCGTGCAGCGACGATGACCCATCCAACGATGATGATGGGGGTGGCTCGACCTTGCAGTGCTCAACCATCGGGTGGTGCACGTCGTACGACGCCCTTGACGAAGACGTCGATGATGCACCGCCGCTCAACGGCGGCACCATCGCAAATGGCGTCTACAGACTCCAACGGGGCACGTTTGGCAGCATCGCCTATGCGTTTGAAGGCAACACCGTCGTCGAGATCTCAAGCAACTTTGGCAACCGCTCGGGCACCTGGGAGGCCGACGGAGGACGCCTGACCATGACGCTGACGACCAGCTGCGACTTCGAAGGCGATCGCGACACAGACGCCACGATAGAATATGACTTTGCCGTTCAAGGCAACAAACTCTACCTCTTTGACGTGGACGGCTTCAACAACGGAATACACGAATACAAAACCATCAACTCATTGTGTGAAGAAGACGCCGAATTCCAATGCCGCGTGTCAAACTGCGCGTGCACAGAAATCACCAACCAACAGTTCCCAGAAGAAAACTGCTTCTAAAACCAAAACAAAACAACGCAAGGCGCCCATGTACTCCCAGCCACAAAACGCAAAACCCCGTGGTTTTCGACATCCACTGCGACCACCATGGGTACACTCATCAGCGCCGCGCCCCATACCGCACCAAACCACCACACCTTGTGGCAAACACTGCGCCCAACACACACCGCCCAAAGACCAACACAATCCAAAATGTCACCGCCTGTGGACCCGACACGTCGGCACCTCCCCTGCCCTGACACTTCTGCCCCAAAACCCCAACGCCGCACACCAATGACCCACTCAAACCAAGCGAACCAACCCTTGCACCCCAAATCACCAACCCAAAGATCGCACACACACAAAATGGCACTCGATGTCGTCAACGACGCCATCCAAAGACTCTTTTAGGACCCCCCTCCTGCACCTTCCACCACTTAATCCCACCCCCAACCCCAATAAGCTGGCCCCTTGTGCGTCAACACAAACCTCAAGACCGCATGATCCACAACCACTGCGGCGGTCTGCACACCCACAACACCCATCACCAGAGACCACCGCCCATGAACACACACCCCAAACCACGCACACCACACCAACAACACACCCACACGGCCACACACGGATGTCGCGCCAAAGGGCCTTGATCCACCCAAAGGAGGCCCACAGTGCCCAAAGCATACAGCGAAGACCTCAGAATGCGGATCGTCAAGGCTTTCAACGACGGCGAAGGCTCTCAAACCGAGCTCGCCAGGCGCTTTGGCGTCAACCGCAAAACCGTCGCCGGCTACCTCAAGCTCCAAGCCGAAACCGGACAACTCAAACCCAGACACCGACCCGGCAACACCGTCGTGCGAAAACTCGAACCCGCACACCTCGAAGCCATGGACCAATGGCTGCGCGCCGACCCCTCCATGACCTGGGTCCAAATGGCTCACAAACTCAAAGACGAATTCGACATCACCATCAACCAACGCAACGTCGGCCGACGCATGCGCGCCCGCGGCTGGAAACGCAAAAAAACCGGCGCCGCATACACGCGAGCGTAGGACGCGGGCGTCCTACGCGGTTCGGTCGCCTCGCTGCGCTTGGCTCCCTTTCAGTTCGCTTGCTGACGCTGCGCTTTTGGTTCGGTCACTTCGTTCCCTTTTGGTGCGGTCGCTGCGCTCCCTAATGGCGATTGTGATGAGTGGACCGTGCTTCGCTTCGCCGGGCGGTGTCGTCATCACGACGAAAGTGCTTTCACTTTTGGAGGTCGGATGAGCGATGGCGGAGGCTTGTAGGGCTTTCCAAGGGGTTTTGTGGTCGATGTTGGCGGTTTGGAGGGCTTTCCAAAAGGGTGGACGGTCTTTTAATGGGTGTGATGAAGCGCTTGGGGGATTTGGGGCGAAGGTGGGCGGCGATTGCTCGCCCTACCGAGCGGCCTTGCGCATCCAAAAACCAGC
>CAKZKQ010000197.1 GCA_937123825.1 uncultured Pseudomonadota bacterium
AAGGGGGCGTACGGCTGTATGAGGGGGCAGGTAGGCGGCATCGCTCGCCTTCCTGCCGGCCTTTGTGGGTGGCGACGGTGTTGGTCTTCAACTTCCAGGGCCGCTTGGTTGGGCGAGCTAGCGCCGCCCACCTTCGCCCCATAGCCTCAAAAGGTTCCACCAAAAGCCGCCCACCCCCATTGGAAAACCCTCCAAACCTCCACCCCCCACC
This sequence comes from uncultured Pseudomonadota bacterium, assembly GCA_937123825.1. GTDB lineage: Bacteria > Myxococcota_A > Bradymonadia > Bradymonadales > CAKZKQ01. Next base: position 212 of record CAKZKQ010000197.1, read on the forward strand.
ACAAACCCCCTTGGAAAACTCCCCAAGCCTCCGCCATCGCTCATCCAACCTCCAAAAAACGAAACAATTTCGACGAAATGCCCAACTCGTACCGGCGAAGCAAAGAACCCAACCCATCACAAATGCTATCAGGGAGCGCAGCGACCGCACCAAAAGGGAACGAAGTGACCGAACCAAAAGCAAGCGCAGCGCCGCGAACCAAAAGGGCAGCCAAGCGAAGCGCAGCAACCGAACCAGCGACCTCGCAAAGCGAGGACGCTCTGTGTTAGGTTGGTGGCCGGCTGAGAATGAGAGGAGGGAATAGCGCTTATGAGCCAGTGCTGGAAATGCTCTGCGGAGCTGAGTGGTGACCGCTGCGATCACTGTCACGCCGTCAATTTTTACAACGGCATGGCCATCAACGGTGTGATTCGGGACGATGAGGAAGTGACCATCTACGTGGTTCAAGAGAACCCGGGGTATCTGGTCATTGACCTTGGCAAACGCCAGGGGCGTTTGAGTCAACTGCCGCGGCCGGATAAGCGCGGGGCTTTGAACTCCAAGGCCTTTAAGCAGATCTGGTCGGGCGCGGTGGGAGATCACCCGCTTTTGCAGAGCGCTGTGCCGCAGCGCTACGAGGTCAGGGGCGAAAAGGGCAGCCGACTGCTCTTTGTCGAGGCCCACGGCATGGTCGCGCAGCCTGCCCCCAGGACCGCCAACGGCGTTCCCCCCGAAGAGCCCGCCACGCTGCCTCCCGAAGAGTCCGTCGAGATGCCTGATCCCGATGAGCCTCAGGAGACGGGTGGGCGCGAAGAGCCTCCGACGGTGATCCAGGAGTTCCCAGCCGATCCCCAGGAAATGTTGGCGGCGGCCAAGGCCGCCCATGAAGCCCAGAAGGCCAAGGCTCAGGAGCCGGTCTCTGGGGTACAGGAAGCCCCAGAGTCTATGGTCGAAGAAACCCCTGAAGAGGTCGAGCAAGAGGTCACCGAGCAGGCTCCCGAAGAGGCTGCCGAAGACCCAAGCACCACGCAAGAGGTGCCTGAGGATGAGGTGGCCGCAGCCGCGTCGCAGGACGCCGCCGCGCAGCCGGAGCCCATGGCTGCGGCGCCCGAAGAGGCCCGTGTCGAAGAGGATTGCAGCTCGCTGCCCGGCATGGAGTTGGCGGTCTTGCCCCAGATGGGCGTGGTGGATTCAGCCGCGCGTCTGGCCAAGCTCCGCGAGGAGATCGGGCTGCTGACCCAGGACGGCAAGAATGCCGAAGCGCTCGAAAAAATCGGGGCGCAGTTGGCCATCCCCGACTCCACGCGCCGTTTGGTGGAAAACCTCTACCTGCACCTGACGTTGGGACAACTCTCGGCCGCGCAGGGCGATACAGAGCGCGCGGGTGAGGCGTTGGCCCACGCCTTCAAGCTCGATCCCCGGGATATGGGGGTGTTGAAGAGCTACAGCGCCCACTTGAGCGCCGCGGGCGATCAGGACACGGGCATGAAGGTCGACCTGAACCTCTTGCTCCACCACCGCCGTCAGCTTGACGCGCACGGGCTTAGCGGCGTCTACCACCGTCTTGGCCTGGGCTACAAATCCCAGGGGGACCTGGAGCGCGCCAAGGGTGCCTTTGAACAGGCCCTTGAGGCCCGCTCGGACAACGGCGACGCCCTCAACGGGCTCTTGGAGACCGTCAAGGAGCAGGGCGACATTGAGCAGGTCATCCGCATCCGCCAGCGCTTGCTGGACCAGATGCAAGACCCCAAAGGGCGCGCCATGCTGCGCCTGTCCATCGGCGACGACTACCATGAGCGGCTCGGTGATCTTGAGCGCGCCATGGAACAGTACGAAATGGCCGCCGATGAGCACCCCAACACCGCCGCGCTGGGGCGTCTGGCCAAGCTGGCCATGCAGGCCTCTCAGTGGAAGCGGGCCACCTCGGCCTACTTGCGCATGGCCGACGTCCTTGAAGAGAACGAAGGCAAGGCCAAAGCCCACGTTCAGGCCGCCGCCATCTTCCAGCACCACCTGGGTGCCTGGGAGCAGGCCGCCGCGCAGTACGAGCGCGCCATTGAACTCAACTTCGCCGACCTCTCTCCCCTTGAGGACTTGGTGTCGATGTTGGTCAGCGGCGAGCGCTGGCGCGCGCTTCGGGACGTCTACACGCGGATGATTGACCGCGCCGCCAAGCAGCCCGAGCCGCCCAAAGAGCTCATCGTGGTGCTCTTGCACAAGCTCGGCGAGGTGTGCCGCCTGCACCTGGAGGACATGGACGGGGCCCGCAAGGCTTACTCCAAGGCCTGCCAGCTTCAGCCCAACAACGCCGAGCTGCGCACGCTCCTGGCCAAGCTCTATGACGGCGTTGACGGCGAAGAAGCCGGTCGCCAGTCCATCGCCCACAACAGGTGGTTGATGGCCCACAGCGAGGACTTTGACGCCGAGGCCGTTGAGCGCCTGGGCATGGCCCACTTGCGGCTCAAAGAGCTCGACGAGGCGCTGTGCGCCTTCCGCGTGCTGACCTTCAAGGGCCAGGGCAACGAGCAGATTGAAGGGTTTGTGGCCAGCAACACCAGCCCGGTCTTTAAGTCCATTGAAGAGACCTTCAACAACGACTTTTACAAGAGCAACCTGCTGGGCAAGGGCTACAACGCCGACCTGGGCACGGTCTTTGAGATCGCCGGCGAGGCCATGATCATGGAACTCAACCATGATCCCGACCACTATAAGCTCAAAGGCCGCGACCGGATCGACAAAAACGAAGACCTGATGTTCACCAAGCTCTACCGCCAGATCGGCGCCCAGCTTGGCTTCACGAAGCTGCCGGTGGTTTACCACCACAAGCGCTTCAAAGGGATCTTCAACGCCGCCCTGCACCCCCCGGGCTTCATCGTCGGCGCCGACATCCTCAGCGGCTGCACCGAGAAACAGCTCAGCTTCGCCATCGCCAAGCAGCTCTGCTTGATGCGCCCCGAGTCCGAGCTTTTCCAGCTCTATCCCTTGCAGCACGTCAACATCTTCTTCCACATCATCCTCAAGACGCTCAACCCCAACCACAAGATTGAGCTCAACAAGGACATGAAGAAGCTCTCGGTGGCCATCACCAAGCTCAAGCCCGAACGGCGCAAGATCATGGGCGAGGCCCTGGTCACCCTGGCCAAGACCAACGCCGTGGACATCCCCGGTCAGCAGCGTGTCTTTGAAGACGCCGCCAACAAGTGCGGCCTGCTCTTCTGCGACGACCTCCAGGCCTGCCACGACATGCTCGCCGCAGAGCCGCGCCCCGTCGGCGGCAAAGAGCGCTCGGTCGAGGACCGCATGGAAGTCCTCATGCGCTGGTCCCTCACCAGCCAGTACCAGCAACTGCGCAAGCAGCTTGGTCAGGCCATCGGTTGATCCCCACCCCAACCGACTCGACACTCGCGGTCAGCCCCAAAACCTGACCGCCGCCCCTCTCAACCCCACATCCAAAACACACCCCCCCCCCACAAACCTGGGGCATCCCATCAAACAAGGGACACCTCTGCGTTCATTTGAGGGGAGCGTTTTGCCCACTCACGCCCAAAGCGGGCGTTTGGACACGAGGTGTGTGTTATGGACACCCTTCGCACACACAAATATGTCCAGAACACACACCTCACGCACGCACGATCGCCAGCAAAACGCATCCCACCGCTGGCATAGAACTTGGAGAGGTGATGGAGTCGCCAGTGCAAAACAAAACACTGCAAGGCACCAAAAGACCACCAAGGAGACCGTCTATATGAACCGCCAAATGCCTGTCTGGATGATTGTGGTGCTCAGCAACGCCACCATGCTCGGCGTACTGCTGATTCTGGG
>CAKZKQ010000198.1 GCA_937123825.1 uncultured Pseudomonadota bacterium
CTCAAGGCCAAAGGGCTGATCGGCGGTCAAGATGTGCGGGCCATCCTCGATCCGCACCTGCGCCACCCGGTACTGGGTCAGGCTGACCGGCTCAAAGAGCGCCGGGTCCAGCGGCTGGCCGTCCAAAATGACCGTGGTGCCCTCGTTGATGATCACGTTGACGTAATCCTCATCGTAATCCAGCGGCGTCAGCACCATGTAATCCTCGCGGAACTGGTTCTCGGGCACCGCGATGCTCAGCGCCGGATCCCCGATCCCCGTCGGCCTGCCGGCGTCAATGCCCTGGTCGCAGATCCGGGGGATGCCAAACCAGTTTGAACCCACCATGTAGTGCGCCACGCCCACCGGCGCGGTGGCCTCCAGCACAAAGTGCGTCGACGACTCAAACTGCACAAACTCCCCCCGGTTGATCGTCACGTTGTCGATCACCTCGCCAAACATATCCAACGGCGGCGGGTCGAGCGTGATCACCGTCCCGTCCTGGCTGCCCATCACGCGCCAGACGTCGTCCTCCTGACCTCGTGGGGAAAACTTGGTCCCCACGTAGCGCGTCCCCCAGGTGTTGACCGGGAAGAGCTGCGACTCAATGTGGTCGCAGCGGTCAATGCCCACCAGGACATTGGCGCATTCATGGCCACCAAAGACCGCCACCGGAAACTGTGAGATGATCTCCGAACCCGTCAGATCATCCCCGCCGTCGGCCGTCTCCAGGTTCAGGACCTGGCCCGGCTCCAGCGTAAAGACCCTGCGCTCTCCGGGCTGCATGCGCGAAATCTCTGGCCCCGGCGCCGTGCGGCTGGTCACCGTCACCGCCACCTCATTGCGCTCGCCGCTGGTGTTGGCGACCGTCAAAAATCCCCGCAACGGTGGCTGCGGGCGCTGCTCCCAGCTCATCACCAGGTACTCCGTGCCCAGCGTGTTGGTCGGCAGCAGCAACGTCCCGTCGTTGCTGAAGACATCGACGTTGTTGAGCGGGTTGAACTGGTGGGCCGTCACCGGAATGTTGCTGTTGACCACAAAGGCCGTGTCGCTGATCTCGATGACGCTGATGTTGGAATCCGTCGGCATCAAATAGATGCCCTGCTCCAAAGGCCCGATGGTGTCCGGCCCGTCGTGCTCCACCGGCGTCCCATCGGCGCGGGACACCGTGATTTCAGCCACCAGATCCGGGTTGGGGTTGGAGACGACGATGGCGTGAGGCTGCCCGATGGCGTCGTCAAAGTTGTCCAAATCCAGCGACCAATACTCACAGCCGATGTAGCTCGAAATCTTCTCATTGAGCGTGCACAGATCCTGGCATTCCCCATCGGCGCACTCCTTGCCCTCACCACACGGTTGCGCAATGAACTCGCCCAGCCCATTGCACACCTCCACCGTGTCCAACGACGTGCAACGCGTCTCGCCCTCATTGCAAAGCGGCTGTTCACAGGCGTCGTTGGTGCAGGCCGAGCCACCAGGGCAGGGCGCGGTGAAGGTTCGGGTGCCGGTTTCGTTGCAGATCTCAAAGCTGAAGCCGTCGGCGCACCCCAGGATGTCGCCCGCCACGCAGACCACCGGCATGCAGTCCTGGGTGTCTTCATCGCAGCGGTGATCCCCGGCGCAGCGCTCCTCGCGCCATGACAACCCCGTCTCTTCGCAGACCTCCTTGCGGATCTTGTCCACGCAGCGGGTCTGACCCGGCTGGCAAGTCTCCATCTGCGGGGTGTCTTCATCGACCGCGTCGGGGATGTCTGTGTCGGGGGCGTCGTTGTTGACGGCGTTGTTGCTCTCGGCTGGGGGGTCGGTTTCGTTTGTATCGCTGCAACCGACCATCAAGACCGCGATCGCCACCATCCACGGCGCCATCTGGCGCACCGTTGCTATCCTCATCAACACCACACCTCAGCTCCAACCCAACCGCGGCCCACAGCGCGGCTTCAATCTTACCCCTGTGAGTATTGCCATCGGTCTCATCGCCGTCAAACGCACGCATCGCGCGTAGAGGTGACCGGCTACCATCTATACGTCTTCTTTCCAGTCGTGGTCAGTTTTGATGACTTTGGCGGGCACACCGCCGAGCATGACCCGGTTTTGATCAAACTTGCGGGCCACCACCGCGCCCATGGCCACCAGCACCTTGTCTCCAATGGCCGAACCCGGCGCAAAGCGCACCGCGCTGCCAATGTAGCAGTCTTTGCCCACGGTAATGTCGCGGTCGGTGACCCCGGCGCCGTGGGTCCAGAACTGGGTGCCTGTGCCCGCCACCCAGGAGCCGTCGCCGATCTCCAGCGCGCCCGCCACATCAAAGTGATGGCCCGAGGTGACCAGCGCGCGCTGGCCGATTTTAAGCCGCCGCGCGTAGTTCAACGGGGCGTGTTGTGGGTCTGCGGTCCATTGACCACACAAAAAGAGGTTGCGGTTGCCCATCTGGGTTCCGGCGCCGATCTCCACGCTCATGGGGCCGATAAAGCGGTTGAAGGTGCCTATCTGACAGTGGCCGATGCGGGCCTGCTCTACCGCGATGACCGTGCCGTAGCCGATCTGACCTTCGATCTGGTAGCCCATCAGGCGGTAACCCAGCACGCGCAGCGCGTTGGTGGGCGCGGTGCTGACCAACGCCGCCAGCGCAAGTCTCAGCCTCCACATGGTCAAGCTTCTTCTCCTTTGTGTGCCAGAGGACAACGCGCGACGTGCGCGTGGCTCTGGCGCTGGCTATTGAATTGTCGGGCCAGTTCGTGGTTCAACACAACCGACCTTTGTCTGACCCACAGGCGTGCACCGACTGCACCCTGGCGGCTCCAGCGTTGTTGGGGCCTGGGCATATCCCTTGGAAGGAGCCACGATAGCATGGATAAATACATCATCACTACAGAGCGCGCCCCGGCGGCGATCGGTCCCTACAGCCAGGCGGTGGGTTTTGGCAACCTGCTCTTTCTGTCCGGTCAGATCGCCATGGACCCCATGACGGGCGTGGTGGTGGGCGACACCGTCGAAGAGCAGACCCGTCAGGTCATGAAGAACATCCAGGCGGTGCTCGAAGCGGCCAACTGCAGCTTTGACAACGTCGTCAAGGCCACCATCTACATGGCCAACATGAACGACTACGCCATCGTCAACGAGGTGTACGGCGAGTACTTCCCGGAAAACCCGCCGGCACGGGCCGCGGTGGAGGTCAGCCGCCTGCCGCGCAACGTCATGGTCGAGATCGACGTCATCGCTGCCTTCCCCACCGAGTGAGGCTCTAAGCCTGCTTGATCCGGCGCTGCCACCATGAGGTGTCGTGCCACTGGCCGTGCTTGAAGCCCACCTCTTTGAAGATCCCGATGGGCTCAAATCCCAGCGCCTTGTGCAGGGCGATGCTGCCTTCGTTGGGCAAGACAATGCCCGCGTAGGCGCTGTGGTAGTCCATGGTGGCCAGCGACTCAAAAAGCGCCTCGTAAAGGCGCCGTCCCACGCCCTGTCCCCTGAAATTTTGATGGACGTAGACCGAAGTCTCCACCGAGCGCCGATAGGCCGACCGGGACCGGTGCGTCCCGGCGTAGGCATACCCACACAGCGTCCCGTCCTTGGCCTCCATGACCAACCATTGGTGCGTCTGGATGGCTTTTGTGATGCGCTGGGCGAAGTCCTCAACGCCGGGCGGCTCTTCTTCAAAAGAGGTCGAGGTGTGCAGCACGATGGGCGCGTAGATCTCCAGCAACGCGGCGGCGTCCTGCGCTGAAGCTTGTCTGATCTTCATGGTCAAACCTTGTGTAGACATCGTTGACCCCCTTTGACAACGGTTTGATTTGGGTCACACCTCAAACCAAGCCTTTCATCTGTATTTTGGTATGGGTGGGCGCCAAGCGCACACGGGGGATGCGCTCGTTGATCCTCGTCGTCACCTCATAGTTGATGGTGCCGGCCCACTCGCCGATTTGCTCGGCGGTGATCTCTTCGTCGCCGCTGCGGCCAAGGAGGACGGCTTCGCCTTCGAGTTTGGCGGTAGGGATGTCGGTGACGTCGACCATGGTGATGTTCATGCAGACGCGCCCGCGCACCGGGGCTCGGCAGCCGGCGATGTGGGCGTGGGCGATGTTGCTCAGGCTCCTGGGGTAGCCGTCGTAGTAGCCCACCGGGAGGATGGCCAGCTTGGTGGGGTGGGTGGTGCGGAAGGTGCACCCGTAGCCGATGTAGGCGCCTGCGGGGACGTCTTTGACCTGGGCGATCTGGCCGGTCCAGTGCAGGGCGGGGCGCAGCTCCAGCTTGTGTCGGCCTGCGAGCATGGCCGCGACGTGGGCCTCGCGTGAGGGCCACATGCCATAGGAGGCGATGCCGGTGCGGGCCAGATCGTGACAGCGGTCGGGCCAGAGGATGGCGGCGGCGGAGTTGGAGATGTGCTTCATGGGGCGGCCGAGCCCCTGGGCTTCAAGGCGCGCGCAGAAGGCTTCAAAGA
>CAKZKQ010000199.1 GCA_937123825.1 uncultured Pseudomonadota bacterium
TAAGCTGTCAAGGTACCGGAGGGGTTGGTACCAAAGTGCAGACAAAGGGACGTCTGCACTTTGGTATGACCATCACTCCTCGGTCAGCGCGTCGTTGAGGGTGGCGTTGAGGTCACCCATGGCGCCATCGGCGTAGAGGTACTCAAAGGTCTCGCCGTCCACCACAGCGTTCCAGGGCAGGCCGAAGGCGCCGTTGGCGTCCACGTAAGGCCACATCGCCGTGAACATCGTCGCAAAGGCAAACTCGCCGTTGTGGTCGATGTAGAAGCGCTCGGCGTCGGTGTAGGAGGCCGCGTAGCGCTGGCAGTACTCCAGGGTGGGCTGGTTGTAGCTGGCGTCCTCGCCCAGGATGTAGGCCACTTTGAGGCCTTCGGTGTCCTGGCGTTCGACGACCTGGGGCAGCCACTGACGGCAAGCCGGGCACCAGCCCGCGGTCAGCACAAACCACAGCGCTTTGTCTTCACCAGCAATCTGGCTGATGGACTCCATCTCACCCGTGGCGCAGTTCTGCAGCTCAAAGTCCGGCACTTCCTCGCCGACGCAGTTGACGTTGGGGTCTTCGCAGCGCGCGGCGTTGGGGTCGCGGATTTCACCGGCGAAGGACAGGTCGTTGATGCACCAGGTCTCGCCGCCAGGCACGGGGGTCGAGGTGAAGTCGCCTTCAAAGTCGATGTTGACCTCATCAAAGACCGCGTCCACCAGACGTCCGCTGAAGGTCTCGCCCAGGTTCACGCCCAGGTTGTCGATCTCGACCGTGCCCTGCTCGGCGTAGAAGGTTTTCTGGCAGCTCTGGCCATCACAGTCCGCGTTGGCCAGCACGCACAGGCCGCAGTCGCGGTAGTTGATGCCGTCGAGCGAGTACGTGCCCGCCTCGGTGGGACCATTGAAAGAGGCGTAAATCTGGATCTCGATGGTGTCAAAGGGCGTGTCGTCGGAGCTGGCGGCCGAGAACCTCAAGAATCCGTCGCTTGAGGAGACTCCCTGACGGGTGGGTGTGAAGTCGTTGCGGTCGCAGGCGCCGCCGCCGTCGTTGTTGACGTCATTGTTGCCGTCATTGTTGACGTCGTTGTTCTCATCGTTGTTGACGTCATTATTGCCGTCGTTGTTGCCATCGTTGTTGACGTCGTTGTTGCCGTCGTCATTGTTGGCAGCGTTGTTGCCGTCGTCGTTGGCGCTGTCGGCGGTGTCGCCGCAGGCTGCCATGGTCAAGGCCAGAGCGCACAGAAGCGCCAACACATAACGGGTCTTGTTCATTGTCCGATCCTCTAAAAGCAAGGTGGTCACAGATCCTCCGTCGTGATCTGCGAGAGGTGGTGCCATAAAGCCGCCGGTAGAGAACGCGCCTGACTGTGAAAGAGCCGAGGGCTTTCTGTAGAGGCTATCCGATTCATAACGGGTGCCGCACACGGCACAGTACGGAGCTTTGGTGGAGTCCGGTCAATTATCCCAAACATCTGGGGACCATTTCATATGGAGAACCGCGCCGTTGACTGACGTCGGCCACTTGAAATGGGGTTCTGACGGGGCGAGTCCTTTGGTGCGCCCACCCCGGCAGCCGGGGGTGTGGTTTGAGTGGTGTTTCCTGGTCTGACCTGAGCCCAAAGCTCTCAGCGCACAAAGATATCGTACCTTTTGATGTCGCTTCAAGGCGCGGTTTTGTCTTTGCCCGCTTCCCAGGCTGCTTTCTCTTTGCGCAGCCAGTCTTCTTTCCAGCGGATGCGTGCCACGATGGAGCGTTTGGGGCCGGTGCGCATGACCGGGTGCCAGGGCTGGATCCTCACGCGGCCGGTGTTGCCGATGACCAGATGGGGCAGGTTGTAGATGGGGTCAAACTCGTAGAGGTAGAACGAGTGCCAGTGGTTGCGCCCATCGTTTTTGAGGCCGTGGATGGCGATGATGTCGCCGGGCTGGCTGGTGTCGCCCAGTTTCTTGAGCCGCGTATAGAAGCGTTCGCTGTCGCCAAACTGGATGCGCTCGCCGTCCTCGTAGCGCAGCAACTCCATGCGCTCGGGGTGGTCTGCGGCGGCCTGGACCAGTTGTGAGACCTGACGGCGCTTGCGTTTGCCCATCCAGGGGGTGATGTGGATGAAGCCGTTGGTGTGCTCGCGGCCGGTCTCTTTGTGGCTGTACCAGGTGCCGCTCCAGCGCTCGATGCTGTCGTAGATGAAGTCGATGCAGACCTGCGGGACCTTGGGGGTGCCGTCTTTGTTGAAGACCCGGTATTTGTCGCCGTTGACGTTGTAGGACCAGCCTCCGCGCAGGTAGGCGTCCTCCCAGGCCGGGCGCAGGTGTCCGTCTTGCTGGCCGTGCTCGGTGATGGGCTCATCAAAGGGCAGCTCTTCGGCCAGCATCTTCTCTCCGGCCCTCAAGATGCCGCGCCCAATGGCGGCGCTGGCCCGGTCGGTCTTGATCTGCTCAAACCACTTGTCTTGCTCGGCTTTGGGCACCACCACGGCGATCTTCAGCGCGCCGCCTTCTTCAAACGCGGCCGCAGGCAGCAGGTCCCCGTGGCGCATCTTGGCTTTGCCGCGCAGCAGATCCTCGCCGTGATCCTCCAGCTGAAAGGCTTTGAGGGCCAGCATGGGGCGCAGGCGGTTCAGATCCCAGCCAAGGCGGCCTTCGACGCCTTCACGGGTGGTGGCCAGGCGGTCAAAGACCAGCAAGCGCGTGTGTTCGCCTTTGCGTGGACCTTCATCGTAGACGTAGGAGAGCTTGTTCTTGCGTCGGAGCCGGTGAATGGCGTCACCGCGCCGGTGCCAGATGTGTTCTTCATCAAAGAGGTTATGGATGCCCAGGAAGCGGTAGATGTCCGAGGCGGCCTGGGCGTCTTCGACAAACAAGACCCCGCCTTTGCGCAGCAGCAGGGCGCGCAGCTTGTGCTTCTGGCGCGATTTGTAGCGCTTCATGACCGGCTCAAAGTACTTCCATCGGTCGCCGCCGGTCCAGGCGTATGGGTCATAGGTGCCGCCGCCGCGCGTTTGCCACATTTCACTGTATTCATTGGCCAGGCGCTTGTGCTGGTCAAAGAGTTCGACCTGCTCTTTGCTCATCGGCGGGGTGCCGTTGAAGAGCATGGGGACAAACCAGGCCAGCTTGCCGGTCTTTTTGACGGCGTCGTCGTAGATCTCGATGCCGGTTTGGAGTTTGATGGGGTCTT